>DAIOGM010000213.1:0-12206 GCA_036745215.1 Gemmataceae bacterium
CAACGCCGTTGGCGTATTTGATGGCCTGACGATTCATGCTGAGGCGACGTGTAACGCAGGAAATACCAAAGGGAAATCCTTCACGGCGTTGCCTAACGAGGCTCAGCTCGCCTTGCCGAATACAACGAGAATCGCCACATGAACGAAGTCGTCCGCGAGTTCCTGCTGGAAACGCAAGAGAACCTGGCCCAACTGGACCTCGATCTCGTCACCCTGGAAAAAGAGCCGTACGAGCGCGAGACGCTGGCGCGGGCGTTTCGCACGTTGCACACCGTCAAGGGAACGGCCGGCTTCCTCGGGCTCATGCGATTGCAGGCAGTCGCTCACGCTGCCGAAAATCTGCTCAGCAAGCTGCGCGCCGGCGAGTTGATCTTCAACCCGTCCATCGCGAGCGCCCTCCTGGCGACGGTGGACGCGATTCGGCGCATGTTGGAAGCGGTCGAACAAACCGAGCAGGAAGGCAGCGGCGATTACACTGAGCTGATTCAAACGCTGGAACGTCTCAAGACCGCCGAAGCGAAATCCGCCCCGACAATCACGCACGCCATCGAAGCGCCGCCCGCGCTCGCCGCGCCGGAACCGCAACCGGAGCCGATCGAATCGCGCCCGGCGGCCGTTGCCGACACGTCGATCCGCGTCGATGTCGGCCAGCTCGACAAGCTGATGAACCTCGTCGGCGAACTCGTGCTGGCACGCAACCAGATCATGCAGCTCTCCAGCTCCCTGGATGACAACGGCTTCCTTACGACCGTTCAACGGCTCAACCTGCTCACCACGGAGCTGCAAGCCGGCGTCATGAAGACGCGGATGCAGCCGATCGGCAACGTCCTCGCCAAATTCCCGCGCCTGGTGCGCGACATCGCCGTCGCGTGCGGCAAGCAAGTCCATCTCGACATGGACGGCAAGGACACGGAACTCGACAAGACCATCATCGAAGCCATCCGCGATCCATTGACACACTTAGTTCGCAACGCCGTCGATCACGGCATTGAAATGCCGGACGTCCGGCAGGCGCGCGGCAAACCGCCGGAAGGCCGGCTGGCGCTGCACGCGTTTCACGAAGGCGGCAAGGTCATCATCGAAATCCGCGACGACGGCGGCGGCATCGACGTCAATCGCGTCCGCGCCAAGGCGATTAGCGTCGGCCTCATCACCGCCGAGCAGGCGTCGCGCTTGAGCGAGCGGGAAATCATCCATCTCATCTTTGCGCCAGGATTTTCCACGGCCGACAAGGTCACGAATTTTTCCGGCCGCGGCGTCGGCATGGATGTCGTGCGCACCAACATTGAAAAGATCGGCGGCGTCGTGGACGTCGAAAGCCAGCTTGGCCGCGGCTCGACGATCAAGATGAAGATCCCGTTGACGCTGGCGATCATCCCCGCGTTGACCGTCACCGCGGGCGGCGACCGTTACGCCATTCCGCAGGTCAGCTTGCTGGAACTCGTTCGCGCGGGCGGCGCGGGCGGCCAGCCCATCGAAGCGATTCACGGCGCCCCGGTCTACCGATTGCGCGGCAACTTGCTGCCGCTGGTGTATCTCGATCGCGTGCTGCAAGTGGAGTCCAAAAACAGCGCGGCGAGCGACGCGGGGCAGATCATCGTTGTCTTGCAAGCGGACGATCGGCAGTTCGGCTTGATCGTCGATGACATTCACGACACCGAGGAGATCGTCGTCAAGCCGCTGCAGAAACAACTCAAGGGGACCAACGTGTTCTCCGGCGCGACCATCATGGGCGACGGCAAGATCGCGCTGATCCTCGACGTGCTCGGCCTGGCCCAGCGCGCTCACGTGATCAGCGGAGTCAAGACACGGACGCTCGAGGAGAAACCGGCGAGCACCGCGGCCGAGGCCGGCGAGCGTCAGAATGTGCTGCTCTTCGCGACGCCGGACGGCGGACGCATGGCCATTCCGCTTTCTCTCGTCGCCCGGCTCGAAGAATTCCCGCGTTCGGCGCTGGAAAAGGTCGGCGCTCAACACGTCGTGCAATATCGCGACGCCATCTTGCCGTTGATCGATGTTGCCGCGATCATGCGTCCGCGCCGCCGCCGTCCAACGGACAAGCATTCGGGCAATCGGAGACGCCGTACGGAAAGCCCAACGGTGCAGGTCGTCGTTCACGCGGATGAGGGTTGCCGGGTGGGCCTGGTGGTTGGACAAATTCTCGACATCGTGGAGGAATCCGTGACGACGCGTTCGCGCGCCGCGCGGCCCGGCGTGCTGTTCACGGCGGTCGTTCAAGGCAAGGTGACGGAGTTTCTCGACGTGGACGCCGTCATTCGCGCCGCCGACGTGCAGTTTGCGGACGATTGGCCGAGTACCGGAGCCCGGCAGGGCGCGGTTTCCGATTCGTAGCGACAAGCTGCCAGCTTGTCTGCTTTCCCAGGGGCTTTGCAACGCATTTGAACCACAGAGGCACAGAGACACAGAGAAGAGAAAATGGGGAAGTGAGACGCGGGATTTTTCTTACCTATCCTGCCTTTCTCTGTGCCTCTGTGTCTCTGTGGTTCAGTTGCGTTGCAAAGCCTTTCCCAGGCGTCACAAGCTGGCAGCTTGTGGCCACGAGATGACCAATGCCCGAAGCGCATCAATATTGCACGTTCTTTCTCGGCGGTCAATACTTCGGCCTCGACGTGATGAAAGTGCAAGAAGTAAACCGCTATCAACTGATGACGCGCGTGCCGCTCGCGCCGCCGGTGGTGCGCGGACTGATCAACTTGCGTGGCCAGATCGTGACGGCGATCGATTTGCGTCGCCGACTGGAAATGGCCGATCGCCCCGCGGACCAGACGCCGATCAACATCATCGTGCAAACCGACGACGGCGCCGTCAGCCTTCTGGTAGACGAGATCGGCGAAGTGGAGAATGTGCAGGATCAACCGTTTGAACGCCCGCCGGAAACGTTGCTCGGCCCGGCCCGCGAATTGATTCTCGGCGCCTATCAGTTGAAGGACCGCCTGCTGCTGATTCTCGATGCCGAGCTGACGGTGAACATCAATAAATAGATCTGCCATCGGAGCAACGTTCATGAAAAAAGCCAAGACGCGCCGGACCGCCGGCGCGGAAACGCCCTCCAAGAATGGCTGCATGGATTCGCTGTTATTCTTCAAGACCGCGTTCGCCGCGCTGCAGACGAATGTGTTTCTTGCGGACGCCGAGTTCAACATCGTCTACGCCAACGAGCGCGCCCTCGCGACGTTGCGGACGATCGCCGGCGAGATACGCAAGGCGTTCAATGTCGAAGTGGAAGACATCGTCGGCGCGTCCATCCATCGCTTTCACCGGGACGCGCTCCGCGTCGAGAAAATCCTGCGCAACCCAAATGCGTTGCCGCACCAGGCCGAGTTCACGTTCGGATCCATCACCTTGCAAGCCAGCATCAACGGCATCTACGGCGAATCCCGCGAGGTGCTCGGCTATGTCGTCAACTGGGAGGACACGTCGCACCGGCAACGGCTCGCCGCCGAGCAGGCGCGGCTGTTGTCCATGCTGGAAAACGCGCCGACCAACGTGCTCCAGGCGGATTGCGATTTGAAAATCATCTACGCGAATCCCGCGTCGGTCACCACGCTCAAGAAGCTGGAACGTTACATCCCGGTGAAGGCGGAGAACGTCGTCGGTTCGAGCATTGACATCTTCCACAAGGATCCGTCCTATCAACGCAAGATTCTGGGCGATCCAAAGAACTTGCCCGTCCGCGCCAACATTCAGATCGGCCCGGAAACCGCCGATCTGCTCGTGACCGCGATCTACGACAAGAACAAGAACTATCTGGGGCCGATGGTTACCTGGGAATTGATCACCGACAAGCTGGCGACGGAAAAAAAGATTGAAGCCGGCAACGAACGCGAACGGCAGCAGACGCAGGCGTTGAAGGAAAAGGTCGAGGCGATGCTCGATGTCGTCAACGCCGCCAGCCAGGGGGACCTGACGCGCGAGATCACCATCAAGGGCAGCGACGACATCGGCCAGATGGGCGAAGGCCTCGCGAAGTTCTTCTCGAAACTGCGCCGCAATATCTCCGGCATCGCCCAGACGGCGCAGACGCTCGCCAGCGCCAGTCAAGAACTCACCGCGGTCAGCCAGCAGATGGCCGCCACCGCCGAGGAGACGGCGACGCAAGCGAACGTCGCCTCCGCCGCGGCCGAGCAGGTGAGCAAGAACGTCGGCACGGTCTCCGTGGGCGCCGAGGAGATGGGCGCCAGCATCAAGGAAATCGCCAAGAGCGCCCACGAGGCGGCGCACGTTGCCACGTCCGCCGTCAAGGTGGCCGAAAAAACGAACGCCACCGTCGCCAAGCTCGGCGAATCGAGCGTCGAGATCGGCAACGTCATCAAGGTCATCACCTCGATAGCGCAGCAGACCAACCTATTGGCCCTGAACGCCACCATCGAAGCGGCCCGCGCCGGCGAGGCGGGCAAGGGCTTCGCCGTCGTCGCCAACGAGGTCAAGGAACTCGCCAAACAAACCGCGAAGGCGACCGAGGACATTGGCCGCAAGATCGAAGCGATTCAAAAGGACACTAACGGCGCGGTTGAAGCGATCGGCCAGATCGGCAAGATTATCAACACGATCAACGATTTCCAGAACACGATCGCCAGCGCCGTCGAGGAACAGACCGCGACGACGGGGGAAATCACGCGCAACGTCGGCGAAGCCGCCCACGGCAGCGCCGAGATCGCCCAGAACATCACCGGCGTCGCACAGGCAGCCCGCAGCACGACCGAAGGCGCCAGCAACACGAAGACGTCCGCGGACCAGCTCGCGAAGATCGCCAACGATTTGCAGAAGCTGGTCTCGCAGTTCAAATACTAATGCGATTAAACCACGGATGAACACAGATCAACACAGATGAGGAAGAGTTGATTCCCTGACAACGACTCAAATTTGGCAAATGCGCTGACACAGTCTTCTTTCTTATCTGTGCTTATCCGTGTCCATCTGTGGTTAAATTCAGAGTTTCATTATGCGTGCGCTGGTCATCGATGATTCCCGCACCGTTCGCATCATCATCGGCACGGTGCTGCGCGAATTGCGCATGGACGTGATCGAGGCCGCGGATGGCCGGCAAGCGCTGGAGCAACTGCGGGCCAATCCCGACATCGGCCTGATTCTCGTGGACTGGAACATGCCGGAAATGAACGGGCTCGATTTCATCAAGGCCGTGCGCGGCGACCGCGCCAACGACGGCGTGCGCATATTAATGGTAACGTCGGAAAGCGAGACCGAGCAGGTGACGCGCGCCCTGGACGCCGGCGCCAACGAGTATTTGATGAAGCCGTTCTCGCGCGAGATCTTGATCGCCAAGTTGAACTTGCTCGACGTGTGTGAGGAATGAACGATGGAGCGGATTCGCGTGCTCGTGGTGGACGATGCCGTGGCGTTTCGCCGCGCCGTCGCTCAGGAGCTCGGCAACGATCCGATGTTGGACGTCGTCGGCACCGCGGCGAACGGGCGCATCGCGCTGGCGCGGATGCAGCAAGTCTCTCCGGACATCGTCATCCTCGATGTCGAGATGCCGGAGATGGACGGCCTGGCGTTCTTGAAAGAAGTGCGCAAGACGTATCCGCGCTTGCCGATCATCATGTTCAGCGCCTTGACGGAGCGCGGCGCGGCCACGACGCTCGACGCGCTGGCCCTCGGCGCGACCGATTATTTCACGAAGCCCGCTTGCGCCGGCGGACTGGAGGCGGCGCTCGACATCATTCGCCGCGAACTCATTCCGCAGATCAAGGCGCTGTGCGCCGGCGCGCTCGCCCGGCGCAGCGTGCCGATCGCGAATCGTTACGCCGCGGCGCCGATTGCGGCGCCCGGCCAGCCGTCGCAGCGCCGCGAGGTGCACGTCGTCGCCATCGGCACGTCCACCGGCGGGCCGAACGCGCTCGCCGAATTGTTCGCTCAATTGCCGGCCGATTTTCCGGCGCCGATCGTCGTCGTGCAGCACATGCCGCCGATGTTCACGCGTTTGCTGGCGGAGCGGCTCACGGCGAAATCGCGCCTTCGCGTCCATGAAGGGACGAGCGGCGCCGTGCTCGCGCCGGGCCAGGCGTGGATCGCGCCAGGCGATTATCACATGATTCTGACGCGCGATCGCGCCCAGGTCCGCCTGGCTTTGCATCAAGAACCGCCGGAGAACTCGTGCCGGCCCGCGGCGGATGTGCTCTTCCGCTCCGTCGCGCAAGTGTACGGCGGCAATGCGCTCGGCGTCATTCTCACCGGCATGGGCCAGGACGGCTTGCGCGGCTGCGAGACGTTGCGAAGCGCCGGCGCACCAATTCTCGCCCAGGACGAGGCCTCTTCCGTCGTCTGGGGCATGCCGGGCGCGGTGGCGCGAGCCGGGCTGGCCGATCGCGTCTTGGCGCTGGATCTCATGGCGGACGAGATCATTCGCCGCGCGCAGAAATGATTCGTGACGGTGATTGTCATGACGGACCAGGATTTCGACTATGTCCGCAAGCTGCTCCGCGAACGCTGCGCTCTCGTTCTCGAACCGGGCAAGGAATACCTCGTCGAAACGCGGCTCTCGCCCATCGTGCGACAATTGAATCTCGCATCGCTCAGCGACCTCGTGGCCAGGGTGCGCTCTGAGCCCGCTAACGGGCTGGTCGAGCAAATCGTCGAAGCGATGGTGACCACGGAGACATCGTTCTTCCGCGATCGCGTCCCGTTCGAGGAGATTCGCAAACACGTCTTGCCAAGCTTGATCGAGCGCCGCCACAAAGAGCGTGCGCTGCGCATCTGGTGCGCGGCGTGCGCGACGGGCCAGGAGCCTTATAGCCTGGCGATCCTGATCAAGGAGCACTTCCCCGAGCTGGCGCGCTGGGACATCCAGTTGCTCGCCAGCGATCTGTCGCGGCAGGTGCTTGCACGCGCGGCGGAAGGCCGCTACAACCAAATCGAGGCGAATCGCGGATTGCCGGCGACGTTGCTTGTGAAATACTTCGAGCAACACGGCACGACGTGGCAGCTTCGCGCCGATGTGCGCGGCATGGTGGCGTTTCGTGAGATCAATCTCGATCGTGAATTGCCCGCGCTTCCGTTAATGGACCTCGTTCTTGTGCGCAACGTGATGATTTACTTCGACGTGGATACGAAGAAGGCGATTCTTGGCCGCATGGCGCGCGTGCTCCGCAAGGACGGCTACCTGCTCCTGGGCGGCGCGGAGACGACGTACAACCTCGACGCGTCTTTTCGCCGCGTCGAGCAATTGAAGACGGCGTTTTATCAGCTTGCCGATTGAAGGGGAAGGGCTTGGCTGCGAAACGTCGAATTTCGTGGCGGCAAGTTTCCAACTTGCCGTTAATTCACGCGAATCGGCAAGTTGGAAACTTGCCGCCACGGGTTTCGTAGCAAAGCCGAAGGGGAAGGAGTTCGCCATGGATGTACTTGTCGTCAGTGCGATCGGCAATTCCCGCGCGGACGCATTTCAGGCTTTTGTTCAATCGAAGGGCGTTCGTGCCATTCGCCTCGACATCGGCGCACGGCTGCCGATGGGTGAGTTGATGCTTTCCGGCGCGGTTGTCTTTGATTCCGGGTCGATCGATCTTGGCGGTGCGTTGTCCGCGCTGCGCGAACCAACGCGTTACTTCAGCATTCCATTGGTTGGCGTCACGGCCGAGGAAAAGCCGCTGCGCTTGACGGCGTTGCGCGGCGCCGGCGCGGATTTGCTCTGCGCGCCGGATACGCCGGACGCGCTGATCTTGAAAGAGATCAACGCGCGTTGCCAGGCACGGCCGATCGACGACGCCATGCGCGAGCAACTGGCGGCGCCCTTGATCACCGCGGTTCAGCAAGCGTTGGCCGAGATGGCGAGCGTGGAGGTTTTGCCTTGTGCCGTCTACCGGCGCGAAACGCCGGCGGTCCTGGGCGATCTCACCGTTGTCTTGTCTTTCACCAGCGAGCTGCAAGGCGGATTGATACTCAGTTTCAACAAGAAGACGGCTGAATCGCTAGCGGCCCGCATCCTCGCGCCCATGATCGAAGCGAACCACGCGCTGATCAGCGACTGCATGGGCGAGATTGGCAACGTCGTGGCGGGCCAGGCCAAAACCATGCTTGCGGGAACTCCTTATCATTTCACGTTCGGCACGCCGACCGTCGGCACGGCGTTTGCTATTCCTATTCCTTTTGAAGCATCGTGCCTCGTGATTGCGCTGACCTGCGACGCCGGCCCCTTCGCACTGCAAATGAGCGCGAGACGCGAATAATCTCGTAATGGAAAACGGTCCGTTCGGGTGCGGTTTTCCACTACCGTGAATCTCGTCGAAACAACGAGAATTCCGTGGCTTAACCCACGTGGCTAAGGTAAAATAGCAGAGAACATCGTCCGATTCCTGAAGGCGCGTGAATCAAAATCTACTCTCGCTCAACCTCGCCCCCGCGGAGAATGAACATGCCTGCAACGCTTAGCAAAGATTCCGTCATTGCCAAACGGATCTTTGTTGTCGATGATCACCCAATGATTCGTGAGGGACTTGGGGCCCAGATTGCCAACGAAGCCAACATGGAACTTTGCGGCGAAGCCGAAGACGTCGCCGAAGCCCTTGCACGCATCGGTGAAACGGAGCCCGATCTGGTCATCGTGGATATCTCATTGAAGAGCGGCAATGGAATCGACCTCGTCAAACGCTTGAAGGCGAAGGACACGACGCTCGTCGTGCTCGTCTGGTCGATGTACCCCGAGAATCTTTACGCGGAACGAGCATTGCGGGCCGGCGCGCGCGGCTATGTCAACAAGGGCCAGAGCGCGGACCAAATCATGGAGGCGATCCGCACCGTGCTGGATGGCAGGACTTACCTCAGTGCCGAGATGTCGGAAAAGCTGCTGGGGCGCGTCATCGGCCACTCCAGCGCCGCAGTGGTGACGTCGCACGTCGAGAAACTCACCGATCGCGAACTGGAAGCGTTTGAGTTGCTCGGCCAGGGGCTTACGACGCAGCAGATTGCCGGCCGAATGCACGTGAGCCACAAGACGGTGGAAACGTATCGTGCCCGCATCAAGGAGAAATTAGGCCTGATGAATGCCGTGGAATTAATCCAGCACGCGGTGCAATGGTCGATGGGGAAAGAGGAAAGCCCAATAGCGGGCGAGTGAACTCACGTTTTGTCTTGCGGACGGTCGGGAAGCATGCAAGTGACGAACGTTCCTTTTTCGCCATTCGAGCCGACGTTCAGGATTCCGCCGATGAGACTGGCGCGGTAATGCATCAGACGCAGGCCGACGCCGTTCTTGCGATTCGACTCGGCGGGCAGGCCGATGCCGTTATCGCGAATCGACAGAACGAGCGCGTCGGAGCGAGACTGCAGGTGAATATCAATGCGCTCCGGCCGCCCGTGGCGCAGCGCGTTGTTGGTCGCTTCCTGAACGATGTGATACAGGTGGGTCGCGGTCAGGGAATCGCGAACGAACACCGGCTGCGGACAGTGAAATTGACAAGGAATTCCGGCCTGCTGACTGACCCGATCGGCAAGTTCCTCCAGCGCGGCGCGCAGCCCTTCGGCGTCCACTTCCACCGGAATCAAACCGTGCGAGACATGGCGCAGGTGCTTGTGAACCTGGCATAGCCCGTCGATGACGCGGCGAGCGAGCGTGTCGCTTGCCGGCGCGTCGTTCTTGACGCGTTCCCGCAGCGCCGTCGCCATCATCGTCAGTCCCGTCAATTCCTGGCTGACGCCGTCGTGCAGTTCCTGTCCGATGCGCCGCTGTTCCGCGGCCGCGATTTCCGTGACCTCGCGTTCCAGTTGTTTTCGGGCACTGATATCGCGAACGATTCCCGTGAACAATTTGCCGGGCACCGCCTCGCTCATGGCGACCTCCATGGGGAAGGTTGTTCCATTCTTGCGCAGCCCCTGGAACTCCCGGTTCAGGCCCGCGGACAAATTGCTGTGCCAATCCTGGCGCCGGACGATCGCATCGGCGTATTCCTCGCGCCATGGCGCGGGCGTCAAGGTGGTGACATGCTTGCCGACGAGTTCGGTTGTCGGGCAGCCGAAAATGTGCTCTGCGGCGGGATTGGTGGATTGAATGATGCCCTGAGCGTCGATGGTGATGATCGCGTCGTAAGCGGTGTCGAGGATGGCCCGCATCCGCTGTTCGCTTTCCAGAAGCGACTGATTGACGCGTTCGAGTTCGCGCGTCTTGCGGTGCAATTCCACGAAGACGGAAACCTTGGCGCGCAAAATCTCCGGGATCACCGGGACGCTGACGTAATCGACCGCGCCGATTTCGTAGCCGCGGATGCGATCGAGGTCCGTCGTGTTGACCGCGGTCACGAAGATGATCGGCAACTTCGTGAAGCGTGGATGCCCGCGGATGTGGGCGGCCGTCTCGAAGCCGTCCATGGCGGGCATGTTGACGTCCAGAAGGATGACCGCGACCTCTTCCTGGAGGAGGATTTCGAACGCCTGGGCGCCGGAATTGGCGCGAATCAGCCGTTCGCCCAGTCCTTCGAGCATGGCTTCGTAGGCGAGCAATTTCGCGGGCTGATCGTCCACAAGCAAGATATTGAGCGGATCGGTATTCATGGCGACCATGTGAGTACTTTGTGTTCTACCCGTTTTGTAGGGTGGGCCGCGTCTTCGAGGCCCACCGTTTTCCTAAGAAGTCTCGTCGAATCGGTGGGCCTCGAAGACTCGGCCCACCCTACGACTGTGTCTATCCTTCTCTGGTAGGTCCGGCGAGCCGAGCCGGACCTTGTCGCTCGGTGCCGCTCGGCTCGCGGCACCTACTCAGGGATGCAGCCACACGCGCATCAAGGAAAGAAGTTGATCCGTGTTGACCGGCTTGGCGATGTAATCGGACGCGCCGGCTTGCAAGCACTTCTCGCGGTCGCCTTTCATCGCCTTGGCCGTCAGCGCGAGGATCGGCAATCGATTCAATTCCGCTTTTTTCCGAATGGCGCCCATCGTTTCATAGCCGTCCATCTCCGGCATCATGATGTCCATCAGCACGATGGCGACGTCCGGCGCGGTCTCCAGAATGCTGATCGCCTTTTTGCCGGTGTTGGCGGTGACGACTTTCATGCCGTGCCGCTCCAGGACGCTGGAGAGAGCAAAGATATTGCGCACGTCGTCATCGACGATCAGGACTTTCTTGCCGACCATCGCTTCATCGGTTTGATGCAACCGTTCGAGCATGCGTTGCTTCTCGATCGGCAACTGATCGACGGAACGGTGCAAGAATAGAGCGGTTTCGTCGAGCAGGCGTTCCGGCGATTGCACGCCCTTGATCACGATGCTCTTGGCCGCCGTGCGCAGCTTGCGTTCCTCCTCGGCGCTCAATTCCTTGCCGGTGTAAACGATCACGGGAACATCGCGAAGATTGGGGTCGGCCTGGATTTTTTCGAGCAGGTCGAAGCCGGTCGTGTCGGGCAACCGCAAGTCCAGCACGACGCCGTCGAAGGATTCCTTTCGCAACATGGCGAGCGCTTCGGCGCCAGTCGAAGCGGTGCTGATCTCGACGTCGTCGTGCGCCAGCAGTTCGACGACGCTCATGCGTTCGGCTTCATTGTCTTCGACGACAAGCAGCCGTTTGACATTTCGTGCGGCATACTCTTTGACCTTGTTCAAGGCGACTTCGAGTCCGTCGGTTGTGATGGGCTTGCTCATGTAAGCGAAGGCGCCGTGTTCGAGGCCGCGCTGGCGTTCTTCTTCGACCGTCATGATCTGGACCGGGATGTGGCGCGTTGCCGGATCGCGTTTCAGTTGATTGAGCACCGTCCAGCCGAGCATGTCGGGTAGGAAGATATCGAGCGAAATGGCCGTCGGACGGTATTGCCGCGCCAGCGACAACGCGATGCTGCCGCGCTGGGCGACGATGCCCTTGAAGCCCTTGTCGTTGGCGAGGCCTAAGAGGACGCGGGCGAAATGCGGATCGTCCTCCACGATCAAGAGGACCGGATCGCCCGGCTCCAGCGTGTCGCGATCGTCGGGGATCTGCTCGGGTTGATGTTCCTGGAAACGCGGATGCAGGGCGGGCGCGTCGGCGGCCGACGGCGGCGATGTGGACGGCGACGGCGCTCGACCCGACGCGGGGCCGGCGTAGTTCAATGGCAAATAGAGCGTGAACGTGCTGCCCCGGCCTTGCACGCTCTGCAAGCGGATTTCGCCGCCCAGCAGGGTCGCCAGCTCGCGGCTGATCGCCAGGCCGAGGCCCGTGCCGCCGTACTTGCGGCTCGTGCCGGCGTCCGCCTGCTGGAACGCCTCGAAGA
>DAIOGM010000214.1:0-5426 GCA_036745215.1 Gemmataceae bacterium
GAAGGTCGCGTTCGACGCATTCGGGCGCGGAGAAGTCGGTGAACGGCTTGCCCAGCACCTCCGCCGGTTCGTAGCCGACGATCGCGCGCAAGGCAGGCCCATTGATGTGCATCACTCGGCCTTCGGGATTGATGGTCCAAATCAGCTCATTCGTGGTCTCGGCCAGCTCACGAAAACGGCGTTCGCTTTCGCGCAAGAGCGCTTGCAGACCGCGCTCCTCGCTCAGATCGCGCGCTGTCGCGAGCGCAAAGCGCGTCCCCGAGGTTTCGATCGGAATCACCGCCAAGCTGACGGCGACCCAGCACGGCTCGTCGCCGAAATACTGGAACAACGCGTCGAGGGCGCGGCGTGATTCCGGCGCCGTCAAAATGGCTCGCAGCGTCGGCTCGTCGCTGGCGATCTCCGCGCGCACGAGGTCGGCAATCGAACGCCCGAGGAGTTGCTCGCGCGGCAAACCGGTCAGACGCTCTGCCGCGGAATTCACTCGATGGATTTGCTGCGAATCCACTTCGAATAAAAACAGCGCGTCCTCGGCTTGATTGAAAAGCGTCAGACCGAAACCGACGGCGTCAAAATGCGAAGCAGTTAACACGACGGGTGCGCCTCGCTAAACGATTTGGATGATCAAACGTACTTCACAGAACCACCTGTGACAACCTGAAATCAGCGAGCCACGGGGTTCATCCCCGTGGTATCAAGCCCAACACCACGGGGATTAACCCCGTGGCTCGCCATCACACTGCGTACAACAGTACCTGCCCGCCCGCCGTGCCGACGACGAGCCGTTGATCGTCGGCCGACCACGCGAGCTGCGAAATCGGCGCACCGTGCTTGGCGATGGAAATCGCGCCGCGCTGCATGCTCGGCTTCCACAAGATGACCTGGCCGTCCTCACCGCCGGACGCAAGCAGGTCTCCCTGATGTTGATAGGTCAAGCACGTGATGGAATCCTTGTGCGCTTCCATCTGAATCGGCTCCCGTCCCGCGGGCCCGTCGCCAGAACAGTCCCACACGCAGGAGATGTCGGCGCCGCCGGTCGCCAAGAATCGGCTTGTCGGGTCCCACGCCAGCTCGCGAACCTTGCGCGGGTATCCCGACATTTGTAAATCCTCGCCGGTCGCCAGGAGCCAAAAGTGCACGGTGCAATCCTGAGCGCCCGCGGCGATATAGGCGCCGTTCGGACTCCACGCCAACGCCAGCATGGAACCTTGCCAGTTGAAATCGCGCACGGGTTCTTGCTGATCGGGACTCCAGAGAAAGAGCTTGCCGTATCCCGTCGAGGCCAGGATGTTCTCGCCGGGCTTCCACTGGATGTCGGCAACCGTGCTGGGATGATCGGCGTACTCGCGCAACAACGTGCCGTCGCGATTCCACAGTCGAAGCTTCTTGCCGGCGGCGGAAGCCAATATGCCCTCGCCACTCCATGCGATTCGTTCGACCCATGCGGCGCCGCCGGCCAACTCGTTGATCTGCTTGCCGCTCGTCGGATCCCACAGGCGTACTTTGCCGTCTTGCCCGGCCGACGCGAGAACGCCATCGTCCTGGGAAATGGCGACGCACGACGTGCCGAAGCCGTGGCCGAGCAGATTGAACCGCACCTGCCCCGTTTTCGCATCGAAGAGCGCGATCGGCCCATCCGCCGACGCCGCCGCGATCAGGCCGTGCGCGTGCGACCACCCCAGCGATACGACGTGCCCGTCGATCGCGCCTTCCCATAGCTTCGTCAGTTTCGTCCGCCCCCAGGCGAACGGATTCAAACGCGGCATTGGCGTTACCTAAGAAAAAAGAACCACGGGGAGCACGGGGGACACGGGGGGAAATCAGGGATCGAAAAAGGCCATGAATTACTCTGGTATTCCCCCGTGTTCCCCGTGCCCCCCGTGGTTCAACTCAAACATTTGCGAAAGCCGTCTTCGAGCCGCTCGCGATTCAACTTACGCCCAATGAAGATCAACTTGTTGTCCCGTTCCTCGCCCTTGCCCCAGGGGCGGTCGGGCCGGCCGTCAAAGAGCATGTGAATGCCCTGAAAGACAAATCGCCGCGGGTCGTTCTTGATGCTCAACACGCCTTTCATGCGGAAAATGTCCCGCCCTTCATCCATCAGCAATTCGCGCAGCCATTCGTTGAGCTTTTTCTCGTCGAGATCGCCGGGGATGGTGATACCGACGGAATAAACGTCGGCGTCGTGTTCGTGCTCGTGTTCGTCGGTTTCGAGAAAATGCGGATTGATCGCCAGGACGCGGCCGAGATTGAAGCCGTTGACGTCGAGAATCTTGTCCATGCCGACGAGCGCCTTTTGACAGCGGTGAATCGGCGCGGTCGCATTGATGGCGCGGATGCGCTTTTCCAATTGGCTCAATTCGTCCGGCGTGACGAGGTCGGTCTTGTTCAAGAGCACCACGTCGGCGAACGCGACTTGCTCCTCCGGCTCGCGCAGGTCGTCAAGATGTTGCACGATATGCTTCGCGTCAACGACGGTGACGATCGCGTCAAGTCGTAGTTTCTCTTTCATTTCCTCGTCGGAGAAAAACGTTTGCGCGACCGGGCCGGGATCCGCCAGACCGGTGGTTTCGATAAGAACGTAATCGAACTTATCCTTGCGTTTGAGCAGCTTGCCGAGGATGCGGATGAGATCGCCGCGGACGGTGCAGCAGATGCAGCCGTTGTTCATCTCGAAGATTTCTTCCTCCGTCTGAATGACCAGATCTTGATCGACGCCGATCTCGCCGAACTCATTCTCGATGACGGCGACGCGTTTGCCGTGCTGCGCGGTGAGGATGTGGTTCAGGAGCGTGGTCTTGCCGGCGCCGAGAAAGCCGGTGAGGACCGTGACAGGGATACGCGCGTCGGCCATGAGGGACTCCATGCAAGCAACGGACGGTCTGCGGTGCGATGGTCATTTTATATGTTTGGGCCGTTTACGTTTAGCGCTCGCGTGGCCCCATGCGAGCGCTAAACGCAAGCAGGAAGAGCCAGACCCTTGATTCTACCCACCAGTATGGTACGCTGGAGACACAGGGTCCCACCCCCTTTCGGGAAACTCTTCCATGCCGCCAACCACCAGCAACTTGCCGAAATTGACCGCCGAGCAACGCCGCGCCGCCGTCGGGCAATTCGAACGGGCCAAGCAAGTGCTCAAGGCCGGCGATCTCGATTATTGCATTCAACTTCTCCTCGCCTGCTGCCAGATCGATCCCGCGAACCTGATCTATCGCCAGGAGCTTCGCCAAACCCAAAGGGCCAAGTACAAGAACAGCGGCAAAGGTCAGACGCTCGCTTACGTCTGGTCATTGATGAACCGCCTGCGTTTGCAACGTTACTTGCTCAGCGGCAAATACAAGGATGCGTTGGTCCAATCCGAGCTCATCCTCATACGCAATCCGTGGGACATGGCGACGCATCTCTCGATGGCCCATGCGTTCGAAGGGTTGGAATGGCACGATCACGCCCTGTGGACACTCGAGCAGATTCGGCCCACGCATCCCAAAGATCCGAAAGTCAATCGGCCACTCGCTCGGCTTTATGAACGACGCGGCAATTTCAATCAGGCGATTGCCTTGTGGGAGCTGGTGCGTCAGGCCGATCCGGGCGATCAGGAAGCGCAGCGGAAGTCGAAGGGCCTGGCCGCCAGTGCGACGATCGCGAAGGGGCGTTACGAAGAAGCCATCAAGGACTCGGAGCCGTCGCCCGCGGAATCCGCGACGACGGAGACGGCCACGGATCAGCCCGTATTGGAACGGACGCCTCTCGCGCCACCTTCCGCATCGGCCGCTCCAGCGCCCGTTTTCTCGCAGGCCAAGGAAGATCGTTATTCGCGCGAAGTGGCGGCGCAGATGGAGAAGATCAAGCAAAATCCAAAAAACGCCAACGCTTATTTGCAGCTGGCGAATTTGTATCGCAAAGCCGAACAGTTCGACAAGGCGCGCGAAATCTTGACCGAAGGGCTCGGCCCGACCGGCAATAGCTTCGAAATCACCCAGGAATTGCTCGACCTGGAAATCGAGCCGTTTCGCCGCGACTTGGCGATCGCCGAGGAGCAACTTCGCAAGGAGCCGGCCGCCGAGGATTTGCAGCGCATCCGCGCCAAGCTGGCGAAGGAAGTCAACTCGCGCGAGCTGGATTTCTACCGCCGCCGTTCCGACCGATTTCCGACCGACATGGCCGCTCGCTTTGAGATGGGCCTTCGACTTCTTCGCTCCGGCCAGACCGACGAGGCGATCAAGGAGCTGCAGGCCGTCCGCAATGATCCGCGCCACCACGGCAAGGCGGTCTACTATCTCGGCATGTGCTTCAAGTCGCGCAACAACTGGCGCCTCGCCCAGCGCAATCTCGAAGAAGCGCTCGAGCACCTCAGCGATCACGACACGGGCCTCCGCAAGGAAACCATGTTCCTCCTCGCCAACGGTTACGCCGAGTCCGGCGAAATCGATCGCGCCATCGACCTCGGTTGCGAGTTGGCCAATCTCGATTACAACTATAACGGCATTGGCAATTTGTTGGAGGAGTGGCAGGCGAAGACGGTGAAATAGACAGGGAGACACGGAGACACGGAGACACGGAGACACGGAGACACGGAGACACGGAGACTTTGTGGATCTCCCAGCATTGAGTGAATTGGAATCAGCCGCGGCTCTTATCAAATCGTACGTTCCGCCGACGCCGCAGTTTGCTTGGCCGCTTTTGAGTCAACGCCTCGGAACGGCGGTCTGGGTCAAGCACGAAAATCATACGCCGATCGGCGCTTTCAAGGTGCGCGGCGGCCTCGTCTATCTGCACGACTTTCCCAAACGCTTTCCCAATAGCCCCGGCGTCATCGCGGCGACACGCGGCAACCACGGCCAATCCATCGCGTTCGCGGCCCGGCAGCTCGGCGTCAAGGCTCTCCTGGTCGTTCCCGAAGGCAACAGCACCGAAAAGAACGCCGCCATGCAAGCGTGGGGCGGCGATTTGATCGTTCACGGTCGCGACTTTCAAGCGGGCCTGGAACATGCGCAGAAATTAGCGAATGACGGCGGCTGGCATTTCGTGCCGTCGTTTCATCGATTACTCGTTCAGGGCGTCGGCACGGCGGCGCTGGAGTTTTTTCGGCACGTCCCTGACCTCGATGTCGTTTACGTGCCAATCGGTCTCGGCTCCGGCATCTGTGGAGCGCTGGCGGCGCGACAGGCATTGGGCCTCAAGATGGCGATCGTCGGCGTCGTCGCCGGGCAAGCACCATGTTATGCCCATTCGTTTGCCGCGGGAAAGCCGATGCGCACCGAACGGGCCGACACGATCGCCGACGGCCTGGCGGTGCGCGTCCCGAATGCCGAGGCGTTGGCGTTGATGCGCTCCAGCGTCGAACGCATCGTGACCGTGTCGGAATACGAGATTGAGGAAGCGATGCGCATTTACTTCAGCGACGCGCATCAGGTCGCCGAGGGCGC
>DAIOGM010000214.1:5436-12199 GCA_036745215.1 Gemmataceae bacterium
CGCGCCTCTAGCGGCCGCGCTTCAAGAACACGATCGATTTGCCGGCAGGAAGGTCGGCCTGATCCTGTCCGGCGGCAATATTGATCGAGATGTTTATCGACGGATTTTGGATTCGCCGGCCAAATTCGTTTAGCGCTCGCGCGGCGCCACGCGAGCGCTAAACGAGCGCAAAGAGATTGTCATGCCCGTCGTCTGGATACCCCCGTTGATGCGAACCTTTACTGCCGGCCGGGAATCGGTCGAAGTCCGCGGCGCCACATTGCGCGAAGTGATCGAGGCACTGGAATCGCAATATCCAGGCATTCAGGCGCGCCTTTGCGACGGCGAGAACGTCCGGCCGGGTTTGTCTGTAGTGATCGATGGACAGGTGAGTCGCGAAGGATTGGAGGCGATTGTGAGTGATAAGGCGGAAGTGCACTTCATTCCGGCGATCGGCGGTGGTTCATCGTCCGTGGCCCGTGACACGGATGGCCGGCGTTAAGGGCGGCCAGCCTGATCCCTGTTCTACCCCCCAACACGGCACGGGCCACGGACGATCAACCACAAGAGAAAAAATGAGCCTGGTCTGCCGATATTCTTCACTGGAGTGAAATCATTTGAGCTGTTTCAACGTGAAGGTTTGGAGATGGTTGCACGGGGCGTTGCGGGGACTCGCTACCCGCCTCGCCCCGTGCGTACCGGGGTGGGAACTGCATCTAGCAGTCCAGGCTCTTGGTGTAAGAAATTGGGACTCGCGGCCAATTTCTTACATTCCATCCCATCGCAATGGTGATGCCAAATGCTGCACGCACGCAACGTCAATGTGGACACATCGATGTAACTTGTTTGTTTTTTGAGAGTTGGAGCGCAGATTTTCTTGGCAAATCATTGCGCACGCGCCAGAACCGCTCGAACCGGCTTTTCCGATTGTAGGTGATTTGCTCTTTCTCGCGGCAGTTTCCCTGGGCGTTTTCGTGCGCGATGCGCCAGTTTGCAACAAACACGCCTGTTCATCACGCAAAGACAGCACCATCCGACGTGGATTCATGAACTAAACGGCGCAAGTACTGCGCCACGCTCATTCCTTCGAGTCGAGCCCGTTCTTCGAGAGCCTCGAACTGGCGACGCGTGATCATCAACGACAGTTCGATGATGCCGCCATCGAATGGCAAAGCAGCGGTCGGTTCGGGTTGGGTTTTCGCTACCATGATTGTCTCCTTACTGGAATCGATTGCACATCCATTTATCAATATGCAAACAGGATGCCACCCCCTTGACGTCCTGTACATTCGGCGCAACTTGGGTTTGATTTTGCCTTTATAGAAAACGACGACGCCATGGGCAAGTGCTCAGGAACCTGCATTGCATAACAGGTGCGCGGTGAATGCCCAAGATATCGGCACAGCAACGACCTAGTCGAGTTTCGGTTTATTTGAACGTGGCGGCAAGTTTGAAAACTTGCCGATCTACTCGGCAAGATGGAATCTTGCCGCCACAAAACTGAGACACTGCCAACGACCTACTTCGCGGTTCGGCGAATTGACGCGGCGACCGCCTCGCCGACTTCCTCGGTGCCAGCTGAGCCTCCTTGATCGACAGGAACGATTTTCTCGTTGCCAAGCACTTCGGTGACGGCGCGTTCGATCAAGCGCGCGCCGCGCGTCGCCGACGGATCGCGCTGGCGTCGGCCGAGCCAGTCAAGCAGCATGCTTGCAGACAAGATTGCGGCGATCGGATTGGCGATGCCCTTGCCGGCGATGTCCGGCGCGGTGCCGTGCGCCGGTTGAAAGACCGCATGATGATCGCCGATGTCGGCCGACGGCGCCATGCCCATGCCGCCGATCAAACCCGCGGCCAGGTCGGACAGGATGTCGCCGAACATGTTCTCCGTCACGAGCACATCGAACTCGCGCGGCCGTTGCACCAGATAAAGCGCCTGCGCATCGATGTAGGCATACTGCCTGGCGACGGTGGGATGCCGGGTCGCCACTTCGTCGAATATCTTGCGAAAGTACGCAAAGCTTTTGAAGACGTTCGCCTTGTCCACGCAGGTGACCTTGCGTTTGGCGTTCGGATTGCTGCGCGGACGCTCCTTGGCCAGTTGAAAGGCGAATTCGCAAATGCGTGTTATGCCCGATCGCGTCATGACGAGCGTGTCAGTCGCGACCTGATCGTGCAGAACGATGCCGGCGTTTTGCGATGCGAACAGCCCCTCGGTTTGTTCGCGCAAGATGACGAGATCGATCTCGCCCGCCTGAACGCCAGCCAGCGGACTGCGCACGCCAGGGTAGAGCTTGCACGGCCGAACGCCTGCATAAAGGTCGAGTTCAACGCGCAAGGTAACTTGCGGCGTCAGCTCGGTGCCGTCGGCCTTGCGGACATCGGGATGCCCCATCGCGCCCAGAAGCACGGCGTCGGCCTGGCAACAGGCGACCAGCGTGTCCGGCGGCAAGTCGTGCCCCGTGCGCTTGTAGCATTGCGCGCCGCAATCATGCGTCGTCGTTCGCAGCGTGAATTCGCCCAGGCTTTTCTCGACCGCACGCAGCACGCGCATCGCTTCTTCGGTGACGTCCACGCCGATGCCGTCGCCGGGTAAGACGGCGATATGATAAGTTGGTTTCGTTGACATTTCCTGATCCGGTGGGGGTAGTCCATTCATATTGTTTCCCTACGCAACGGAGAAAAGTGCCAAACGCCTGGAAATCGTTTAACGTCCGTCCGCCGCCGCGAACGCCGATTGTGACGACCGTTCGTATTCAAGGGGTTTTTCCTATCGAACGCGACGCGCACCGACTACAATGACCAACCAAAATCTCTATGGAGGCTACGTCACCATGAAACCATTTGTCCTCATGCTAACGCTCGCCGGCGCGATGACCGTCACTGCCCGCGCCGCGGATTGGCCGAACTGGCTCGGCCCAAACAAAAACGGCTCGTCCCCCGAAACGGGCCTGCTCACGACGTGGCCCGCGGACGGACCGAAAGTGCTCTGGAAACACGTCGGCGGCGAAGGCTACTCCACGGTCGCCGTCGCCGGCGGCCGCGCCATCACGCAAGTCCAGCACGACGGCAGCGAATTCGTCCTGACGCTCGACGCGGTCAAGGGAACCAAGCTTTGGGAAACCAAGATCGCGCCCGCTTACAAGAACCAGTTCGGCAACGGCCCCCGCGCCACGCCAACCATCGAAGGCAAATCGGTCTATGTTTATTCGCCGAGCGGACTGTTGGCGTGCCTCGATGTCGAGAAGGGCGGCATCACGTGGTCGATCAATCTCCTTGGCACTTACGGCGGCAAGGCGGTGACGTACGGTCTGTCGGCATCGCCTTTTATTGAGGGCGATCTTGTCTACGCATTGCCGGGCGGCAAAGGCGCGGGAGTCGCGGCGTTCAACAAGACGACCGGCAAGCTGGACTGGAAGACCGGCGACGACAAGTCCGCGTACGCCACACCGATGTCGGTAACCGCCGGCGGACAAAAGCAGGTCATCTTCTTCACCGCCAAGGGACTGCTTTCCGTCACACCCGACGCCGGCAAGGAACTTTGGCGCGTCGCCTGGCCGACCGAGTTCGACTGCAATATTTGCACGCCGCTCCTGGTCAGCAAGGACCAACTCTTCGTCTCCACCGGTGAAGGCAACGGCTGTGTCATGTTCAAGCTGTCCGCCGCCGCGCCGGAGATCGCCTGGCAAAGCAAGGGCGCCAAAAGCATCATGATGAACTACTGGTCCAACGCCGTCGAGCACAACGGCTACCTTTACGGCGTCTCCGGCGAGTTCGATGAAATGAAGATGGATCTCAACTGCGTCGATTGGAAAACCGGCAAGCTGGCGTGGTCGGAAAAAGGCATCGGCAAGGCCTCGGTAACTCTCGCCGACGGCCATCTATGGATCACGACCAAGAAGGGCGCTCTTGTTCTCGTGGCTGCCAATCCGAAGAAGTACAACGAGAAATCCCGCATCATGATGCTCGCGGAAGGCTGCCGGACGTCGCCGACGATATCGGACAAGCGGCTTTACCTGCGCGATCAGAAGGACATCTATTGCTTGGACATCAATGGAAAATGACCCAGGTTTACGTTTAGCGCTCGCGTGGCGCCGCGCGAGCGCTAAACGCAAGCAAATATCACCCAAAAACGGAGATCCCCGCGAATGCCTGAAACGAAATACCGCTTCACTTTCGGCCCCTGGAACATTTCCACGGGCCGCGACCCCTTCGGCCCCGAAGTCCGCAAGGAGGTGCTGTTCGCCGCCAAGATCAAGGAGTACAAGAAGCTCGGCTTCGACGGCGTGCAGTTCCACGACGACGACGTCGTGCCGGCCGACCTCGATCATCAGCAAACGATGCGCGGCGTCGCCAAGGTCAAAAAGATGCTCGACGGCGAAGGGCTATTCTGCGAGTTCATCGCCCCGCGGCTCTGGGAGCACGCCAAGACGATCGATGGCGCCTACACCTCGAACAGCGCCAGCGAACGCAAGTACGCCATCGAGCGCTCCAAACGCGCCATCGACATCGCCAACGCCCTCAATTGCACCGACATTGTCCTCTGGCTCGCGCGCGAGGGGAGTTACATCCGCGAAGCGAAGTGCGCCATCACCGCGGTCGGCCGAATCGTCGATGCCGTCAACGCAATGCTCGAGCACGATCCGAAGATTCGCATCCTCGGCGAGATGAAGCCCAACGAGCCGATGGATCAAGCGTATTGCCCGACCGTCGGCCATTTCATGGGTCTGGTCTACAAGACAATCGACCCGGCGCGCGTCGGCGTCTTGATCGAGTCCGCTCACTCCATCCTCGCCGGCCTCGATCCGTCCGACGACATGGCGTACGCCCTCTGGCACAAGAAACTCTGGAGCGTGCACCTCAACGATCAGAACGGCCTCAAGTACGATCAGGACAAATCATTCGGCTCCGTCGATTTACGCCGTGCGTTCAACACCGTCTGGGTGCTGGAACGCGGCGGCTACAACGGCTGCATCGGCCTGGACGTCAAGGCGATGCGCACGACGAAGCAAGCCGACCAGACTCTGCACCTGGCGAACAGCAAGGCGATCTTCGAACGCATGGTGCATTTGGTTCGTTCGCTCGACGAGACGAAGATCGAAGCGTTCCGCGTACAGCGCGATTATGAGCGGATGGAGATGTATATCTTGGAGCATTTGCTGCGGTAGCCGTTTTCCATCAACGTTGAGGTCAAAAGGCAATGAAGAAAACAAAACGCCGCGACAACGTCCATCTTCGCCGCGGATCCATTTCTTTGGGTACATTCAAAGACATGGACGCCCAGGACAAAGCGTATTGGGCGATGCAAACCCCACAAGCCAGGCTGCGCGCAATGGAGCTAATGCGCCGGATCAACTATGGCAAAGCTGCTGCCGGGCGACTTCAGAGACTTCTTGAAATTGTGCAATCAAAAACTCACAAGTGAATTCGGTGTTGGCAGCGAGTTTTGATAAGTGGTATGATCAAAGCATGGCCAGAAATGATCGTCAGAGGGAGCGATCCATGAGCGAACTGACTTTGGAATCATTGGCAAAACGAGTGGAAGCCCTGGAGTGCGCGATGGGCGCCAAATCGAACAACGCTCGCACCAAGGATTGGCGAAAAGTCGTCGGCATGTTCAAGGGCAGCGAATTCATGCGTCAGGTGGACGAAGAATGCCAGCGAACTCGCGACGCGGAGCGCGAGGCCGCGCGCCGCGAGGTATCTGCCGAATGATTCTGATTGATACGGATCATGTCAGCATCCTAAAGTTTCCGGAAAGCCAACGTGCCCAGCGCTTTATTTCACGGCTGGAAGCCGTAGCCGACGATGAAACGATTGCCGTCGCCATCATTACAGTCGAGGAACGCATGCGCGGCTGGTTGGCGATGATCGCCAAGGAAAGGCAAGCCCTTCGACAAGTCGCAGCCTATCGTGAATTAGCTCTTCTTTTCGAATTCTATCAAGAGTTCACCATTGTGCCGTTTGATGAATCCGCCGCGCAGAAGTTCGATGAATTGCGCGCAGCCAAAGTGCGAATGGGAACGATGGACTTGAAGATAGCCGCCATCGCCTTGGTTCACAACGCAACGCTTCTCTCGGCCAATCGAAGCGATTTCGAAAGAGTGCCGGGTATTCGCGTCGAGAACTCGCTTGATTGACGTGGCTTTGCCGCCGAAGGTCACCAGGCAATTCAATACCCAATCACCCGGCTCAAATACTGCTTCACCGCCTTGAAGTCTACCTCCGTCACGACGTGCACATTCGGCGTCGCCTGCTCCCAGCCTCGGCGATCGAACACACTCATGCCGCGCGTCAGTTCGCCGTGCGTCTCGACATCGACGTGCATTGATTTGATCTGAATCGCGGCCGAGAAGCCGACGGCGACCACACCGATCACATCCTTGAGATGAAATCCCTCGATGCCGTACAGATGCGACGTCGCCGCGATGCCGAACGGCACGACCTGGCGCAGGAAGTGGTACGCGGGCGAAATCTCGGTCGCTTCGCCGAGCAGCTCGGTCGGCGAGAAGAGCACCTGGCGCATCACGTCGAGCGGGACCATGGTAATGGAACTGTGCGATTGAATCACCTGGCGGGCCGCCTTGGGATCGCAGAAGAAATGGAATTCGCTGACCGGCCCCGCGTTGCCCGGCTCGTTGAGCGCGCCGCCGACGATCACGACGTTGGGAATCATTCCCGGCAACTCGGGATAAAGCTCGAACGCCCGTGCCAGCACGGTGAGCGGACCCATGCAAATCACGGTCAATTCGTGGGGATATTGCCGCACCAGCTCGTTGAGCAG
>DAIOGM010000215.1:0-1216 GCA_036745215.1 Gemmataceae bacterium
TCCTCGTTGTTTACGTTTCGCGTTCGCGTGGCGCCAGGCGAACGCGAAACGTAAACAACATTATATCAACCCCCGGTGGGGCGCTTACCCTTCGCCACCTGAAACCGCAATGAATCCGCCCCTTGAATGACCCACGCCGTCGGCGCCCGCGCCACCAGCGCTGAATATAGCGTCTGCGTGTTCGTCCGCTTGCTCGACGACAGAATCTGCACCATGCTCGGCGGCAGGTTCGGCAGCGTTTTGCCGGACGTCACGATGCCGGTTCCGCCGCTCAAGGGCACGCGCATCGCCAGGCTCGTGCGCTTGGCGTTCAGTTGCAGCCGCAGATTCTGAAAAAGATGATCGATGTTTTGCGGCATCGCCAGATGTGGATTGTCGCGCAAGTCGGCGCGGGCGTTGTTCAAGTCGTCGCCGATGAGCGCCGTGTATTGCCCGTCCGCAATATCCGTGGGCAGCTTTACTTCGAGCGCGACGCGCTCTTTGCCGCCCTTGAAGGTTCGCAACGTGACGATCGCCTTGAGCGTGTCGCCCGGCGCGAGCGTGTCGTTCTCCAGCTCCGACATCTCGATATCGGCAACGCGCCGGCCCGGCAGCACTTCGGTCGTACATTCGATCGACTTGAATCGCAACGTCGCAAACGAATTGTTGCTGAGCTGCTGCAACATCAAGCCGATCGGCTGATACAGCATCTGCGGGGCGCGATCGCCGACGAGCAGGTTGCCCGCGAGCCAGTCGTCCATGATCAATGGTTCGTGTCCGTCGATCTCGATGCGTGCCTTGACGCGGGCCGACATCTCATCGGGGAAGTTGCCTTCCATATCGACTGAATTGGCGAGCGACATGTGCACGAGCTGGCCCAACATGCTGCGGACGCGGACGACCTTGACGTTGTACGTGTGCGCCTTGCCGTCCGGTTCGCGAACGATGGTGCTCGACACCGGCAGCAAATCGGGCACGCGATCGAGCGTGCCGGCGATGCACGTGCTCGTGTCCGCGTTGATGACGCCGACGGTCCGCAATGGCGAGCCCATCTTGAAGCTGAGTGTCAAACGCGGAAAGATCGTGTGCGTGTAACCCGTCATCATCGGCAACTCGCAGGCGCCGAGGCTCATCATGGGATGGCCGAAGCCGTAGACGCGCTTGCCCTCGACGTGCGTGACGGTGCCGATGCCGGACATGTCGAAATCGCCGGTGATGAGTCCGACGGACAGGGCGC
>DAIOGM010000215.1:1226-5494 GCA_036745215.1 Gemmataceae bacterium
CGAAGAATCAGGCGGGCCGGGTGTTTCCCTATACCGACACGCTGCGCGCGCTCCCCGGCGCGAGCGAGATGTTGCGTTCGTCCGGCGGAATATTGGCGGACGCGGCGCCGCCTTGCATCGGCACCAGGCCGTGCTGCGAGAAGTTCTCCTTCAGGATCGACAAGGCGCGGGCCGACATTCCGGAAGTCATCATCGGCGTCTTCAAAGGCACGAGCCAGATGCCGTCCGCGGCGGTCGGCTGCGGATCGTGATAATCGTTGGAAATCGTGACATCGTTGTAAGCGCGGCCATCGAGCAAGAGCGGCTTCGACAGGCCGATGCGCGACGGTTTGTTTTTCTCGGCGGCAATCTCGCGGCGTTCGACGGCGGACGCGAATTCGACCATCTGGCTGAACGGTGTCACGCCCGCGATCGGCTCCTTGCCGAACGCCCACGCATACGCAACCGCGCCGAGCAGCTTGCCGTTGATGTAAATCGGACTGCCCGACATGCCCTGGATGACGCCGGTCTTGTCGAGGTTCATGCCCGACAGCCGGCACAAAATCAGATCGCGGCCAGGGCTGGTATTCTTGAGAACGCCGATGACTTCCGCGTCGAACGTCTCGATCTTGACGCCCTTGACGACGCTCTTGCCTTGCCCTTTCATGCCGGGCTTGACGTGATCGACATTCCAGTAGGACTCCGGTTTCGGCAATGGCGGCTGCGAGTAGAGGAGGCTTGGAAGAAGGAGAAACGCGGCGAAGGCAAGCAATCGATTCATCAGCGCACTCCAGAACCGGAGAGGAACGCGGGATGATTGGATTGTAGCACGGTGGGCGCGGCGTGAACATTGCAATTTGAACGCTTGCGGTTTAGCGCTCGTTTTGCAGCGCTGGGCCGAATCATTTCAGCGGTAGCAGGTCTTCCCATTGTTGCGTAGTGATGATTTCAACATCTTCGACTTTGCGCACTTTCAAGATTTCCTTGTCCGCGGTGACCAAATAGTCTGCTTTGGCTTTGAGTGCGGTTTGGACAATTGCGTCATCGTCTTGATCTCCTGCTACGTAAGATTTCGAAGATGCAGTTAGATCAACGGGTTTCGCAATTCGCAGAATGGCGCGCCGTGCCATGGCGGCAAAACGCTCGGACAATTCAAGATCCTCGGTAAGCGCGGTTTCCACTTCGTTCAAGATGTACTCCGAAACGAAAAAACGCACCCGTTTGACACGAGCGCGTTCGATCAAACGATGGCGATAACCATCCTTCAAACTGCAATAGGAGACCCAAATCATCGAATCAAGAACGACTTTCACGTCGGCGCCTCGTGACCTTGCGATCGATTTCATCGTCCGTAATTTTCCGACGTTTCATTTCAGCGGTCACGGCGGTAAGTTCGGACTCCCAGTTCCTCTTTTCAAGCCGATCCAGACGTCGCCGAAGTGCCACCAACTGATTTGCGCTTAACTTGGACGCGGCCGCGATGATTTCGTCTACGGTACTCATCCCAAGCTCCTTTCGCAAGAAAGCCAAAACCATTGTATCATCCTGGTTTGCTATGGTCGTTGCTCAAAGATTCCAAACAATTGCCCCATGACGCCACCGCAACCAAGGCCCACCCACGGCCGATTGTGCATCCTCGCCGCTGCAATCCTATGGAGCCTCTCCGGCGCGTTCACGAAAGCACTGACGACGCCCACCGTCTTCGGCATTCACCTTCCGCCAATCGAGCCGTTCGTTCTCGACGAGACGCGCGTGCCCGTCCAGCTTGCGTTCTATCGCGCCTTGTTCGCCGGCCTCGTGCTCGTGCCGACGCTCAGGCGCGGCGACATTCAGATCAAGCCGATGATGTTCGCCATGCTCGCGTGCTTCGCGCTCATGAACGCCGCGTTTATCACGGCTCAATCGCTCGGCACCGCGGCGAATGCGATCCTCTTGCAAAACTCGGCGCCGTTGTGGATGTACCTCGCGTCCATCTACTGGCTCGGCGAAAAAGCCGATGCGCGCGGCACCATCAGCCTCGTCGTCGGCATGCTCGGCATCGGCATCATCGTCGCCGGCGGATGGCAAGGCGGCGAGCTGAACGTCATGTTGATCGGCCTCTTTAGCGGGCTGATGTACGCGGGCGTCGTTCTCGGCCTGCGCGTGTTGCGCGATGTGTCATCGAACTGGTTGACCGTGTGGAACCATTTATTCGGCAGTTTGTTGCTATTGCCGTTCGTGTTGACGCTCGAGCCGCCGAGCTGGCAGCAGTATTTGACATTGTTCTTGTTCGGCGCAATCCAGCTTGGCGTGCCGTACTGGCTGATGGCGCGCGGCCTGCGTTCGGTCAGTGCGCCGGAGGCCGGGGCCATCACGCTACTGGAGCCGATTCTGACGCCGGTGTGGACGTATTTCGTCGCGGGCGAGGTGCCGGGGCTCTGGACGTACGTGGGCGGGGCGGTCATTCTCGTTGCCCTGGCATACCGATATTTTCCCTCCATGCAGCAATCCTCTGCAAACGCGGATCAGACGACCTCCGCTTGAGAAATATGCTAAACTTTTCGCGTCCA
The DNA here is from genome assembly GCA_036745215.1 of Gemmataceae bacterium. Classification (GTDB taxonomy): domain Bacteria; phylum Planctomycetota; class Planctomycetia; order Gemmatales; family Gemmataceae; genus SIAQ01. The sequence continues at coordinate 3,755 of DAIOGM010000215.1, forward strand.
GCGAAGTATGGCGGTGATTTCGAGGGTTTCGCGCCGATGTTCTGGGCCACGCTGATTCATTTTTTGTTGCCGGTGGCGGTTTGGGCCGGCCTCCGCTGGCAACCTGAACGCATTGCCGCCGAAGGGGAAGTGCGCCGCTACAGCCAACTGGCGCGTTTGATCGCCTGGCTGGCGCTGATTCTTTCGCCGGTCATTCCAATGTGCTTTGCCCTCATCTTGCAAGGGAAACGCGAACAAGACGTGTGGCTGATCCGCTCCTGTTTCGCATGCGCCTGGCTTTTCCTGATCGCGGGTGTGTGTGCGTGGCGTGAAACGCGCTATGGATACCTCGTCCTCTCCGCCGAGGGATTACGGCGGGTCTCTCCGTGGTTGGGCACATCGGACCTGCCGTGGCAACAAGTCATCGGCGTTAAAATAACGCCGAAAGGGTTCGTCATTTTGAGCGACGTCGATGGCGCCCGCTTTACCTTGATTCCGCATCTCTGGGCTGACATGGATTCGATCATGGAAGCCATCAACAGTCGCGTCAACGCCGGCGCCTTCGTCGGGATTTGACCCTACTCTTCGCCTCCATCCACGTTCCATTTTTCTGGGAATCATCTCGCGTCCGTGCTACCATCCTTGGCGTTGCCCGCGAACTTCCAGGGAGCGCCAGCATGCGTTGTCTCACTTCACTTTTTGCATTCGCACTGCTTTGCCAGACGACATTCGCCCAGGACAAAACCAAGCCCGGCGATGAGATGATTCAAAAGTATCTCAACGCCGAGACCGACAAGCTGTCGCAAAAATTCCTCGACGGCGCCAAGACACTTGAAGACTGGAAAGCGAAACGGCCGCGCCTCTACCAAGAATACATGGACATGCTCGGCCTCTGGCCCATCCCCGAGAAGACGCCGCTCAAGGCAACGATCACCGGAGAAGAGGGAGCGCACGGCGCCGTCGTCGAGAAGCTCCACTTTCAGTCCAAACCAGGGCTCTACGTGACCGGGAATCTCTATCGCCCGCAGGTCGCCGCCGGCGCCAAGGTCAAGAAACTTCCCGCCGTCCTCTACGTCTGCGGCCACTCCGGCAAAGGCCGCGACGGCAACAAGACCGCGTTTCAAGATCACGGCTTCTGGTTCGCCAACCACGGCTACGTATGTCTGGTGATCGACACGCTGCAACTAGGTGAAATCCCCGGCGTCCATCACGGCACCTATGGCCGGCCGTGGATCAGCGCCAAGAGCTTTGGCTTCGCGGAAAAGGACAAGCTCGAAAACCGCTTCTGGTGGCACTCGATCGGCTACAGCCCCGCCGCGGTCGAAGCGTGGAACGGCGTCCGCGCCATCGATTACCTGGTGACGCGGCCCGACGTCGATGCCGACAAGATCGGCGTCACCGGCATCTCCGGCGGCGGGGCGGCCACGTTCTGGATCGCCGCCGCCGACGAACGCGTCAAGGTCGCGGTGCCGGTCAGCGGCATGGCGGACCTGGAGAGCTACGTCAAGAACAAGGTCGTCAACGGCCACTGCGACTGCATGTTCCTTTACAACAACTACCAGTGGGAATGGACGACGATCGCCGCCCTCGTCGCGCCGCGGCCCATGCTCTTCGCCAACAGCGACAACGACCCGATCTTCCCCATGGACGGCAACCGCCGCATCATGGACCGGCTACGGAAGCTGTACCGCATGTACCCCACGCCGCGGGGCGAGTCTTCGAGCCCCGCGGGCGACGGCGCCGTGAGCCTTGTGGAAGAAT
>DAIOGM010000215.1:5504-12172 GCA_036745215.1 Gemmataceae bacterium
GCGATTGCATGTTCCTTTACAACACGTATCAGTGGGACTGGACCACCATCGCAGCTCTGGTCGCCCCGCGGCCCATGCTTTTCGCAAACTCGGACAAGGATTCGATCTTCCCGATGGACGCCAATCGCCGCGTCTACAAGAAGCTTCAGCAGATCTACGGCATGTACGGCGTGGAAAAGGCCGTGGGCGAATACGTCAGCGCCGGCGGCCACGATTATCGCCCCGATTTGCGCAAGGCGATTTTCCATTTCTTCAATCTGCACCTCAAACGGCAACCGACGCCGCTGGTCGAGGACAGCGCCAAGTACACGCCGATCGAAGGCAAGAAGCTGCGCGTGTTTCCGACGGATGCGGATTTGCCGAAGGATGCGATCAATCATCGGATTGACGAGTTGTTCATTCCGGCGGCGAAGGTGGCGTTGCCGAAGTGGGGGAAGTTTGTGGAGTGGAAGAAGGAGATGATTGCGAAAGTGCGCAAATTCGGTTTCCGAAATCTGCCTAATGACGTGCCCGTCCCTGTTCGCGTCGAAGAAGGTCTTTTCGACCTCATAAGCACGGAGCCGAACATTCATTCATTAACGGGCGGCGTTGCCCCAGGCGACGGATTGAAAAGCGGCAACGCATTTCTAATGGTCAATGATCCGAAGATGTTGAAATGGGCGGCAAGTAACCAAAAACAATTCGAGGAATTGCAGGATTCGGTGATCGAGAAGGGGCAAATGTTTCCTCTAATTTATCGGGGTGCAAACTGGGATACTGGGCCATTCAAGCTAAGCAAGCTTCTTGAATGGTCTGAAAAAAGCCCACCAAACTATGTCACAAGGTCGCATGTTTTGCTGGGCAGAACCATTGACGAAGGACGCGTGCGCGACATTATCGCAACGACCAAATACCTAGAGAAGGCCGCAAAGAAAAAAGCAAATTGGCATTTGTATGGCTGGGGACAATCCGGAATTAACTGCGCCTACGCCGCGTTGTTCGAGCCGTCGATCAAGGAAGTGATTGTCATCGATCCGCCGAAGTCGCACAAGGAGGGGCCGCACTTCCTCAATGTGCTGCGTGTGCTCGATATTCCCGAGGCGCTCGGCCTCTTGGCGCCGACGCCGCTCACCATCGTCGGCGGCAAGGACGCGGCGTTCGATCGGACGGAGGAGATCTATCGTTTGGCGGGGGCGGCGGATAAGTTGACGCGGAAATAGGATGAGGTAAAACGAACCAAACCCAGTTTACGTTTAGCGCTCGCGCGGCGCCACGCGAGCGCTAAACGTAAACAAACCAAACATAAACAACCTGGAGATCACACCATGGTCGCCGGCTACCACCTCATCTGGACCGTTTATGGTTATTGGTTGCCCAACGACCCGCGCGGCAGCACCTCCAAAGAAATTCGCGTCGAACCCATCCAAACGCTCGGCGATATCCATTATGGCCGAAAGGCCGTGCAGCCATCCTCAAGAGAGATTCGCGCGTTCCAGGAACAAGCCCAAGACGTTCTCAAACATCCGGTCCTGACCTTTGACGACGACGAAATCGCGGTGGTCGGCCAAGCTTTCGGCGACATCATCACCGAGAAGGAATACACATGCTACGCCTGCGCCGTGATGCCCGATCACGTGCACCTGTTGATCCGTCGGCATCGCGATATGGCGGAAGATATGATTGCATTGTTTCAGGAGAAGGGCCGCGCGGCGCTTCTTGCCACGGAAAAGCGCAATCCAACGCAACCGATATGGTCGGCCGGGCCCGGTTGGAAGACGTTCATCAATACTCGGCGGCAGTTTGAGATTGAGATTGAGTACATTCGCATGAATCCGATCAAGATCGGCAAGCCGGAGCAAGTTTGGGATTTTGTGAAGAAGTACGACGGTTGGATGCCGGGGTATCGGGGATGACCGGTTTACGTTTAGCGCTCGCAGGGCAGCGCCGGCAACTTGACTTTCGAACGAGAATAACAAAAGGGATGGCGGCCATGTTATCGCGTGGAATACTACGAGCGCTAAACGTAAACATCGGGGTTCTTTTGTTCCTGGCGGGGGCCGCGTCCGCCCAGCCCTTCCGCGTCAACGTCCTCGATGAGCAAACCAATCGCGGCGTCCCGCTCGTCGAACTGCGCACCGTCAACGGCATCGTCCACCACACCGATTCCAATGGCATCGTCGCCTTCGATGAGCCGGGCCTGTTCGACAAGGACGTTTACTTCGCCGTCAGCTCGCATGGCTACGAATACGCCAAGGACGGCTTCGGCTTCCGCGGCAAGATCCTGCGTGTCACCAAGGGCGGCGAGGCGACGCTGAAAATCAAACGCCTCAACATCGCGGAACGCCTTTATCGCATCACCGGCGGCGGCATTTATCGCGATAGCGTCCTCGTTGGAACGAAGACGCCGATCAAGGAGCCGCTCGTCAACGGCCTCGTGTTCGGCTCCGACAGCATCGTCAGCGCGGCGTATCAAGGCAAGTACTACTGGTTCTGGGGCGACACGAACAAGCCGTCCTATCCGCTAGGCAATTTTCAGGTGCCGGGCGCGACATCGAGTTTGAAGGAAGATGCCGAGGTCGGCGTCAATCTCAACTATTTCGTGGACGGCAAGGGTTTCGCCAAACAAACCATGCGGATGCCTGGCAAGGGCCCGACGTGGATGACGGCGCTCGTGCCGCTCGAGCAGAAACTGTACGCGTCGTACATCAAAATCGAGCCGCCCATGAAAGTCTACGCGCGCGGCCTCGCGGTCTGGGATGACAAGGAGAATGAGTTCAAGCAAGTCGCCGAAGTGGACATGAAAGCGCCGGCGTTTCCCGCGGGGCATTCGTTTGTCCACGAAGGACACGTCTATTTCTCGCATCCGTTTCCGGTGACGCGCGTGCGTGCGGAGGCCAAGGCGTTTCTTGATATGGAGCAGTATGAAACGTACACGTGCCTCAAGGCCGCGGACGAAGTCGATCGCGACGAGAAATGTGCGCTCCGCTACGCCTGGCGTAAAAACGCGCCGCTGCTGGGGCCGCAGGATGAGATCAAGCTCGTCAAGGCCGGCAAAATCAAGGAAGACGAACAACGCTGGCAACTCTACGAACGCGACACCGACAAGCACGTGTTGCCACACGCTGGCTCCGTTTACTGGAACGATTACCGCAAACGCTGGATCCTGATCGTCACGCAAATCTTCGGAACCTCGATGCTCGGCGAAGTCTGGTACGCAGAAGCGGAGTCGCCGACTGGGCCGTGGCGCGATGCGGTCAAAATTGTGACGCACGAGAAATACAGTTTTTACAATCCCAAGCAGCATCCGATTTTTGCCAAGGAGCGCTTCATCTATTTCGAAGGCACTTACACGCACACGTTCTCCGGCAACCCGCATGCGACGCCGAGGTATGATTACAATCAGATCATGTACAAGCTCGATCTCGCGGACGCGCGGTTGACAGGGGAAGAAGCAAAGAAATCGGGGGCAAAAAAATAACACGCAGTGAAATGACGGACTCCAAACTCCCTGCCTTTCATTTTTTGCCCCCGATTTTTTTGCTTTCCTTTGTCAATAAGATGAGTGAAAAGCAAACTGGAGCACGATCTTGAAAATCGCAGTCATCGGCACCGGCTACGTCGGCCTGGTCACCTCAACCTGTCTGGCCGAGAGCGGCAATGAAGTGATCGGCATCGACAAGGATGAGCAAAAGATCGCGACCCTCAAATCAGGAAAATTACCTATCTACGAGCCGGGCCTTTTGGAACTCGTGCAGCGCAACACGCGCGAACAACGGTTGAGCTTCACGACGGACCTCGTCGGCACCGTCAAGAATGCGCAGCTCATCTTCATCGCGGTCGGCACGCCGCCGACGTCTTCGGGCGGCGCCGACTTGAGCGCGGTCTGGGCCGTCGGCGAAGCGATGGCGCCGCATCTGCGTTCCGACGCCGTCGTCGTCGTGAAGAGCACCGTGCCGGTCGGCACCAATCTCCAGCTCATGGAACGCATGACCAAGAAAGCCGGCCGGCCCATCGAATGTGCGTCGAATCCCGAATTCTTGAAGGAAGGCGCCGCCATCGACGACTTCATGAAGCCCGATCGCGTCGTCGTCGGCGTGCGCTCGCCCGAGGTCGGCCAGAAGTTGCATGAACTTTACAGCCCGTTTCTCCGCACCGAGCGGCCCTTTTTGGTCATGTCGCCCGAAAGCGCGGAGATGACCAAGTACGTCGCCAACGCCATGCTCGCGACCAAGATCAGCTTCATCAACGAGATGGCCAACCTGTGCGAAAAATTCGACGCCGACATCAACGAGGTGCGCCGCGGCATCGGACACGATCAGCGCATTGGCTTTCAATTCCTCTTCCCCGGCCCCGGCTACGGCGGCAGTTGCTTCCCCAAGGACGTCAACGCCGTCATTCACCTGGCGAAATCGAAGAACGCGACCGTCACGCTGCTCGAAGCGGTCGATCGCGTCAATGAACGCCAGAAGCATGTATTGCCGTCCAAGATTCGCGCCCATTTCGGCACGTCGCTGAAGGGCAAGTGCCTCGGCGTCTGGGGTTTGGCGTTCAAGCCGCGCACCGACGATGTCCGCGAGGCGCCGGCGCTCACGTTGATCGATGAGATGCTCAAGGAAGGCGTGCAGCTCCGCGTGCATGATCCCGAGGCGATCGCCAACGTCAAGGCGATTTACGGCGATAAGCTCACCTACTGCGATCGGCCCTATTCCGCCCTCGAAGGCGTCGATGCGCTGGCGATCGTCACCGAGTGGAACGAATTCCGTAACCCCGATTTCGAGGTCATGCGCCGCCTGATGAAAACGCCGGTCATTTTCGATGGCCGAAATCTGTATGAGCCCAAAGCGGCCAAGGCAGGTGGTTTTACCTATTATTCAATCGGCCGTTCGTCCGACCCATCGTAGGGACAAGCGGCTCGCTTGTCCCTTGTCAACCGGGACAAGCGAGCCGCTTGTCCCTACGGAAGGAGGGCATCCCATGGCTCGACCCGATGCAACGAACGAAACCCCCAAGCTCCGCGGCAAGACCGTGGCGGTCTTCACGCGTTATCGGCCCGGTCTGCCGCAAGTTGTCCTGAGCGATTGTTTATTGGAGACGCGCGGCGATCGGCTTTTCCTCGTCGGCGCCGGCCTGCCCGCGCAGCAAGGAGCGCCCGAGTGGACCGACGGCGTGCGCCGCAGCATCGCCTGGGACGCGGTTGAAGAGTATCTTCTGTTCGAATCGCCCGAAGCCTATTTCGAACGCGCCAAGCTCGCGCCGGCGATGAATAACGTCGGCGCGATGATGCCGATGTTCGAGATGCCGCAAAGCTCGGAAGGTTATCCGGTCGAGCCGTCCGGCATTCAGATGCAGCCGGAAACGCCGCTCGAGGTGGGCACGATTGTGCTCGCTTGTTCGCACGGACAATGGTGGCGTGCCGAGGTGGTCGCGATCGAAGAGAACGACATGGTGCGCATCCATTATCCCGGCTGGGAATCGCACTGGGACGCGTCGGTGCCGAAGACGGAGCTTCAAGTTTATCTGGGCAATTCGTTCGAGATGGATGAATGACCTCGGCGAGCCACGGGGTTCATCCCCGTGGAACGGATTCCATCCCACGGGGATAAACCCCGTGGCTCGCCGGAATCAACTCTTGGCCGCAACCGCAATCAAGCAATCCGCGCGCTCGCACAGGCGGCCCCATCCGCCGACGACGCTGGAACCGATGCGCGTTTGCAAAAGGCGCGAGCCGAATCCCGCCTCACCGCGTCGTCGCCGCAACTCCGCGGAATGGCGAATCCAGCTGGTGCGGATTTGTTGATGAAGCTCAACGTTCTTGAACCCCGTACGTTGGAGCATCAAGCGCAAGCTCGCCGACGTGAAGTGCGCTAAATGCCGAGGCAAATCGAGACCGTGCCAATCGGCGCCGAACCAGTTGGCCGCGAAACTGTCGAAGTTCGGCACCGCGACGATCAGTCGTCCGCCGCACGTCAGGTGACCAAGCGCAGCTTGCAATACGTCGAGAGGTTGATGCGTATGCTCAAGCGATTGCCGCATGACGATCGCTTCGAAACATTCACTGATCAGATCATCGTGCGGCAGCGTGCCGACGTGCGCGACATGGCCGCGCGCTCGGACGCAGGCGACGGCCGTCTCCGAAGCGTCGATACCGGTACCAGTCCAACCGAGCGACTGCATGCGCGTCAAAAAATCTCCGGAACCGCAGCCGAAATCGAGAAGGCGGGCCAGACCGTGCAACGGCAGGAATCGGCTCAGTGGATCAATTTTGTTTGTGGCGTTCTTGGTTTGATGACAGCGATAATCAGACGGATAAAACGGCGCAATGCTGACGGCGTCGGGCCGCGGATTGGTGAAGGAAAGCCCGCAGTGGTCGCAACGCACGATCAAGAATTGCAAATGCGTGACGGGATCGGCCGCTTCGAGAACGGGCGTGTGGCGTTCGCCGCCGCACAACAGACACGCGCACTCTTCCCACGCGACGGCGAGCGGGGCGGCGTTGCTCGGTTGAATGGCGAGTCGCATGAGAGGCCTCCGTGCCCCCGGCGTTGAGTTGGGACTATACCGGAAATGCTCGCGCACGGTCAAGCCACGTGCGCGTCGCTCGTATTCTCCCCTCTCCCCCGGTACTCCGGGGGAGAGGGGTTGGGGGTGAGGGGGACTGCATGCCGCGTGAAATCAACTTGCCGATCCGA
>DAIOGM010000216.1:0-12090 GCA_036745215.1 Gemmataceae bacterium
GAAATCGAGGGGCAGCAGGTCGTCGTCAAAGAAGTTTAAGGTCGTCGTGGAACACGATTGGAAAAGCAACTCACGAATCGAAAAAGAGGCAACGCCATGTCGCACTTGTTCGCACAAAATGATTGGGGCTTTATGGGCGACTATCGCCTTTGGCTCACGTTCCTCGGCATGTTCATCGTCGTCCTGGGCGTGATCTTCATGTTCGTGTTCTTGAGTTTCCTGAACCTGTGGGTGCAGTGCGTGCTGACCGGCGCGGACATCAGCATCTGGAGCCTGATCTGGATGAAACTGCGCAAGGTCAACTTCGAGATGATCGTCAAGCAGAAGATCGCGCTCGTGCAAGCGGGCGTCCAGGTGACGACGACCGAGATGGAAGCGCATTATCTCGCGGGCGGCAACGTCGAACGCACCACGCTCGCCGTCATCGCGGCACACAAGGCGAACATTGAGTTGACCTGGGCGACCGCCGCCGCCATCGACCTGGCCGGCCGCGACGTGCTCGACGCCGTCCGCACCAGCGTCAATCCAAAAGTCATCGACAGCCCCGATCCGGCCAAGGGCAAGGCCATGCTCGAAGGCGTGTGCAAGAACGGCATCCGCCTGAAGGTCAGCGCCCGCGTCACCGTGCGAACTAAACTTGCGAGCCTGATCGGCGGCGCCACCGAGGAAACCATCATTGCTCGCGTCGGCGAAGGCATCGTCGAGGCGATCGGCATGGCGGACAGCCATACCGACATCCTGGCAAACCCGCATCGCATTTCCGAGGCGGTCCTGAAGAAGGGGCTCGATTCCCACACCGCGTTTCAGATCGTGTCCATCGACGTGGCGGAGCTCGACGTCGGCGACAACGTCGGCGCTCGCCTGGCCGCCAAGAAGGCGGCGTCGGACCTGAGCGTCGCACAAGCTCAGGCAGAAGTGCGCCGTGCCGCCGCGGTCGCGCGTGAGCAGGAGATGAAGGCGCTCGTCGAGGAAAACCGCGCCAAGGTCGTCCTGGCGGAGGCGGAAGTGCCGCTCGCCATCGCTCAGGCGTTTCGCGACGGGCACCTCGGCGTCGGCGAATACTACAATCTTCGCAACGTGCAGGCCGACACCAGCATGCGGAATGCCATCGCCGAGGTAAGTAAGAATTCGGATAGCAGGGACACGAACGGCAAGGCAAAATGACGGCGGCGTTCGATGGAGCGGGACTCAAGGTAGAAGACTTGGCGAATTGATCATGGAACACGTCGATAAGCTGATTCCCCTGCTCGCGCTCGTCGGCATCGGCGTATTCCTGCTCTTCCTTTTGCGCCTGGCGAAGAGCGAGCCGGCAGCGGTGGCAGTTCAGACGACGCCAGTCAAGTCCTTGCCGATCGCCACGCCGGTGAGCGTGCCGGTCGCCGTACCGGTCTTGGCTGAAACTCCTCGCGACGTCAACGATGTGCCTGCGAACGCGATCGTGGAGCCGGCGACTTCACCAATCCACGATTTGCTCCATTCACTCAAGAAAAAGGACGCGCTCACCACGGCGTTTCTTTTGAACGAAATCCTCGGGCCGCCGGTCTCGAAACGCAAGCGAGCCTAACGCGGCCGCAGCTCCAGCGCTTTCAAATCCAAAAGGGCGCCGCGAATCGAACCTTCGGCGCGTAACGTAATCTCATGTTTGCCCGCCGGGATGCGCAAGCCGCCGGTGCTTTGCAATTGATAGGCGTCCCATGAGCCCGTCGATTGCACCTTGTACGTCAACTTCTCGTTGCCGCATTGGATCGACAGCGTGTTGCCGGCGCTGTCCGGTGCGCACGCGAAGTCGAGCCAGACGCTGAACGTGGTCTCCTTTTCCAGGTCCACCGTCCAGATCACATGGTCCTCCGGCTTCGTCCAGAAGCCGAGGTTGCCGTATTGCTTTTCCAGAACGATCGACGGGCCGAAGATCGCGGCCTTGCTAGGCAAAAGATGATGTACGCCCTTCTTGTCGGGCGCCACCGTCGCCGGCGTGTTGCCCGGGAATTCCTTGCGCTTGGCAGCCGGCAGATTGGCGCGGACGTGAGCGATGACGTCGGCCAAATCCTGCGGCGTCAGGTCCTTCTCCAGGCCGTCGGGCATCATGGATTTGCCGGTGCTCGACAAGTCTTCGAGTTCGTTGCGCAACAGTTGATGCGTCTTGCCGTCATTCGCTACAAGAGTGATCGTCGTGCTCGTTTCGGCCGACAGAATGCCGTTGAAGGTGAGGCCTTTCCTTGTCGTGGCGAGATAGTTGATGTACCGCGCTTCGACGGCCTTGTTCGGATCGAGAATCGCGGTCAACAGTCCTTGCGGCGATTTGTCGCCGATCGACGCGAAATCGGGGCCGACGTTTTGGCCGACGTCGCCGAGCTTGTGGCACACGGCGCACGATTTGGCGAACAGCTTGGCGCCGCGCGTCGCGTCGCCCTTTTCCGGCATCTGTATCCAGTAGAGGTCAACGAGTTTGCCGCGATCGGCGTCGCTGGCCTGAGCGAAGACGGCCTTGGCGGCGTTGCGAATCTGGGCGTCCTTGTGCAGGAGCAAACGTTGCCGGCGGATCGCGTCGATTTCCTGGGCCGGGATTTGCTTCGACGCGATCGTGTCAAGTGTCATCTTGGCCCAGAGCGGCCGGGCGAAGAGCGTATCGAGCACCTGGCCGCGCAGGGTCGGGCTGTAACTTTTCCACGGGGCCAACAGGAGGCCCGGCACGCGCGGATCGAATTGCCCGCCGATCTGCTGAATGACGGCGGCCTGCACTTCGTCCGGCGTCTGCGGCGTCAGGTAAGACACGAGCAATTTGTGGTCGGCGCGATCGTCCGCCAGGCCGCGGCCGAGCAGGCGTATCGCGTTTTTGCGTTCGCTTACCGTAGCTTTCGGATTTCCCAGGATGGCGACGGCCTCCTCGTGCGTTTTCTTCAATGCGATGCGCGTGTTCCCAATTTCCCTGTCGCCGACGCTTTCGAGCATCCTGATTAGATTCAGCTCGTTCTTCTCCATGATGTCGAGCATTTCGACGACATGCTGAATCCTTTGCTTCGTGGGCATCGCAGCGGTCTTGAGCTGACGGACGAATAACTTGGATGAGTCTATCGGTTCGCCATACACCTTCGCCATCTTCATCAAGGGCCCAACCAACGGCGACGGAATCTTTTCGCGATTCATGATTTCCGCGAAGACGCCGCCCCAATTCTTGTCTGAAATCGAGCTGAGTCCGGCCGCAAGAGTAAAGCGATCGTCGGCGTGCGAAAAAAGCAATCGAACCAGCCGCTCGCCATGATTGAACTCGACATCGCAAATGGAACAGGCGAGCTGCAGGCGAACCTGATCGTTGGCGTCCTTCTCAAAATCGTCGAGCGACTTGGAGTGCGCTCGCGCGGTGGATTCATCCATTCGCATCAGGCAATGCTTGCGAATGGCAGGGTGCGGATCCTTGATCTGGGCCAACATCGAAGCCTGTTCCCATTTTTCATACGCGTCATACGCGTAGAACGCGTGCAGCCTTGCCTGGGGAACTTTGCTTTCCAGCGCGATTTTGCGAATGGCCTTCTGGGATTCAACTTTCGCCGCGCCTGCGTTGTTCAAGAAAAGAAGTTGATGAGCAGTATCCCGCACCCACCCGCTCGGGCTTTCGAGTTGCTTCGCCAAATCCGCAGGCTTCATCTTGTCCAGCCGCGGAATCTCGCGCGGCGTCTTGTTCGCCGGATACACGCGATAGATGCGCCCCAAATCGTGCCCCGCTCGCAAATCGAGCTTCTTCTGCCAATCCTTCGGAATCCACTCCGGATGCTCGATCACGTAGCGATACATGTCCGCGATCCACAGCGCGCCGTCGGGGCCGACCTGGATCATCGCGGGGCGGAACCAGTTGTCGCTTGACGCGAGAAACTCCGACTTCTCTTCGTCCTTGGCGCGATGGCTCGTGAACGTCACCCCCTTCGGCTTCATGATCTCGCGATGAATGAGATTGTGCACCGGCTCCGAGACGAACATGTTGCCCTCGAAATCGGGGCCGAACAGCGTGTCGCGATAGATGATCGTCGAACACGCGCTCGTGAAATGATTGACGGCTTGCGGACTGTTGAACCTCGGCAACGGCTTCGAAATCGGGAACACCTCGGCCGCGCCGGGCTTCTCCGAAACGGGGACGCGCACGTCGGGATAGAGAACATGCGGGTTGCGCTTCAGATAGCGGTCCTCGAGCACGTAGTGGAACATCGGATTGGAGTTGTTGTTGCCGAACCAGTTGCCCCAGTCGTCTCGGCAACGGCCGAACTGCGATTGCCCGGAGACGGCTTCGAACTCGCCGGTCTCAACCTTGAAGCGAAAGTCGCGGCCACGGATATCGACGACGCCGGGCTTGACCTCGCGCTTGAGCAGGCCGGTTTTCTTTTCGCAGGAAATTTGCCCGCCGGAGTCGCCGTTGGCGCCGTAAATCCAGTTGTCGATGCCCCAGGAGAGGCCGTTGACGCGGTGCTGCTGATTGCCTTCCTTGAAGCCGGTGAAGACGCATTCCTTCTGCACCTTGCCGTCCTTGCCGAGCTCGGCGTAGAAGATGTCGGGAGCGCAGGTCACCAAGATTCCCTTGCCATAGGGAAAAACACCGGTCGGATAGCCGACGTTTTCCATGAAGACGGTCATCTTGTCATAGGGGCCGTCGGGCTTCGATTTCTCGAGGAACTTGATCTTGCCGCCTGGCTTGTTCTTGCCATCGACGCCGAGGGGATAGTCGCCCATTTCGACGACCCAGAACTTGCCGTCGGGCCCCCAGGCGAAGGCGATGGGATCCATGACGAGCGGCTCCGCGACCATCAGCTCGACCTTGAAGCCGGGCCGCGTCTTGATGCACTTGAGCGAATCGGCCGGCGTCTTGGGGCCGGGTTCCATTTTGAATTCTTGCGCGGCGGCGGACGCGGCGATGGCGAGCAGAAGGACTGACGACAGACGGCGCATGGGAGTCTCCCGAGAGGATTGCAAGCATGTCAATCGTAATGAGTGGGAGTGCGGACGTAAAGACGGAAACAGGAGAGTTCACGCAAAGGCGAGTAGCCGGCTTTTCTGGCGTGCTCGGAGGGTAGTGTCGCAGTTTCGTGGCGGCAAGATTCCATCTTGCCGAATAGATCGGCAAGATTTCAATCTTGCCGCCACGTTCGAGCAAACGGATGGCGCGCCCGGCTACGGCTTCGCGAGGTCGATGACGAGCGGTTCAATGCCGCCCTTCACTTCGCGGACGATTGGGGTGTTTTGAGCGCTGAATTTTTCATTGATGTCTTGGATTTCCCTCGTTTGCTCAAGCACCATGCACAGGAGGGAAACCTTGTACTTGCCCTCCGGAATCTCGTTGATCACGAAGGTTGGATCCTCGGTGCGATAGATTCCCGTGTAAGTCGTGAAATGGGCGTCTTTCTCGACGATGGGCGAGAATATTACCGTCACCGAGCCGTTCGAGTCGATCTTGAGCGGCTTGTCGTTTGTCTTGAGCGTGCCGGTGATCTTGACCATCCTTGGGCCCGAAGAACACGCCGAAATGGCCACGCAAATTGCGAAGACGAAGCCTAGCCGAGCCAGAAAGCGCATGGAAGAATCCCTGGAGTACGAAGTCGAAGCTTAAAAATCTGCAGGAGCCACGGCGCCGTCATTACGTGAAGCGATGGACGCCCAAAGGGTTTGTGGAATCGTCGGTTGAATGAGCCGGACGCTGCCGTCGCAGAAGGCAACACAGATGGTATAGCCCGGGTGGGAGCTGCGCGCCTGGGCTTGCCAGTTTGGCCAGTTGTTGGGCAGGTTGTCGTTGGAACAACCCATTCGCATCGGGCCCAGGCCTGTGTTGCCGAGGCCCATTGCTTGACGGGTGGCGTTGCAATCCTCGATGTCGTCGGAGTATTCATTGGCGTCGTTGGGGACCGTGGAGTCGCCGGTGGCATGAGCCGCGGTGACACTGGAGCCTGCCAGGCCCATGGCCCATACGCCGCGGCGATCCTTGTCGTTCAGGCCGATGCGCACTTCGTTGAAGAGCACCGTGTTCGACGTGCCGTCGGAGATATGCGCGGCCATTTTGGCGCCCCAGTTGATGCCGAACGGCCCGCCAGCGAGTTCGGCTTTGTAGCCACCCGTTGCTCCGCAACTAACCGCACAACGCCCGCCGCCGAGAGTCCAGTGCAACCAGCTGGCGCCGGCATTGGCGGCGTAATTGCCGCGTGCCCAGCCGCCGCCGTTCAGGGAAAACTGCGTATTCCTGGCGGTTGGGTCCGCCGGGCAAATCATGACCGAAAGTGTGGTCGAGCGCACATTGCGCCAGGAAAGATCGGTTCCACCCGACAGCATGTAGTTTTCCGGCTTTGCAGTATGGTACAAAGGGGCTTGATCAAAGAAGGGTAGCAAATATACGGCCCAGTTCGGCCCAAAGCCCGGTGTACGGTAGGAGCTTGCGAGCTTGCCGATCGGATTGGTCCCGGAATTTGGGTTCCCAGACAGCCCAGGCGTTAGCACCGGCGGGTTTGCCACCTCCAGAGCCGGTGGAAATCGCTTGTTAGCGTCGTGATAAGCATGGGCAGCCACGCCGAGTTGCTTGAGGTTGTTCAAGCATTGCGTCCGCGCGGCCGCATCGCGCACTTTTTGCACCGCGGGCACCAACAGGGCGATCAAGATTGCGATGATCGCGATAACAACGAGTAATTCAATGAGCGTAAACCCACGCCGCGCCAGTACTAATGAACGTTTCATTGGCGAACCTCATGAGTTGACGAGAGATGCTACTAATGAATACGAAATGAGTATTTCATTAGGTGCGCGCAATTGCCAGCAAAATCGAAAAAAAAACGCCATTTCAAATGACATGCCATTCCCTATCGGCGCGGCAACATCGCCGAGTCGATGTCGATGTTCAACGCATCATCATCCGTGAGGACGTCGCGCAAGATGGGTGATTTGTCGAGGCTAAGGGCGAAGCGGAACAGGTCGTAGCGAGCGTCCGGATCCTGTTGTTGAATGGAGACGCGGTACGAGCCGGCGGGGATGTTGCGGATCGTGTAGGTCCCACTTTGGCGGTCGGTTTCCATGGCGCGATAGACGTTCGTGTCGCGCTGGCGATCGAGCGGGACGAATTTCACCTCGAGGCGTCCCGCATCGGTCTTCCACACGAGCGGCTTGCCATCGCGCGTGATGACGCCGGCGATCGTGTACGTCGGCTGATAAAAGTGCTGAAATAAATAAGTCCCCGCCGCGCCGATCGCGAGAAGCGATCCGCAGACTACTAAAAGGGATGCGACCAGGCGAACAACGCGGCGCATGAGTTCAATCCTCGTTACTTCACTTTCTCGGCATGGTTGTGATCGGCTCGCGCCAGACTGCTGTGGCCGGGGTGGCAGCCGATGCAAAAGTGCTTGCCCATCGGCCGCGTCGCGCTGTAGTGATCGCCGGCGAACGCGTAAAAGCTGGCCTGGCGTCCCTTCGAATCCTTGGCGTCGGTGGTCCAGCGCGCGACGCGGCCGGAGCGATCGAAGCCCGCCAGCACGGTCGGCACGCCCGCCGGCACGCGCGTGCCGACGCTGTCGCCGCTGACGGGCGCGTCGATCAACAACTCCCATTCGCCTGCGTTGCGCGGCTTGACCGGATCGTCAAATCGATCGCGGTGCGAGGCATAAATCTTGATGGAATGGATCGAGTTCTTGGGCGGCTGGGCAAAGATGGGCCCCTGTCCGATGTCGGTTTTCTGGCCCGGCAGGTCGCCGTGCTGGAATGTGTAGAGTCCGCTGTTGAAGACGGTCCCCGACGGTCCGCGATAAATCGTGCCGTTCGCCAGGCGCAGCTCATCAGTTTTGGTTTCCTCTTTCGGCGGAGCGATCTTGGTCGGCCAAAGCTTCGAGTGGCGAGCGTAGACGGCGACGGGCTCTGCATCCACGAGGTGCGGATCGTCAAAGAGGAGCGTGAGACCGGGACCCGTGGGACCGAAAAACTCGTCCTCGCGGGTCGAATAAAGGCGAAAACTTCCTGGAGGTGGTGCTTTTCTTGCCGTTCACCCTGGTAAAGCGCGGGCGTTGTCTCGTTCAGGCAATGGGACGCCAACGGGCCGGGCGCTGGGAACCGTGCCGACCACGCCAGCGTCGGTCGCCACGATTCGCAAGGCCGACAGCTTCGGCGTGTCGTGTTCAAACGACGCGTAATCTCTGGTCGTCATGAATACGATGCGCCCATCGAACAGCGGGCGGGGACGCCAGACGGGCATTTCCGTCTTTACTAGCGCGCCGAACTGCCCGCCCACGGTTTGCGTGAATGCGCCGAGCCAGCTATCGACCGGCGCCGTCGCGCTCGCCATGCCCGGCTCGTGCGGGCGAATGTCCATTTCATCCGCGGCGATCACCTCTTGATTGTGGCTCCACAAGCTAAACGCCAGAAAATTGCTCGTCATCAAGAACGGCCAGCGGTCGTTGTAGCGATTGGACGTCAATGGATACTTCGTGCCGCTGTCGAGATGCATGAGCCACAGCGTCGTCGAACGCCGCGCGTGCCCGCGGCCAAGGTCGGGCGTGCGGCTCGACGCGAATGCGATCGTGTGGCCGCCCGCGTCGGCGTAGACGGGATCGACGTCGTCATAATCGATGCGGCGCCGTTCGTCGTCGGGAAGGATCGTTCGGCCATCGGCGGCGTAACGCATCGGTGGCAACGCGGTGCAGCCGGGATCGTGCGCGCCGCCGGTGAGCTGGCGCAGGCCTCGGCCGTCGATGCCGATCTCGTAAAGGCGGAAATGGCCGTGATCGTCCGCACGCCGGCCGGCGAAGAGGATTTTTTTTGTGTCAAGTGAAATGCTTGGACTCATGACATCGATCACCGTGCCGCCGTCGGGCAAGGGCTTGCCCCAGGTCAATTCGTGGACCGTGCCTTGCGGCGTCAACAACCGCAAGCGGCCTTCGCGCGCTTGCCATAGGGGTTGGCCTGGGAAAACAAAGACCTCGCCTTGCGGCGCGGCGGCGCGGAAGCTTGCGGGTTCGCTGCGTGATGTGAAAACCAGTGGAATGGGCGGCGCGTGGTGAACGAACGGGCGAAGCCGGGTCTCGCCGACGTCGAAACGCACCAGCCACCAGATGCCGCCGATGCATGCCAGTGCGATGGCGCTCAACCACCACCACCATCGCCGCGAGAACACGATCGGGCCCTTTCGTAATAGCGACAAGTCCCGCCGGGGGACAAGCGAGCCGCTTGTCCCTACTTGGCGGCAATATCGATATCGAACTCCTGGCTTTTCGTCAGTTCATGCAGCTTTTCCTTGGCGGATGCCGGCGAGCTGACGATCGATCGATCCGGAGAAGTGATCAGATACAACACGCGATACTTGCCCGGTGGAAACTGCGCTTCGTAGGTCCCGGTCTCGTGCTTGAACCGCCCCTGGTAGGTTTGGCCTTCGACTTCAGGCGCGAAAGTAAGCGTGACCATCGTTTCCTTGGCGACGACGAACGGTTGTCCGCCTTTGAGCACCTTGCCGGTGATCTTGACTTTGGGCGCTTCGCAGCCGGGGAGCGCCGCTAATGCCATGAGGACGCACGCCGTTAGCGCGGCGGCTGCGAGGCGACAATGCCGATTCATTTCCAAACTCCTTGCGCGAGCCAAAGTAGTCATCACGCTCCGCGTGATGGATTTGGACATCCTCGGCGAAGGGTATATGCCGTCTACGGAAGGTGTCCAACTCCATCACGCGGAGCGTGATGAGTACTTTGCTAGTCGAGGTTAAAGTTGATG
Source organism: Gemmataceae bacterium (assembly GCA_036745215.1). GTDB lineage: Bacteria > Planctomycetota > Planctomycetia > Gemmatales > Gemmataceae > SIAQ01. Next base: position 9,712 of record DAIOGM010000216.1, read on the forward strand.
GCGTCATCGCGGCCGAGCATCGCCCACCAGACGGCCTGGGGAACGGAGCTCTGCACGATGCGGACGGTGCCGTCGCAATAGGCGACACAGACGGAGTTGCCCGGGTGCCGACTGCGGGCCTGGCCTTGCTGGAAGGGGCAAGTCTGCCACGCGCCCATGCCGCCGACGCCGTCGTTGACGCCCCCCTCGATGTCGTCGGAGTTGTCATTGGTGTCATTGGGATTCGTGCAATCCCAGCTCGCGTTGCCGCACGTGACGGACGCGCCGGGCATGCCCATGGCCCACAGTCCGCGCGGATCGCCGGGGCTGAGATGGGCGCCGGTGCGGACTTCGTTGAGCATGACGGTGTTGGAGCTGCCGTCGTTGATGTTGGAGAGTTTGCAGCCCCAGTTGATGCACATGATGCCGCCGAGCGTGGTGCCGTCGGGAACGGGCCCGCCGAACGATCCGTTGGAGCCGTAGGTCGGAATTTTGCCGTCGCGCGTGCTGCGCCAGCCGAGGCCATCGACGCCGGATGGCGCCGTCGGCTGGTGAATGCCGCCGGCGTTGCAAGCATAATTGCCGTGGGCCCAGCCCGTGCCGGCGGTGCCGTTGTAAGGGATTTCGTGGCCGTCGCGGTCGAACGGGCAGGTCATGACCGTAAGACGATGAATGCGAACCTGGCGCCAGGCGTTATCGCCAGTCGACATGTAAGTATTGAGACTGGTCTGGACGGCCGGGGTCCACAAGGTCCCTTGTTCAATGAACGGCAGGATATGGACCGACCAGTTGGGACCGAAATTGTCGCTGCCTGAAACATCGTTGACACCGGAACGCATCAGCACCGCCGGCGGAAAGCGCTTGTGAGCGTCGTGATAGTTTTGGCACGCCAGCGCGAGTTGCTTCAAGTTGTTGGAACATTGCAGCCGCGCCGCCGCTGCACGCACCTTTTGCACCGCGGGCACGAGCAAGGCAATCAAGATGGCGATGATCGCGATGACGACGAGCAATTCAATCAACGTGAATCCGAGACGCATGCGTTGTCGTTGGGTGAACATGAGACTTCTCCGGAATGACCTGCCAATGATCAAAAATAATCGACCGCGCGCAACCCTGGCCCGCGGGGCAAAAACGTTTTGACTTTGAAGGGATAATTGCAATTGCTTAGGATTCTAGCCTGAAATCGGATGTTGGGAAGTGACAAATGAATTTTTAATTAAAAAGTTGGGTTTTTGGACAGCCGACGATTTGACGGTGGCGGTAGTGTCTCAGTTTCAGTGTGGCACGACGCACCACGTCGTGAAATCGCGACGCGGAGCGTCGCACCACTTTGTGAATGGAGACACCACCACGATGGCGGTTAGCGAGCCAATGCGGCATATATCAGCGCGTCTTATGCCGCCTTGGCAACGATGGAGATGCCGTAGCGATCGGCCAGGGCGACGGTTTGCTCCTGATCGATGATGATGGTCTTGTCCGCCTCGATCGCAAGAACGCGGGCGCCGGCTTTCTTCATCGATTCGATGGTCTGGCAGCCGACGGTCGGCACATCGAAGCGTCGGTCTTGCTGCGGCTTGGCGACCTTGACGACGACGATGCCGCCGCGCTGGCAGAGCGAGCCGGCGCGGAGGATCGCCTGATCGGTGCCTTCGATCGCCTCGACGGCGAGGACGGCGCGTTCATGGACCGCGACGCTTTGGCCGACGTCGAGTCGGCCCATTTCCTTGGCCATCTCCCAGCCGAAGTCGATGTCGGCCGTTTCCTTGGCGGTCGGAACGCGTTTCGTGAGGATGCCGGTTTTCACGAGCAACTCCGGGCAAAAGTCCAGGGCGGACGCGAAGGACAACCCGTCCTGCGCGAATTCGTCGATCAAGGTCAACAGCAGCGTGTCATCCTTGTTGTCTTTACGTGGCCGAAACCACCAGGCGCGGATGGTGCGCCAGTCGGGCAGGTAACGCAGCACACGAAACGACGCGTTGAACTTGACCCTGTGAATCTTCCCCGCCATGACAACTTGCTTGACCTTCTCGCGCTTGAAGCAACGGATCATGCGGCCGACCTTGGCCATGCCGGTCCAGTAATGGCGCGTCGAAAGCGGCACGAGTTCCGGGGAGGCCTCATCGCGGATGCCGACGCAGACGATGGGGATGCCGAGCTGGCGGGCCTTTTCCGCGAACAGAATCGGAAACCGCCCGCTGCCGGCAAGCAGGCCGACGGGGATGATAGGTGTTTGCGTATCGTTCATTTTCTTCGTGACCCGCGAAGTTTCTGCGGAATGACGAATGACGAAGCACGAATGACGAAAGATTGACGAAATCCGAATGCCGATCAAATCCAATCCGTGTTGATTTCGGGATTCGTCATTCGTGCTTCTTTCGTCATTCGTGCTTCGTCATTCGT
>DAIOGM010000217.1:0-12061 GCA_036745215.1 Gemmataceae bacterium
TCCTCCAATACGCCCAATGCATGACGGATCGTCCACGCCGCGCGAAGATACGCTTCTTGCGTCGCGATTGCGCTTCGTGAAGATGCAGTTTTCGCTTGAGTTGCAAACGCGATTGTCATCCGGGCACCTATCCAGGAAAGTACTTTGAGAATATGTCGTTTGCTTCCGTAACCGCAGTGTCAACGAATGCGGTGAATTGATCAAACTGGAATCGATTTTTTTCTGCGTCTTCGGATCTAGAGTTCAAATCCTGAACAACAGCGACGATTGGGGATTTGTCGATTTCCAGGATTGCAGTCTTGCATCTTACCCAGCTATTGATTTCAAATTCAATCCCCGGCTTTCTCGGTGAGTAGACTTTGTGGTTGTGAATTTCAAAAGTCGATGACCGATTGAACGGCTCTTGCTGGCTTTCCTTGTTGCAAAAACGCTTAATCAGTTCATTTGCCGGATTTGTTGTTCGGCAAAATCGCTCCACAATAAACGCAACCCTGTTCACGGAAATATTCTCTGCGCGCACATAATGGCCAACCATCTTAGCGAGATCCGCAGCGACTTTAGATAACTGATCTGGGGGCGAATCCATTATTCTTGTCCAAATCGCGTCAATGCGCGCCGGTCCCATTTTGAGTCGCCATTCCATGTTTTCGCTATTCAGGACGGCATGCGGGATTTGTGGCAGGGCATCTACTGCCAGCGGCAATGCCTGCATCTCTCCATCGAACCGCTCGCCGAATTCTCGGAGCATGATTTTTACGGCACGACCACTCGCGAACGCGGACGGTTCCGCATTGAATATCGATGTCTGAACGGTGCCAATTTGGAAATCACTTTGCTTCATTGCGAGGGGCCTTCCCCGGCTTGGGCATTGTCGCGATCCGGGTAAGTCATGTTTTTTTTATACCAAATCCAGTGAAAATCGTAAAGGCGTGCTAAATCGCCCAAAACAAGAGAGCATAGCATAATGACGGCTCGAATGTCGGACCGGTTCACAGGGGTTCACTGGCCGCCAGCCCAAATGTGCTGCGAAAACCCCGACCCAACGCTAAATCTGCCCTTTGTATCTGTGCGCATCCGGTACTTCTTGTCTTTCGTCATCATCGCTGGCCTCGCCTGACTCAATCACGCCGTGCCATAAATCGATCGTCGCAACGTTCACTCCAATCGCCAGCCGGCATCGTGTCGCCTCCCGGACCAACCCACGCGACCAGGAACCGCTGAGTGCATAGCCGGATCAAATCCCCCGGCAACAGATCGGTGTGCTTCACCATTCTCCCATTGACGCACGTGCCGTTGCGCGAGGCGGTGTCGTACAGCTCGCAGCCGCCGGTTCCCGATGCGCTTGATGATCGTGCAACTCGACGAAGCGGCCGATGTATAATAAAGCGAAGAAACTTTCGCTCAATCGGAGCCAACCGATGATCGCTCACACCATCGAAATCGACGGGACGCTGCAAGCCGACGGGAAGTTGATCCTGGATGAGAAGCCCGCGTTGCCGCCGGGGCGCGTGCGCGTCGTGCTGCGAACCTTGGCGGAGCGTTTGCCGGACTTGCCGTGGGCCGATGACAGCATCTCGGCCCCCTTCGATTTGCCTCGCGAAGGCGCTGTCGTGCGCATCCAGGCGCGAGCAGTTCTGGAACGACTGCCGGAATTGCCGACGGGCTTCACGGAGGATGCGGAATGATCTCCCCTCTGCCCCTGGTGGGGAGAGGGAAGAAATGCTTCGTTCAAATCCCATCAAACCGGTAGTTGTCATTACGGTCGTACAGCGAATGAGCGTGGACGGCTTCATTGATGTGCTTGACGCGCCACGTGGCGATTTCCGTGCGCTTCGGCGGGCCGAGGAATTCCTGGGCGGCGAGCCAGGCTCGGCGGTAAACCACCCGCGTCTCGTCATAGGTCTTCGCCTTCTTGATCATGTCGAAAACCGAGTGCGTCTTGCCGTCGAGCAGGACGAACATCGCCTCGGACACGAAGGCGGGGGCCTCGGCGTCGACTTCGCTCATGTTCGTGGCCCGCTTGTCCTGAATCGCGTGCGTCGCCTCGTGAACCACGCCCATGCGACGCCAGACGTCGTTGCCGATCATGTTCCAGCCGACGGGCAGAACCAGCGAATTGGGATGCGCGTGGCTGGGAAGCTGATGGTATTCCGCGCCGGCGCCGGGCGAGAGTGTGTCGGTAAAAACGCCTACCTTGCCCTGCACGATGTCGTCGGCCAGCTTGCGATAGTCGTCCCCCTTGAAGATCGACTTGTCGTACTTGAATTCGAGCTTGCCGACGACCGGACTGCGCAGCAGGGCGACCACCTCCATCTTCAAGACCACGCCAACCAGGACACGCTTCGTATTTCGGATGATTTCATCGATTGTCGCCATGGTATCTCCTTAGCAAAGATGTGCTCGGACTTTTGGGCGACGACCGGCGCCGATGCCGGGCGTACCATATGTACAATCCGGTTTCGTGGTCAAAACGGACAAGCGGCTGAAGAAATATTTTCCGGCTGTCCCGGCTTTGCACATTGAACGCTCACGCAAAGGCGCAAAGGCGCAAAGTGGAGCTTCATTGAGTTTGGCTTTCCTCTAGTTTTCTTCAATTCTTGGCGGCTTTGCGCCTTTGCGTGAGATTGATGCAGCACGGAAAGTGAAGCTCAGCGTTCCACGGTGATCGGATACTCATTGACGCCGCGCGTGACGGTGAATTCGAGCGGCGTCTCGTTGAGACGGGAAAAGCGGGACTGAAAGGGAGGCCAGTTCGGCGGCGGGTTGGCGGGGTCGGGCGGACGGGCGGGCGTGACCACGACCTTGTACTTGCCTTCCGGGACGCCGTCTTCTTGTTTGTTGTTGGTCATCGTGTACGAGCCGTCGGCGCGGACGGCGCCCTTGCAAATCATGCCTTGATTGCCCGCGCCGGCTTCGGTGGGGACTTCGAAAAAAGTCACTTCGCCGGCGGTCAATGGGCCGCCGTCGTTGAAGGTGACTTTGCCGGTGACGGGAAAAAGTTCGCGCGGCCCCGAGCCGCGAAACAGGAAGTACGCTGCGCCGCTCGCAACAAGGCAAAACGCCATGCCCGCAATCAGGAAGATAATTGCGCCAACACCGAGGAACGCGGCGGGCGCAGACGACGCGGCGGGCGCGGGTTGGTTCGCCGGCTTGGGCATGGGTTTTGGCGGGCTGGGCGACTCCGGGACTGGTTGGCGCTGCCCAGGTTCCTCAGGCGGCGCCAGCATCGTGCGACGACGTTCGGGTGGCGACGGCGGCGGCGCCAGCATGGTTTGGCGACGCGTTCGCGGCGTGGACTTGGTTATGACGAGGACGGTCGTTTTTCTGGGCCGAGGCGTTGCGGCGGGTGAACCGTTGGAATTGTTTGATTGGCGGGCTTTGCGACGGACCGTGAATTTGCAGTTGCAAACTCGACATCGTAATTTGCTGCCGATCTGGTCGTCCTGAACCTGCAGTCTTTTTCTGCAACAACAAACGACCACTAGCATGCGACCGACTCCCGAGCCCGCCCACCCAGCGGGGTCATGGCCAAAAAAAATGGAGCGGCGCAAGACCGCTCCATGTCAGATTTTGACCGGCGCCAGCTAGATTTTCTTGATGTAGATGGCGGTGCCGTCCACCGGGCCGATGTTGGGCATGCTGATCTGCGGATTGTAATACAGCATCAGGATTTCCACGTGATCGCAAATGCGCGGGCCGTTGATGTAATACGTCGGCAGGAAGCGACCGAGGTGGACGACCTGGATTTTCCAGTTAAGGCTCAACGGATCGCAAATGAAATCGACCCACGTTGCCGTCGGCGACAGCGCCGCACCGGGCGCCTGGTAAACCGGCCCGCTGCCGCTGAGAATGCCGGTGAAGCGCTTGATCGTGATGGTCGGGCCGGGCGTCGGGGCCGCACTTGCTTCGTGGACGGCGACGAACAAACCGATGGCGACCAGCAACAAGACGCCTGCATGACGGGGAATTCGTTTCATAAGGCACCTTCGAGCGAAGTCAGTGGAAGTGATTGCCCGAAGTTAAGCAGTCCGTTCGACGATGTCAAGCAAAAAAACCAAAAACTTAGAACGCAGATCCGTGGCGGCAAGATTGACATCTTGCCGGTTATCGACCGGGCGGATTCGGCAAGATTTCAATCTTGCCGCTACCAAGTCTCATCTGCGTTTATCCGCGTGCATCCGCGGCTATTTTTTCTGCGGGAATTTTCTTCCCTTGTGCGGCTATTGATGTTACTTTCTGCGATTGAATCCGCCACGTCCATGATTGCTTCCAAGGTATTCATTCCTGTCGGCCTTTCGGGGTCTCCGGAGGGCCGGCGCGCGGAGAACGTGCCATGACGCTGCCGAGCAAATCACGCCGTCGAATGGGCTTCACGTTGATCGAACTGCTGGTCGTCATCGCCGTCATTGCGATCTTGATTGCCCTTCTCGTGCCGGCGGTGCAACGGGTGCGGACACGTGCGGCGTTCGCGGCGTGCAGCAATCATTTGAAACAAATCGCCCTCGCGGCTCACAATTTCGAGAGTGCCCATAAACGGTTGCCGCCCGGGTACCTCGGCCCGATGAACAACAAGTCGACCGACACGGCCGTCGCGTATGGCCACCCGCAGGACAATCAATGGATCGGCCATCTGCCGATGTTGTTGCCGCACCTGGATCAGGCGCCCTTGTATCAGCGTATCGACGTGCCGCTCGATCCGTCCGCGCAGTCGCCGCCGTGGTGGGAGCCGAAGCCGTTGCCAAATACACCATTGCCGGCGAACTTTGACGTGGCGATCCAGCCGTTGCAAGTGTTTCGCTGCCCGGCCAGTCGGCCGATGACGCCGCCGTTCGCACCGGGCGGCAGCTTCGGCACGGTCACCGGCGTGCATTTTTGGCACACGGGGCCGTTCGAGAAGATTCACCGCTGGACCGAGAACTATGACGATGGCACGGGAGTTCCGTACGGCTGGCAACTGGCGACGACCAATTACGTCGGCATCTGCGGCGCCGGACGCGGCACGAGTCCATGGTGGTCGCAATGGGAGGGGCTGTACACCAATCGCTCGAGAAACCGCGTCGTGGATGCAACCGACGGATCGTCGCAGACGCTCTTCTACGGTGAAGCCGTTGGTTACGCCGAGATCGATCCCGCGACGAGTACGGCCATGACGGACGCGCTCAATTTGTCGTGGTTCGGCGTGGGCGTCTTGTCGTCGGCGACGGGACTGGCGAAGGGGGACGCGGCGCTCTGGAACCAGTTCAGCAGCAATCACACGGAAGGCGTCTTGTTCGCGTTTGCCGACGGCTCGGTGCGTCCGCTTTCGTACTCCATCGATCCGTCCATGCTCCTCGCGCTCTCCGGAATGCGCGACGGCACGCACCAGCCAGCGATTGAATGAGTCGATTCGGGAGGGCGAGGCTCCCGCCGAGCCGCGAGCCCCGAAAAAACGTAGCCCACACGGCTCGGCAGGAGCCTCGCCCTCCCGAATCGACTGCCTTTTTCTGATGCTTTAAAGTGACGACTGCAACGCCGAACGAGGAGTTGTCATGCGGAAGATGTTCTTTGTTTTTGCAGTTGCCGGACTCGGTATCGTCGGCACGATTGGTTGCCAGCGAACCAACAAGCAAGAGGCGGTCAAGACGGAAATCGATACGCCGATCGTCCAGGCCAAGAAGAGACATCCGCCGCCCAAGCTCTTTCAAGGTACGATCCCCGAGTCGGGCCCCGCGGAACTGACGATGCGGGTCAACATGGACTGACACGGCAAGTGCGTTTTCGCGGCCCATCAGGCCCTGAAAAGTCTACCGTGGGTAGACCATGACAACTACCGTGTCGAATACGATGAGCAAACCGTGCTGATCCGCGTTCCGGACATGAAGCGCTTCGACCAAAAACAACTGCTCGACGCCTACTACGCCCGCGATCTGGTTCCCGTCTGGCTCGACGAAATCAAGATCGTGCCGGAATTCCCGACGCCGAGCGAGGAAGTTCGCGCCAATCCGAATTTGAAAAAGCTCGAGGGCGAATGGCGCACGGCCGACGAAGCGCCGCGCAAGTTCTGGCTCAGCTTCGAAGCGGGCACCATCCGTTTGCACACGACGCGGCTCGGCTACTGGGCGACGACGCGTGTACCCCTCGCGGAGGTCGGCGACGATTTTCTGAAGTGCGCCGTCTTGGAGAAAAGCCCGGTGACGTACAAGAAGGTTGGCGACGTGTTGAGCATCAACGTTGCGCGGCAGAGCGATTTTCACGGGCAGTTTCAACTGCGTCGAAAAATGGAGGACGATCCGGAGTAATGGCGAGCCACTCGAAATGCAAAGCTTACAGAGGATGCCAGATCCAGCATCCTTCGTCGCGAAAAATCTGTGAAAACCCATGCTTTGTCGTCGCGTTTTTGAAACATTTCCCATGCATCGAGCAAATCATCCCGTCGTTTGTCAAGCCAGTACATTGTTTGCGGCGGTCTCAATGAAAAAAAAGAACTCGAAAGTCCGTTTGAACGCGCATTCCAATCAATCGCCAGCGGACATACTGGTGAGCTTGGAAGCAATCAGTAACGCCGAAATCGAAAACCTGTCTTTGTTGCCAACCGCAACATCAATGGATGACTTCAAGGGCTAGTTACAGGATCTTTGGTTTGGATTTCAAAACTGCATTGCGTTGGCTCTATTTCGGTGGAGGCATTCTCTTGGCAATCCTAGGCACGATCTGATTCAAACTATGCAAGTAGGGGATTGTGCGAAGAAACTTGTGACAACTTGCAAGCGAACCTACTCAGACGTTCGTGAGTATCCGGATTTCAGATTTGGCGTCCCTAGCGTGATTTCCGGGCTAATGGGAAATGCGTTAGATAAGTCCTTCTTGTCATTGGTCCCCAAATTGACGTCATATCACGAGGATACCGTCGTCAGTATTTCTGAATTTCTTGATTCAGCACTTTTGGCCACGATCAATGCTGGCAAGAAGCCCTCGGGATTGAGCCGAATCATGGATGAGGTTGGAAACCAAATCCTTAAGGACTCATTTGACTGCTATTTCAGTTTGATCGAATCGTCCAGGGAACGCAATTGGAGTAAGTTTTCAATGATGGTTGAGCGAGCGATCGAGCTCTACGAACGTCGCGCAGAAGATGAGGATCGTGAGTGTTTTCTGACGTGGGAAGGAGGCGGGCGGACAAATGCAGATTCAGTGGATTATCGTCTTGCTTGCATTATCAAGCTGTGTTGTATCGAGAGAAATGTAGCCCAAAAAATCGGAACCTTTCATCAATGGAAATGGTAGGCATCAAATCCTTCCGCCACGGTCGTGAGTAACATTCAGCTCATCCGAACCAGACCTTCACGTTCCACATCACATCATCCTTGTACTGGCAACCAATGACCCAGAGCTTGGCCGCTTTGCGCGCGTGGCGAACCGAGATGGTAACGTAGCCGATGCCGGCGGGGGCGTTCATGGGGCGAACGTTGAGGACGGTGTCCTGGGCAAACTCGAAATCCGTCAGGATCGCGAGACCGCCAATCGAGCGATTGACGACAAGGCCGTGCACCGGATGATCGTGAAACGGCGAGATGATGATGACGTCAATCGGATTGAACCAGCGCCGCAGGCTGCGCCGACGTTCGGCGCCGTTGGACCAGTCAACGTCCGGCGGCGGCGCGGCGTCGTGGCCGGGTATCTGCGACAGAAGCGATTGCATCAATTCGTCGGGCGGCAGTTCTTCGTCCGCAACGGACTTGCCGTCCTTGTAACGGTTCTGCATCAACCCCAGAAGATCTTCCCAGGGAATGTCCTCGTCGCGAAGTCCGAGGCGAGGCGCGCGGCGGCCGATGAAATACACCACGCCTGCGACGAACAGACCGGCGATCAACGAAGTCCAAATAATCCAGTCGAATAACCAGGAACCCACTATTGCCATGCTTTCTATTCGTGGTTCGGGGATCTGCACGCAAACCGGCAGCAGCCACCTTGTCAAAGCACGCGACGCAACTTGGGCAATCGGATGGAATCAAACGGTCCGGCAGACGGGGGGTAAGGTGCGGCATAGGTCCGCGCACGCCGAACTCAAGAATCCGTGGAAACCCTAGGTCACGATTCTCCGCTTGTCAAGCGGGCGAGCCGAGCCCCGTCAGGGGCCGGTTGAATCAACCGATACTCAACCGGCCCCTGACGGGGCTCGGCTCGCCGAGTTTTTGAAGATAATAGGCGGGCGCGGCATCAATTCGGCCAATTCCAGCTTTTCTTGATGATGGTGTACGCTTCCAGACCGAGCGGCGCGTCGAGCCAGCCGTGCACGGTGTTGGGCTCGATCATCCAGGGGCGAAGGTGCTCGGCGACGAGGAAGCTGCCGCGGTGGCCGCGGGCGGTGCCGGTGCGGACGAACGGTTCGCCGGGATTGCGGACGATGTCGGAGATGGAATGTTCGCAATTGATGGCGACGCCCCCGGGGCGCGTCGTGAGATCGACGGCCTTGTAGAGGATGCCTCCCCTTTTGAGGAGTTGGTCTTGCCGTTTGGCCCGATCAAAAAGTTCCTCTCGGACCTCAAAGGGGCCCCATTGAGCGACGGATTGGGCGCGCGTGACGATTTCGAACGAGTTTTTGAACGTGTGGTTCGTGCCGCGTTCGGCGCGATTCTTCAAATCGACGATGCCGGCAGCGGGCAGCCAGCTGATGGTCGCCTGATCGATAATTTTCGCGGGCTCGCGCTGGGCGCGAACAAAGGTGGCAAACGAATGGGCCTGGTTGAATCGATTGGCTGCATCCTGCACGCCGAAAATGACCGCGTAGTACTTGTCCTGTCCGCGAGCATGCGAAACTGCATACAGGCTGACGAGACACGCCAACACGATCGCTCGGACCATGGTGTTCATGGATGGCGCCTTTCAAGGACGGGAATGTCCGGACGGGAAATGACGGGACGTGCACGAACGGGAAGTGCAAACAAGCGTAGCTCGCGAGCCGCATGAAGGCCAGCGTTTTTTTTGGCCGATTTGACCTTCCATGCAGATTTCCTTCTTTAGAGGATCGCCATGGAGTCAAACGGAGAAGGAGAAGGCAATGCTTCAAGTTCCTGAATGCAGCGATGCGGAGACGTACGCGCTCGCCCCTGCTACGTTCATCGGCCGACTGGAACCGGCGCGCGGCGTCGATTACACGCTCGGCCGGCGTCTGTTTGCCATGGTGCGCGACGCGGGCTTTCCGGCGCCGGAGATCATGTTCAATCAACCGGTCGTGGCGCGCGGGGACACCAAGCAGCTACTGGAATTGTCGATCGCCGAAGCGGGCCCGGCGTTGATCGAGGCCGGCTTGACGACGCCGGAGGAGTTGGAGCGCACCTTGGTTGCGATGCGGCGAGCGGCCGACGACGAGACCATACTGGCGTTGATGCCGCGCATGTCGCAGGTGTGGGCGCGGAAGCCAGCGTGATAAATGCGAGCGTTCGGGTCGCTTCGTCTTTCCAATCCGACGTGAGCAGTGGACGCGAACAAACGCGTAATGGTACAATGATGGCGATGAAATTAGTAACTTCAAGGATTGCAACATGCCGATTGCCGTCTTGCAAAATGGTGAAATTCGACCGCTTGAGCCGTTGCCCGCCGATTGGCAGGAAGGCAAGCGACTGCGCATCGAGAGCTTGGACGATGACGATGTGACGGCTGAGCAGATCGATCGCGATTTTGCGCTCTTGGCGAACCTGTGCGCCGACAGTGATCCCGCCGAGGAGGAACAACTCCAGCACGTGTTGCAAAAGGCCCACGAACGGGCGAAACACGCCAACTGAACTGATACAATCCACATGGTCGCGGTCACGACGTATCCCACGAAATGCGAGGAATTCATGACGGCCAAACAGATGATCGAGTTAATGAATCGGGTTCCGTTTGAGCCCTTCGAAATTCACCTGACGGATGGTGCGCACATCAAGGTCGAACACCCGTACGAAATTGCCACGGGGCCGAAAAGTAGAACTTGCAGCATTTACGACGACGAGCAAGAAATCATGCGAATCGTCTCTTACCGAAACATCGCCGAGGTCATTGCCAAGGCACCCACAAGTTAGGCAAAACTGACCGCTACTTCATATTCCGCCCCGCCTCCACCAGCGTCTCCACCGGCACGTCCGGCGTATTCCACGCGACGATTGGGCAGTTCACATTCTGATAGTCATTCACGCGGCGAAGGAAATCGACGATCTCCGGATAGGTCGCGCCGAGGTCCGCGAGGTTGCTCAAGATCTCGCCGAGATTCGCGGAACTGATGCGCTGCTCTTCCCTGCCCTCCTTCGTGATGCGCTTGACGAAGAAGTTGTTGGCGTTGCTGTCGTGCGCCACCGTGAAGTCCTTCGGGATCATCACACGCGTGCCGGGCGCCAGTTGGATGTTCTTGCCGAAGAGGACGACCTGGGCTCGCTTGCTCGTCGAGAAGTAAACCATCGGCGTCGGCGCCGTCGTGATCTGGTGCAGCCAGAGCGTGTCCTTGACGTGGAAGCCGCGCAGGCGCGAGTCGTTTTCATCCAGTTGCGTCAAGGCGTGGAACGCGGCGCAGCGCAACGCGGGCTCGCGGCTGTTGAGCAGTTCGCCGAGTCGATTGCGGCAAATCTCCTCGCCGAGATTGGCGAGCGCGAGCGTGGCGTTTTTCGCGAGGATCGGGTGCTGCTCCGCAAGGTCCGCCAAGGCATCGACGCCGAGGGTGTTGCCCAGGTACGCGAGCGCCTCGGCCGAGCAGAAGCGGACGAACGGATGCTCGCTTTCGAGGCCGGCTTTGAGCTGCGGCACGCTGTCTCGACCGAGCGCTTCCAGTCGAAGCGCTGCTTGCCAGGTGTCGCGCGGGTCGAGCAACATTTTTTCCAGACGTTGCCGATAGCGGACCAGGTCCGGATCGGCGTCGCGAAACGGCGTGCGCGTCGCGACGTTGACAAAGCGTTGATGATCGAGCCGGTACACGGACGGCACGCGCACGTAGATGACGCTTTCCTTGCTCGCCTTGGCCACGTCGCCGGGGCCCGCGAAGTCGGCGTCCTGTCGGCCGTTCAATTGATGAACCGTGTAACCCATCAACAGCAGTTGCTTTTCCTGCTCGGAAAAGTCGGCGTGGCGAGCCCGGCTCTTCGCATCTTCCTGATACATGAAATTGATGCGCTCGGCGACGCGATTGGCGATTTGCAGCGTGCGCTGGTCCTGCTTGATCGCGAAGGTGTATGGCCGATCGAGCCGTGAGACGCCGCATTGCCAGACGCGGGCGTGCTTGAGTTCGTTGGCATCGGTGTTGTTGCCGAAACCGACGATGAGCCGGCCTTGCGCGTGAGCCATGATGTGGCCCTGCAAGAGCTGGTTGGCGTTTTGATATTTTGGGTTGCTGGAGAGATTGGACGCCGCTTCATAAGGCCGCAGCGTGCACAAGTGGAGATAACCGCCCGCCAGGCTGGTCGCCTTGCTGCCGTCGGGCAATTTGATGTGCACGTCGAAACGATCCCGCTTGCGGCAACCCGCGGGAATGTAGCCCGTGACGATGACGAGGCAATTATCGGGATTGTCGAGGATCTTGCGCACGCGGACGATCGGCTCCAGATGGGACAGCTCCCCGGTTTTGCCGCCGACGGTTCTGAGCAGCTCCTGTTCGAGAAGATTGCGCCAGCGACCGGCGGGGCAATGGCCGGTGCCTTGCAGCCCGCTGACGAGGCCGACGCCATCGACTTGCATGACGCCGCCGTTGCCGACTTCGGTGATGTCGCCGACCATGGTGACGCCGAGGTCGCGCGCCTTTTCGTTTTCCTCCGCGATGATCGCCTTCATGCGCGGATCGACGCAGCCGGTGAGCAGCGCGACGCAAATCCCAATCGCGGCCAGGGGACGAAGCATGACGGAATCCTCGATCGATTGAGTATCAATTGGCGCGGGACAATAAGGATGGAGGGGGAATCTGTCAAGCGCATCTGCTTGGAGAACTGTGGGGGCTGGCGAAAATGGGGAGCTTAACCACAGATGAACACAGATCGACACAGATAAAAGGCAGGGGGGTGGGTTCTTTCCTATCTGTTCTACTAATGATCAGAATCTTTGTTTCCTGCGCAAGTTTTCCAAT
>DAIOGM010000218.1:0-411 GCA_036745215.1 Gemmataceae bacterium
TGCGTGCCTTCGCCGCGGGGAACCTGCCGGCGACGACCTTCACGCACCTCGCCGATCACGTCGAGACGTGCGCGGAGTGCGAGGCGCTGTTGCAAGCATTCGACGCCGACGCCGACGGCCTGCTCACCAGTTTGCGGCATCTCGACGCCGACGGCAGCGGCCGCGATGCGACGCCGCCGGCCGTGCTGGAGATGGCGCGGCAGGCGGCCGGGACGGCGACGCAGCCGCATGCCTCGGAAATCTCCGTGGACGCGGGGCGAATGTACGCCCGCAAGCTCGCGGCGGGCGACTGCCGCCTGGGCAAATTCCAGCTTCAAGCAGAACTCGGCGCCGGCTCGTTCGGCTACGTCTTCCGCGCCCGCGACACGGAGCTCGACCGCACCGTCGCCGTCAAGATTCAGCGCGCCGGCG
>DAIOGM010000218.1:421-11894 GCA_036745215.1 Gemmataceae bacterium
GTTTTCGGTCGTCGGGGCGTTGTCGTTGACCGCCGATGGCGGGTCATTTTCGCCTTGGATGGTAATGGTGACGGTGGCCGACGACGTTATTCCGGAGCCGTCGGTCATGGTGTAGGTGAATGAGTCGGTGGCGGATTGGCCGACGCGGAGGAAGTAATTCGATTTCAGCGCGAAGCCAGGAGCGCCGCCCAATTGAAGCACGCGGGGATTGTCGCGCTTTACGAGATCGGCCAGACCGAGGAAGGCATCTGTTACCTGGTGACCGAGTTCATCGAGGGGCAGACGCTCGAGGAACGCCTCAAGGCCGGCCCGCTCGATGCCCGCTGGACTGCCGAGGTGGTGGCGCATGTCGCGGACGCGCTTCAATACGCTCACGCTCATAGCGTAATTCATCGCGACATCAAACCTTCCAACATCTTGATCGACGTGGACAACCTGCCTCACCTGATGGACTTCGGCCTCGCCAAACGCGAGACGGGCGAACTGACCATGACCTCCGATGGCCGCATCATGGGCACGCCGGCGTACATGTGTCCCGAGCAAGCGCGCGGCGAGTCGCATCGCGTCGATGCACGCAGCGATGTCTACAGCCTCGGCGTCATCCTGTACGAAATGCTGACCGGCGCCCGGCCATTCCAGGGCAGCCGGCGTTTACTGATGCTGCAAGTCGTGGAAGACGAGCCGCGGCCGCTGCGCCGCTTGAACGATCATGTGCCGCGCGATCTGGAAACCATTTGCCTGAAGGCGATGGCGAAGGCGCCGGCCCGCCGTTATCAAACCGCCCAGGAATTCGCCGACGATTTGCGCCGATATTTAAGCGGCAAGCCGATCAAGGCTCGCCCCGTCGGAACGTTGGAGCGGCTGTGGAGCTGGTGCCGGCGCAATCCGCTGGCGGCGACGTTGCTCCTGGCGATTTGCCTCGGCTCGGCGACGGGATTCTGGTATTTGTCGAGCCTGTCGCAATATTTCGTCCACGAGACCGCTCTCGACGGCACGCGCATGGAAATCGCGATGCTGGAGGAGGTCATCCGTTATTACAACGAGATCGTGGACCGCGTCGATGGCCGCAAGACGCCGATCACGCATTATTACCTGAAGGAGAAGAACGCCATCCCGCCGCAAGCGACGTTCGCGATCGATCTCGGCCAGCGCATCAGCAACGCGGAGTCGGGCATCCAGGTGCGGCTCTATAGTAATTATCCCTGGCGCCAGGACGGCGGGCCGCGCGACGAATTTGAACGCACCGCCCTCGCCATCCTCGAAGACAAGGCCAAGAACGGCGAGGACCTCACGTATCATGAGTTTACCGAGATCAACGGCCGGCCCTTTCTGCGCTATGCGAAAGGCCAGGTCATGCAAAAGAACTGCGTCGGCTGCCATTTGCAAGACAAGGACAGCCCGAAGAAGAATTGGAAGGAAGGCGACCTCGCGGGCGCGCTCATCATCAATCGGCCGCTGGCGCCCGACATTGCGCGGACGCACTCGGGCCTGCAAGGCTCGTTCGTCTTGATGGGCGCGGTCGCGTTTCTGCTGATCGCCGTCTGCCTCGGCCTGGTGATGCGTTCTCGATGGAAGAAAACCAACCCGGCGTGAATGCATGCAATCCCACGAGAGCAATTCCGAAGAGCGCGCCTCGACGTCCACGTCGCGGAGCCTGCTCGCCCGTTTGCACGCGAACGAGCCGGCGGCGTGGGATCGCCTCGTCGCGCTTTATGCGCCGCTCGTCTGGCACTGGTGCCGCAAGATGAAGCTGCCGCAGCAGGAGATCGCCGACGTTTTTCAAGAAGTCTTTCAAGCCGTCGCAACGCACATGCATCGCTTCCGCGGCGATCGCCCGGCCGACACGTTTCGCGGCTGGCTGCGCACGATCACGACCAACAAGATTCTCGACCACTACCGCGCCAAGAAACGCCAACCCGCGGCGACCGGCGGCAGCGAGGCGCAGGCCTGGTGGGCGCAGATCCCTGATGTGCTGATCGCCGACGATACGCCGGACGAAACGAAACTTTGTCACGAGCTTTTTCAAAAAGCCTTGAGGTTAATCCAAACGGAATTCGAGGAGCGAACGTGGCGCGCGTTTTGGCGCGTCGTCGTGGATGGCCAAAGTCCGCAGGAGGTGGCGCAGGAACTCGCGATGAGCGCCGGCGCCGTACGCGTCGCCAAGTGCCGCGTGCTGCACCGGCTTCGCCAGGAACTCGGCGACGGGCCGGCGTAGATCGTCATTGCCGACGCAAAGGAATTGGATTCACAATCAGGATCTCTCTGCGACCTCTGCGCCTCTGCGTTTCAAAAAAGGCAATACTCGCCGCGATGGTGGCAGTTCTTTTTTTGAAACGCAGAGACGCAGAGAGCGCCGAGAACGAAACGAAGTGGTCCGTGCAATCCGTAGGCCGCTCACTTCGGAACGCGTGCAACCGTTGACATCTCTTGCATTCGTGCAACCATGGCCGCGCGGCAGCCGACGCCGAGCTTCGCGAAAATCCGGCGAATATACGTGCCGACCGTCCAGCTGCTGATATCGAGGACCGCGGCAATGGTTTTGTTGGCGTATCCTTTCGCCACCATCCGCGCTACTTCCTGCTCGCGCGGGCTGAGCACCAATTCGTGACGATCCGGATCCATTGGCGGCGGCTCCAGCAGCAAACACCGTACGCCATCGACATCCATGTCCAGCAATACGCGTTGGCCGTTGGACTTTCCGTTGTCAGCTGGATCGTCCAGTTGTGAAACCTGATCGATCAGTTGCCGAATCGTCGCGGCGACTTCGTCTGCCATGTTGATTTTGGGGCGGCTTGCAGTCTTGCCGATTGGTTTCTTCGCGTCCGGAACAAACGGCGACGCGATGACAGCGTTCTTGGGCATCGGTGCGCTCCTTGACAGCTGACACTATTTCCGTGCGCAGCTGATGGCAAAGAAAAGGCGACCTCCTACCGCCCTGTTTGACATTATTTTCAATAAAGGCACAATTCTGATTATGCGATTTCATGCCTCATAATCACGAAAAATCCGGTCTGTCATTGAATTCCTATGACAGTTGAAAACGCATCTAATTACCATTTTGTGACCTCAAATGGTGTAACACGATTTGGCTACACAAATTGACTGACCTTAAATTGGTTCCCGTCCTTCCGTTCCACAACAATAGCGACCCAGGAGACGTGACTTTGGCCGCGAATAAAGATGATAATCTCCACCCCAGCACTTGAGGGCAAACTCGGGCTCATGCGGATCGATGAACATCAACCCATCAAGGAGAACTGCGATGTCGGCGCCACTAAACGAATTGGAACTGGAGATGGAAGGGGAATTCGAAGACGAAATGGAAGGCGAACTCGAAGGCGAGTTCGAGGATGAAATGGAAGGGGAATTCGAGGACGAGATGGAAGGCGAAGTGGAAGGCGAGCAGTTCTTCCGCCGCTTTCGCCGCATCGCGCGAGGCGTGGGCGGGTTCGTTCGCCGGGCAGCGCCGATCCTTCGGCAGGTGGCTCGCGTGGCGGCGCCCATGATCGGCACCGCGATCGGCGGTCCCCTGGGCGGCATGCTTGGCCGCGCCGCTTCGCAGGCTCTTCGCGAAGACGAAATGGAAGGCGAAATGGAAGGCGAGTTCGAAGACGAGATGGAACACGAAGACGAGATGGAGCACGAGGGCGAGATGGAAAACGAAACGGAAGACGAAGCCGAATTGATGGCAGCCGTGGCGTCGACGGCGGTGTCGGAGGCGGAAGCCGAGGCGATGGTCGGAGCGGCCGCGGCGCGTGTGGCCATGTCCGCGGGCGATCGCCGGGCGATGCGCCGCATCCTGCCGCACCTGGTGCGCGGCGTCGCGGTATTGACGAGGGTGTTGCGGCGTCGGCGCATCACGCGGCCGGCGATTCGCACGGTCCCGACGATTGTTCGCCGCACCGTCGGCACGCTGGCGCGTCGCGCCGCGACGGGCCGGCCGGTCACGCGCCGCGCCGCCGCCAATGCGATGGCGACGCAAACGCGCCGCGTCCTGGGCAATCCGCGCCAATGTGCGCGGGCCATGCAACGCAACATCCGCGGCGCGGCCCGAACGGCTCGCCCCCGTCGTCAGCGGGAAATGGAAGTCTAACGACATTGCGCCGCCGTCCCGGCGCGTGGCCTCGTAGCGACAAGCTGCCAGCTTGTTCGCTTTCGCATGGCACACAAGCTGGCAGCTTGTGGCCACGAAAACTTGACTCCGTCAAGAAACCTAATTCATCTCACGGGGAGTTTGTTCCATGCGAAGTCTAGAGTACGAACTGGAAATGGAAGGCGAACTCGAAGGCGAATGCGAACTCGAAGGCGAATGCGAACTGGAGGGCGAGTTCGAGGACGAGGGCGAGGGCGAGGGCGAGTTCGAGGACGAACAGTTCCTCGGCGCCCTCGGCGGTTTCGCACGTCGGCAAATCGGCGCGTTGCGCACGCCGGGCAGCTGTCAGCGGCGTCTGGCGCTGCGGGCAGCGCGGGCAGCGGCCGGCGCGTTGCCGCGCGTCGGCGCGTGGGCCGCCGGCGCCGCGCAAAGGCATCTGGGCTTGCCGATCAATCCTGCCCTGGGCCAGCGGCTCGGCCAGTGGGCTCAGCGGCGGATCGCGCCGCACATTCCGCAGCGCGAAGTCGAATTCGAGGATGAACTGGAGTTCGAGAACGAGGCGATCCTCAATCCGGCGCGTCGCGCCTTTCAAGCTGCCCAAATGGCGCACATTGGCCATGCGGCCGCGCGGGCACAATCCGAAGCCGAGGCCGAGGCGTTTCTGGGGTCGCTCGTCCCGATGGCGGCCCAGCTCATTCCACGCTTCGCGCCGGTCGTGATGCGGGCGGCGCCGACGCTCATTCGCGGCGTCGCCAACGTCGGCCGAACGTTGTTGCGTTCCCCCGTCACGCGGCCGCTCATCCGCGCTGTGCCGAACATCGTGCGCGGCACCGTCGCCGACATGGCGCGCTTGACCGCGCAGGGACGTCCCATCACCGCGCAGACGGCGGTTCGCTCCCTGGCGCGACAAACGTATCGCACCCTCCGCACGCCCGCTCAGGCCGGCGCCGCAATCCGACAAACGCGCGCCATGGACCGGCAATACCATCGCCGCGCCGGCGGCTGCAGGTGCCGATGACCAAATATCTTTGTCGCTCAACTGCTGATCGTCGGGAGAAAGTAGAGCACAATGCCGGGAGGGCGAGGCTCCCGCCGAGCCGCGGACCTCGGAAAAACATAACCCAACACGGCTCGGCAGGAGCCTCGCCCTCCCGAAATCGCGCATTAATTTCCTGAAAATCAATAGACGAAAGCTTGGCCATGGAAACCAATGGCGCCACCGTTACTCCGAAGCCCAAGTTGCCGCCGGCGGCGCGGACCTCCCGCGGCATGAACTGGCTGCGCGTGCAAGCGGTCAATGTCAAGCGCCACGCGCAGGCGTTGCGGCCATTCCGCAGGGACGAGTTCGGCACCGCCGCCGCGGCGCCGACCGACGCCCACCTGAAAGCCGCCAACGACTTGATTACGAAGCTGGGCCAATTTCTCAGCCGACGAACACGCAGCGTCGAACGCGCGTCCGCCAACGCGCGACGCCAGCCGACGACGCGCAACCTGCAGCGCATGCTCGTCTTGAAAGAACGTGCCCACGGCTCCGTGCAGGCGACCGAACGCGTGTGGGACTTCTACTTCGAGCTGTTCGGCCAGCGCCAAAGCCAGTTCGGCGACTGGCTGCTCTCGTGCGATCGCATTGCGCTGGATTGTTATCAGCACGCGTATGTCGGACTGGGCGCGCCCCGTTCGATACCGACGCCGCCGCCGTTCTCGTACATGCGGACCGGCTTCAGCCCGGCGACGTATCGGCGCAGCATTCCGCTTCGCCGGCTCGGCTTGCAGTTGAATCCATTCCCGCTGATTCAGCTGCCGTACCATCGCCTGGTCAATCCGTGGACGCTGGGCGCGATCCTCCATGAGGTGAGCCATAACTTGCAAAACGACCTCGGCCTCGCCACGCTGGTGCCACGCCGGATCGGCCAGGTGTTGATGCAAGCGGGATGCAACCGGTCGGTCGCGGCCGTGTGGGTGCGCTGGAATCGCGAGACGTTCGCCGACCTGAGCGGGCTGCTCCTCGGCGGCCCGCCGGTGGTGACGTCGCTGATGGACATCATTGGCCGCGCTCCGCGGACGGTGCTGCGATATAGCCCGACGGGGCCGCATCCGACGCCGTACATTCGCGCATTCCTCAGCTTCGAGCTGCTGCGGCGGATGGGCTTTCACGATCACGCGAAGCAATACACGCGGCTCTGGCGTCGTCTGTATCCGAACCCGACCGCCGGCTCGATCCCGCGAGCCGTGCTGGAAACGTTCCCGGAGGCGGTGCGTATCGTGGTGGACGCGATTTGCTATCAGCCGTTCGCGCCGCTCGGCAACAAACGTTACTCGGACGTGCTGCGATTCGGCGAAAAGGAACAGATCATGGTCGAGGAAGCCGCGGGCCGCATCGCGAGCGGCACGGATCCGGGGATTATCCCGGAGCGTTTCCTGATCGGCGCGAGCCGCGTCGCGTTGAGCCGGCAACTGGCGGCGCCGGAGGCGATTACCCAGGCGTTCTACCGCGAGCTGTCGCGGAGGTAACGATTTTCTCCCCTCGCCCTCTGGGAGAGGGGTAGGTGAGGGCGACATCATGGCTATGGACGCCGCCTTCACGCGCCTGCGAAACGAGTTAATCCAACTTCGTGGCAAACTGAAGGATCTGAGGTCCGTCGCCCAAGATGATAGTCCTGATTCCACGCATTGCGTCCCCAGTCGCATCATCGATAGCGTGACGGACATGAACGGCTGGCTTCGCAAATCGCTCGGCGCGACGCGCCTGGCGTTGACCGCGATGCAAGGAGAAGCGGGCGGCGGCGGCGTGCCGAAGATGGCGCTCTCGCGCCTCGACGAACACTGGCGTAAGTTGACGCGCGAATTCCGCCGGCAAGTCGGCGGCGCGACGCGCATGAAAGAACTCAGGGAACTCGCCGCCAGCCGCCACCTGCCGCGCCGCAATCGGCCGCCGTGGTCAACGTGGGTCGGCGAGGTGAAGAAAGCGATTCAAAAAGTCCGCCGCCAGATCGCGCTTGTTTCGCAAGTTGTTGCCTCGTGCTGGCGCGAACTGGCGAGCCGACCGGCGCCGGCGGGGATTGTGATAACCAACGTGGCGGTGGGACGATAACGACAGTCGTTTTCTCGCAACGAGGAGTCGATCATGGGCCGAACATGGGGACAGGCGTTCCACGATGGCACCGTATTGGCGGGTGTCAAGGTTTCCATCCGGGCCATCGAAGGCGAGGGCGGCCAAACACCACCCAATCCGGAAACGACAACTGAAGACCATCAAGACCAGTGGGGCACCTATTTCGAATTTGAAGACCTGCAAGCCGGCGAATACGAACTGACCTTCGCTCGATTCGCGAAAGTGCCTGCCACGCACGTTGACCCCGCGATTTTTTTTGAACTTCCCGAGGACGGGCGCACCTTGGAGATCACGATTCCCAACAACAATAACTGGGTCCACGCGGATGATCAAATTTATCTCGATGCCGAGTTGGTGACCATCCAGGGAAAAGTCATCGACGATCAAGGCGACGGCGTCGGCCGGGTCGGCATCGTCCTTGAGAGCGATGAAGACGATGACGAGTTCCCCGATCCGGACCCCAATGGCGCCTTCACGCTTGAGAGTCCTGACGAGGACAAGGGCGAGTACTCCTTTACCAATGTCGTGAAAGGAAGATACACGCTGATTTTTCCGCCGCAGGTCGCAGGTCGTGACGCGTCTGACCGCGTGGTGTTTTATTTTCTGACGACCGATCTGGAGATTCCCGTTACTTTCGCCGCGGGCGCCAGTGAGTTCACGGCCGACGATACGGTCTATCAGCTTTCGCTCAGTCCGTCGATCCCGCCGGATCAAGTGACCAAGGCGATCAGCGACGCCAAGGCGTTTTGGGAAAACGCGGCCGGCGACCTGGAGGAAGCGGTCGAGGACGCGCACGATATTCCGTCCCAGTCTTTGGAGAAGCAGTTGGACGAACTTTTCGACCGCGCGAATGTCGAGGTGAACTGGCTCGATAAACTCAAGGACATCACGATCGCCAACTCCAACCACATCTTCAAGACGTTTGGCCTTCGTACGCTTGAAGCCAGCGCCGCGGTCGAAGGCCGCGTGAAGGGGCTGAAAACGCACATCGAGAACGAGAAGCAAAAAGAATCCACGGGGCCGGACGCTGAAGATCTTTTCGACGAACTCACCGCCAAGCTGGACGAAGTCTTGCAAGAACTCGTGGGGCTCGAAGACATCTTTGAAGACCGGCCCATTGAATCCTTGTAGGAATCATGGAATCGCTAACGGGCCCAACGACTTTGAATCCGCTTCGAGGCTCTCAGGAGTGGCAATATGTTGTATGAAATGGTTGAACAGGTCCTTGACTCCTTGAGCAATCAATGGCAGGCCGTTGCCGACACGTTGACGCGCTTTGCTCGCAAGGACGATTTTCCCGCGGGAGATGTTGTCCGCAAAGCGATATTCGAACTCGACGGCGCGACGCCGCCAAAACCGCTGCCCACTTGTCTGGTCGGTCAATGTTTGCAACTGAAAGTGGACGTGGTGAGCGAGCGGGCCGGGGCGCGAACGTGGACGCCGGCCAGCAATCTGCTCAGCCATTTCAATCTCTTCTTTCGACTTCAGGAAATCGAGCGCGAGCTGATTTCCAACAATTTCCTGGGCCTGTTTCCGCTGCCGCTGAGCACGGTGGACTTCGAGGTGTGCAAGACGCTCTTCGAACGCGTCGAGGAGTTCATCGAAGACGCGGTCGAGCGTCTCGAAGCCGCGGCGTCCGAGGAGGCGAATCGCGTCAACATCGGCCGGATTCGCGGCGCTGTCGAGGACATTGCGTCCTATCCTATTCTGACTTCGGAGTACACGCCGGCGCCGTCGCCGGGCGCCGGCCAGTATGACGGCGGCGGCGGCGGCACGGTATCGCTGAAACGCACGGTGGACGGCGCCATTCGCCAGGTGCTCGGCCGGCTGCCGCGCGCTGCCGACACGCGGTCGTTCATTGTGTCGTTGAAGCAATCGTTCGAGGTCGTGCAACAGGGCGGCTACACCGTAATGAACTGGACGCCGCGCTCGTATGCAGGGCAAACCGATCTGGGCGGCGGCGTCACCGGCGCCCAGGCCAGCCTTTATACGCGGGCGGAGGTTGCGCTCGACAAAGCTCTTCCATTGCTGGACGGTCTCTATCCGCTTTTGCCCGAACACGATCCGCAATTGATCGAGGCCGCTCGGATGATCGTGCGTTCGGAATTGTCCGCCGTCGTCAAGGAAATGGCGGCGGAAGGCGGACCGACGATTGCGCGCATCGAGGTCCTCTTCGAATCGCTACTCGATCGCGACATCCTTGAAGACGGCGTGCCCGTGAAGGACGGACACCTGGGTTATCTGCGAACGAAGTTCGGCCTCGAAAAAAATCGCGTCAACACGCTGGAGGAAGAAACGAACTTTTCCAACTTCCTCGTGCTGGAGGATTATGTGACTTCAATCCGCGACAGCTTCGACCGTTTTCGCGACGAACTGCGCGGCAAGGATCTTGGCACGAACCTCGTTTTGCTGTCGCGGGCGCTTTCCGTCACCGCGGAATCCGTGGAGGAGATTCACGCCGCGATGGACTCCGTCTTCGTCGCCGCCAACGAACGCCAGGTCGCCGCGTTCCCGGACGGCGATGGCAACCTGGTGCTCGTGGACGATCTGCTCAAGTGGGTTGTCACGTTCGCATCGGAGGAGGCGCCGGCCCTGGTCCACGAAGGCGGGCGACGCGGCATCGAAGCGATCGTGCCGACGGCGCGGAAGCTCGAGGGCCTCGTGCGCCGATTCATCGACGCGATACCCACGGAGCCGCTGTTGCCCGATGGACTGCGGCATCCGCGCGTGATCCATCCGTTGCGCGAATTGCGCGGTTACTTGCAACGGGTGCAAAATCTCGCGGCCGGCATTGCTTAGAGTCAGGCTCAGGCCGGGAGGGCGAGGCTCCCGCCGAGCCGTGAAGCGACAGAATCCCTGCCGGGTTCGCGGCTCGGCAGGAGCCTCGCCCTCCCAAATGGTGTTCCCCGACTATGGGTAGTAATACCTAATGCTTGCCTTGTCAAGAAGCAACAGAATCCGAGGGTGAATTCCCATGGCCAACAAATATGAACCTCCGTATTCATCGCCGGCTTCCAAAGGCAACAAGCCGCGCAACGCCAAGTCGATGACCGAGAGCGATTACCAGGATCTGTACGATCGCATCGGCGCCCTGCGCGCGACGGTGACCGACAAGCTCGCGGGAGACTTGATTCAGAACCCGCAATTGGCGGACCTGTTGGTCAAACAAATCGACGAGCTGCTCTACGCCGCGACGTCCGATGACGCCAAGATACCGCCGCCGCCGGACAAGGGTTTAGCGGAACTGATCGGCGTCGGCCCGGATGCAGCATCACAGCTTGGCTCCACGCGCGTGCCGCAGGGGGTCGAGCCTTACGATGAAACTGTCACCTCGGAGCGCGTCATCGCGGTAGGTGATTTGTACTATATCTATCAACATGAACGCATCGGTGTGTTCCGCGTCGTTCAGAAGCTTCAAGAATTGTTCCGCGCCGGCGCCGTGCGGCTTTCCAACGGCCAGGGCGCGTTCTCGCTCTACCAGTTCGATCGCCGCGAGGTGCTGCGTTACACGCGGCGCGATCGGCTGGCGGCGTATCGGCGCATCCTCGGCTACGGCAGCGAGCCGACGCCGACGGGGGCGCGGGCGAACGGGGAATTTCACAACCTGTTCTCGCACTTCATTAATCAAGTATCGCTGTTCTGGCGCGACAAGCGCATCTCCGATGTCATTCGCGAACGCTCCTACGATCCGAGCTTCGGCTCCATCGCCATCGTTCGTCGAGCCGGGCTCGACTTGCGCAACAACTTGAAATGGACGTCGTTCGGCCATCTCAATGTGCTGCGCGTGGAAGTGATGCAATTGCTCGATGAGGCGTTCCGCATCTTGAGCTCGGACGACATCAAACGGCTCTTCGGCGCCGACAACGCGTGGGACGTGGTCGAAGAAGTGCTCATCCGTTACTTCAAGGAACGTTTGGTCACGTCGCCGAGGCAGCGCATGGGCGTCGCGGGTCGCGAGGTATTGCGCTGGTTGGCGCAGCCGCACCTGTTGCAGAATCAGCGGGCACAATTTGAGACGCTGCTCCTGGAGATCGCGGAGTACGCGGAGGAATGGCTCACGAGCGCTCAGGCGATGGGGTTGGCACAACGCCACGGCAACCGCCGCCGCGTGCTGCCGTGGGACCAGGCCGCGCCGCGACCGGCGCGCCGCCCGGTTGCGACGCCGAGCGCACGGGCGCAGCGTAATGGGCAGGCGGCGCGCGAGTATGAATTCGAACTCGAAGGAGAAATCTAACATGCGCAAATGACGAATGACGAAGCACGAATGA
>DAIOGM010000219.1:0-3061 GCA_036745215.1 Gemmataceae bacterium
GCAATCGTCATTCACCCTTTCGGTTGCGGCTGTGCCGCGCTATGTTTATCTGTGTTCATCTGTGGTTAGAAATTAGCTCATCGGGTCGATCTCGCGCACCTCGATCTTGGGGCCGTACTTCAGATGCGGGCACGTCTTGACGATCTCGACCGCTTCGTTGTAATCCTTGGCCTTGATGAGATAGACGCCGCCGATGACTTCCTTGGTTTCGGAGTAGGGCCCATCGACGACGCTGGCCTGCTTGCCGGCGAGCCGGACGACGCGGCCGCCTTCGTCCTTGAGTTTGTAGCCGCCTTCGATTTTCCCTTCCTTGGCCAGCTTCTCCGACCAGCCGACGTACTCGCCGATAACTTTTTGCATCTCTTCGGGCGTCACGTTTTGCCAACCGGCGGGGTTATCATACAGAAGCAAGAGGAACGAGCTCATGATCCAGGGTCCTTTCGAGAGAGTGCGATCCGCACTGCCGGGCAACCGCATGCCGAGCGAACGGATCGACGGGATTTTGCGTATTAACGAACGGCAGGCGAGGAAATCGACATCGAGGCGTTATTTTTGTTTCCATGATGGAAGTCTGTGTTACCTTGGAGCCGTCGATTGGAATTAGAAGGTTACAATATCACCTTTTCTCACGATTGATATTGTTGGACTCTTCGTGGTGCAGGCGGCTCGCCTGCACATCACCAGTGCAGGCGAGCCGCCTGCACCACGGAAACGAATGCCTCGGGAGTCACCAATGCAAGAGCCCCGTCGAAAAGCGTTTACGCTGATCGAACTCCTGGTGGTGATCGCCATCATCGCGATTCTGATCGCCTTGCTCGTGCCCGCGGTGCAGAAGGTTCGCGAAGCCGCGGCGCGGACGCAATGCGTCAACAATCTCAAGCAGATGGGCCTGGCCGTGCACGCGACGCACGATGCGTTCAAGAAACTGCCTCCCGCGAGGCTCGCCGATCCGTTCGCGACCTGGTGCGTGCTGTTGTTGCCGTACCTCGATCAAGGCCCGCTCTATTCGAAGTGGGACATCACGCAGAACTACTACAATCAACCGACGACGTTTGACGTGAACGCCCAGGTGCCGGTGTATTTGTGTCCGACGCGTCGCTCGGCGCCGCAGCTCGGCCAGCTCGCCGAGGACAACGCCGCGGGCCGCAAGGGCGCCCTGGGCGATTACGCCGTCGCCGCCAGCGACAACAACACCGACTACGGCACCGCCACCGCCCGCGGCTCCATGATCCTCGGCTTCATCAACGGCACGCAATGGGAGAGCCGCGTCAAGATCGCTCACGTCACGGACGGCCTGAGCAACACGATCTTCATCGGCGAGAAGCACATCCGCTTCGGCTTCATCGCCAACATCGCCGGCGATCGCACGCTGTGGAACGGCGACTCGGTGGACGTCTTCTCGCGCGCCGCCGGCCCGGGCCTTGGAATTGTCGCCAAGCTCGACACCGCGACGAACCAGCGTTTCGGCAGCTATCATCCGGGCTTCTGTAATTTCCTGTTCGGCGACGGAACGGTGCGAAGCCTGCCGGTGGATACCCCCGAAGCGCTCTTGAGCTTACTGGTCGTGAAGGATGATGGAATGCCGATTCCGGCGTTTAATTGAAAAGCGATGGAGCAAAAGAAAAACGTAGAAGAGGAGTAAGAGGACGAGGAAGAGGATGAGGAAGACAAGAGTCCCGTTCGAATGTTATTGCTCAATAGTAATCTTCTTCCTCATCCTCTTCCTCTTACTCTCAACCATACTCACTCCTCAATCCCATGACATCATCTCGCATTACCCTCTGTGTCCATCTGTGTTCATCTGTGGTTCTCTTTAGCCTCGCCGGGTGCGGGTTTGGTAAAACGACCTACCCCGTCGAGGGCGTCGTCGTTTTCGAGGACGGCGCCCCGGCGAAAGAACTGGCCGGCGGCCTGGTGTCATTCGAATCGAGCGCGGACCAGAGCAACTCCTCGGGCGAGATCCAGCCCGACGGCGCTTTCAAACTCGTCACGCCGCGCGGCACTTTCGGCGCCTACGCCGGCGAGCATCGCGTCCTCGTCATGCCGCCGGAACCTCGCGATCCCGACAACCCTCCTCCTTCCGTCGTCGGCCAGCGTTTTCGACGCTATGAGACCTCCGGCATCAAGATCACGGTCGCCGAAGGGCCGAATCGCGTCTCCGTCAAGGTGAGCCGCTTCGATTGACCCCTTTTGGTAGTGGGCCAATTTAGTAGACGGCACACTCCGTGTGCCGAGTTCCGCACACGGAGTGTGCGGTCTACTTTGAAACTGACCCACTGCCGCACTTTTGGGTTGCTGTCGCCGTGCCCGAGTGATAAAGTCAAAGCAACCGCCAGCCGATGATTTCCGATCGGAGAACCCATGCTGGAATTCGTAGTCATATATCTGGTTGCCAAGAAGATCGCGGCCATGATGAAGGAAAAAGGCCGCAGCGCCGTTGGATATATCATCCTGTTTGTCTTCCTTTGGATCGCCGGCGAAATCACCGGCGCCGTCGTGGGCGCTGTTTTTGCGATGGTGAACAATCCCAATGCGCTGGACGACACGTTTCCCGTGCTGCCGTTGGTGTTCGCGTTGATCGGCGCCGCGGTCGGCGGCGGCATCGGCTTCACGATTGCCGCCGTGATGCCGGCGACCGAGGAAGCGATGGAAGATCGCTTGCGGAAAGAAGATGGCGAAGACGACGATGACGATCGCCGCCCCGCCCGCCGCGGCCGTGCCCGCGACGAGGACGACGAAGGCTCTTTCGAGGACCAAGATCGACCGAATAAACGCCGCCGCGAACGCGACGACGACGACGACGGCGGCTACCGCGAACGCCGCGATCGCTGAATCTTTTTGGAGGATGGACGTGCATCAACGATTTGCCATTGCTTGCCTCGCTCTGACGTGTCTCGTATTTTGCGCGTTTACCGACGCTCAAGAGCCCAAGCGCCGCGGCGGCACCGTCGTCGGCAAACTCGAGGCGCGCAAGGACTCCAAGGACGGCAAGAACTCCTTCATCGACGTCCTTGCTCCCGGCGAAGAAAAGCCGCGCGTGTATTTCGTCAACCACGATCCG
>DAIOGM010000219.1:3071-6568 GCA_036745215.1 Gemmataceae bacterium
TTCCACAAGGCGGCCGACGCGGTCAAGTTTGCCCACGATCCGAAGCTCAAAGGGCCGATTCCCACGGTGCTCAGCGCCGTCCGCGCCGCCAAGATCGGCGACGTCGTCGAGTTCGACTGGGTGGACACCAATCATGGCCCCGCCATCGAATCGTTTCGGCTTTTCAAGAAGAAGGACGACGTCAAGGATAAGAAATAGCACCTAAGCGAAGGGAGTTGTCCCATGCGCTCGCTCGTCATGTTCCTGATGACCATGCCGTTCGCTCTCCCCGATCGGCCCGCGCCCGTGCAGCCGCGCCCGGACGACGCGGCGCTGCTCAACGGTACCTGGGCGGTCGTGTCCTACGAATTCGACGGCGGCCGATTGCCCGACAATCAAGTCGCCAATTATCCGAAGCTCATCATCAAGAACGGCACCTACCGCTGGATGAGCACCGAAGTCGCCAGCAGCATGACAATCTTTCCGACGCGGACGCCGAAGGAAGTGGATTACACGATGCAGGGTCAGACCTATCTCGGCATCTATGAGCTGCAAGGCGACATCTTCCGCGACTGCATCTCGCCGCCGGGCCGCGAACGAGCCCGTGATTTCACCGTGCCGGCAGGTTCCGGACGCATGTATTTCGTGTATCGGCGCGTCAAGGATTGATGGCGAGCCGAGCCCTGCGAGGCAACGCCGTGTAGGATCTTTGGCGCAAATTCCGTGGCTTTGCAAAGACAGATGAACCCGAAACAACGCCAACGGCGTTGCATCCCAAAGCCCAGCGTCGCGAGCGCAGCGAGCGCACGCTGGGTTTCGCCATGTCCGTCAAACGACCCTGAAAGGGTCGGATCAACCGCTTGCCGGTCGATTGATGTAACGCCTTCGGCGTAACCGATGCCCGCCTTGTTTTCCCAGGGTACGCTCGCTGCGCTCGCGACCCTGGGCTTTGAGATGCAACGCCGTTGGCGTATTTGATGGCTTGACGATTCTTGGTGAGACGACGTGCAACTCAGGAAATACCGATAGAAAATCCTTCACGGCGTTGCCTCACGGGACTCGGCTAGCCGCAAGTTTCCTGTGTCCCAGACGGAGCAGGCAGAGCCTGGAACCGAGGCCGGTTGGCGCCGGTCACCGATACATTGCCTTGACTTTCCTCGCGCTCTCTTCGGCCAGGCAACGAAGCTGGTACAGCGGATCCTTCTTCCATGTTTCCAGCTTCTCCGGAAGGTAATATCGGAACGGCTCGTTGCTTCGGCCGGTCCCTTCGACGCGGACGTCGCCGCTTTCGTGTGCTTTCGACAGCCATCTCCACAAGGTCAACGGCTTCGGCGCGGGATAGGTGGATGGCCATTGTTCCAGAACGTCCTGGCGCGTCAAGGGACCGTTCGCATCTTCGAGAACCAGCCGGATGATCCGCCAGTTCTCGGCGTACTCGTCCAGCGGCGGCGGTTCGTCATTCACCAGAAGTTCGCGGCCATTCTCGCTCAGTTCAAAGTACAAGATGCGCGGCGTATCGGCGTAGCGTGAAAAGCTCAATAGCCGGCGGCGGCGATCCGTGTTTTGCCCGGCAATGCGCGGATACATTTCCATGATGATATCGACAAAGCCGATCAACGAACTGCACCCGCGGGAGGCCAGGCCCGCGTGAGACGGCGCCTTGCGCGGATGATGAACCAGAACGATCGCCATTCCCGCCTGCGCCAACTGTCGCGCCGCCAGCAACGCCTGGGCGAGCAAGCCGCTGTCGTACTCGGAGTCGCTTGGGAACAGGTAGGCCAGTGGGTCGAAGATCGCCAGGTCGATTCCGTCGGCCCGGTGGATACTCAATACCTTCTCGAGCAGGCGTCGCCAGTCGTCCAGATTTGGCGGCATGCCGAATGGACGACAGATGAAGCCATCGTCTTGACGAAATCCGAGAAGCTCATTGCGCCAATCCCAAAGGCCGTCGGGCTCCTCGGAAACGACGATGCTGCCGCCGGGACGAACGGCTCGGCCAATCAGCGGAGCGCCATCCTTTCGATGCGCGAGAAGATGGCTCAAAAGCGTCGTCTTCCCCGTTTTGCTGACGCTGGTGAACAAGGTCATATCTCCAGGCGCAATCAGGCCGTCCCAGATCCAAGTCTTGACCTGAACGGCGGTCTTCAGGGTGGCGGTGCGGGAAACGTTGAAATCGGCGTTCATGATGGAGGTTCCTGTGGTCACGTTATCGTTTGGTTTCATCGCGTTTCATCTTGTTTCAGGGGGAGGGGGGGGTAGGTGAAACAATGAAACGAGTTTTCAAACCTCACCGTAAACAACGCCGCGCTAAAATGCGATGTCCGTTGCCCGCGTTTTTTCCCGTTTTTCCCTTGTGTTCGTAAGGGCAAACATTAGAATGTCGGAAGATTCCGCCGAACCATCGGTCAGGCCGCTTCAGCTGCCCAGCCGATTCCCGCCAGCATGCTATTCTTTCGTGGAATACGATTCCGATCGTGTTTTTCGCACAGGGGGGGCATCACATGGAACAACGCTTCGAAGGCACGCCGCAAGCGACCATCCGCTTGGAAGGCCGACGCCTCACGCGCAGCGAGGTCTCGAACGATTGGGGCCTGCGTCTGCAATGGGAGATTCGCCGCAACGGCGCCGTCGTCGCAACCGTCAACGCTCGCGCCGACTTGACGTACGAGCACGCCGACACGGCGTCCGGCGAGTACACGGTCGTCTTGCAGATGTGGCGTTACGTCAACTATCGCAAAAACCCGCAGGGCGAGTTCGTCGATAGCCGCTTCATCGATATCTCCAACCGCGTGACCTATACGATCTAGTCATTACCTGTTTACGTTTAGCGCTCGCATGGCGCCATGCGAGCGCTAAACGTCAACAGTCGGAGTCCGTTCCATGCTCAATATCGGCAACGAAAAAGTCTCCCTCTGCTCCGGCGTCACGCGTCGCTCCTTCCTGCAAGTCGGCGTCGCCGGCGTCGCCGGCCTGTGGCTGCCCGATCTCTTGAAGCTCGAAGCGCAAGGCTCCGTTGAGCCCGGCCGCGCTCGCATCAAGAATTGCATCACGCTTTTCCTCGTCGGCTCACCCGGCCACCTCGACACCTGGGACATGAAGCCGCAAGCGCCGTCCGAAGTGCGCGGCAAATACAATCCGATTCGCACCAACGTCAACGGCATCCAGATTTGCGAGCACTTCCCGCTGATGGCTCGCAAGATGGACAAGATCTCGCTGATTCGCAGCCTGCATCATCGCACCGGCGCGACGCACGAAAACGGCCAGCGCTGGATGATGACCGGCCACGACTTCAACGCCGACAGCATGAAGCCGCACGTCGGCAGCGTGGTGAGCCGCGTCTTCGGGCAACGGAGCGAGTTGCCGGCAAACGTCATTCTGCCAGGCCAGATCGGCAACACCGGCGCGGGCAACTTCCACGGCCAGACCGCGGCGCACGTCGGCAGCGCGCATGAGCCGTTCTTCCTCGGCGCCGACCCCGCCGCCCCGAACTTCCGCGTCGGCGATCTCGAAGTACCCGC
>DAIOGM010000219.1:6578-11879 GCA_036745215.1 Gemmataceae bacterium
TACGTCCTGTCCGACTCGAAAAGGTGGCCGCGCGATCTCGAAGTCCCCGCCGGCATGTCCGCGTCAAGACTCGACGCCCGCCGCGAATTGCTCGGCCAGCTCGATCAATTGCAACGCCGCACCGAAGCCCGCTCGACGCACATGCACGATAGCTCGTACGATCGCGCTTTCCGTTTGCTGACCTCGCAACGTGCCCGCGATGCGTTCGACCTCAACCTCGAAACTGCCCGCACCCGCGATCGCTACGGCCGCAACACGTTCGGCCAAAGCTGCTTGATGGCGCGGCGTTTGATCGAAGGCGGCGTGCGTTACGTCACCGTCAATCACTTCGACACGGTGTTCGGCCAATCCTGCTGGGACATGCACGCCGACGGCGGTGGTTTGAACAACACTTACCTCGATTACGAACGCCACCTGTGCCCGCAATTCGACTGGGCCTTTACCGCGTTGCTCGACGACCTCGAACAACGCGGCCTGTTGCAAGAAACGGTCGTCGCGGTGCTGAGCGAGTTCGGCCGCACGCCGCGATTGAACGGCCGCGGCGGCCGGGATCATTATCCGCAAGCATGGACGAACTTCGTCGCCGGCGGCAACTTCCGCGGCGGCCAGGTCATCGGCGCCACCGACCGTATCGGCAGCCGCCCGCACGACAACCCGATCGAGCCACCCCAAGTGCTCGCGTCGATCTACCACGGCATGGGCATCAACCTCGACACGACGACGATGCCCGGCCCCGGCGAACGCCCGGTTCGCCTGATCGAGGCGGAGCCGATTCGGCAGTTGTTCTGATGCGGTCTTGCATCGTGTGCATTCGAACAACTACAATTTCCGTATGATCGATCGCAGTGACATTCTGGCGACCTGCAATGACATCGCGCGGGAATTCCGTCCGCAGCGGATCGTCCTATTTGGCTCATACGCTTATGGCACGCCTACCGAAGATTCGGACGCAGATTTGCTCGTTGTGATGGATATTCCCGAAGAAGAAACACGCCGCCAGGCGGTCACGATTCGTCAACGAATCCCGCGACGATTCCGCATGGATTTGATCGTCCGCACCCCGCGTGAACTGGCGTTTCGCATCGAGCACAACGATTGGTTTTACCGCGAAATCCTCGAACGCGGAAAAGTACTTTATGAATCCGCTGACGTTGGAGTGGACGCAAAAGGCTGACGGTGACTTCGAGGCCGCGAAATGCCTCGCCCTGGCGCCGGCGCCGATTTATGATGCCATTTGCTTCCACGCTCAGCAATGCGTCGAGAAATATTTGAAGGCGTGGTTGCAAGAGGCTAACATCGCTTTTCGCCGAACGCACGATCTCGAAGAATTGTTGGATTTGATCCTGCCTGCCGTCCCGGCGTGGGCAATTTTGGAAGCCGGACTTTCTGATTCTAACCAGCCACGCCGTCGATTTTCGATATCCCGGAAAGTCATCGTCGGCCGCAGACGCTCAACATGCGCTCAAAGTTTGCGAGGGTGTGCGGAAGGATGTTCGCGGCGTCCTCGGATTAACCCCGTAACGCCATGCGGTTTCAGCTTGCGCTGAGTTTATCATGAATTTCCATCGGTACGTTCTGGTTCTTCTTGCGTTTGGTTGCGCAACGACATTCGCATTCGCCGCCGAACCCGCTTTGCGCACCCTCGACATCCGCGGCCTCACCATCGGCGGCACAACCACGCTCACCATCGACGGCGACGACCTCGGCAAGACGCCGCGACTCCACTTGCCATTCCAGGCCAAGCAAACGCTCAAGCCCGGCTCGACCGACAAGAAAGCGACTTTTGACGTCTCCCTCGCCGCCGATGTCGAGGCGGGCTACCACCACTTGCGTCTCGTCACCGACGAGGGCATCAGCTTGCCCGTCATCATCGCCGTCGATCGGATCACCCAACTATCAATCACCGAGCCGATCAAGACATTGCCGATCGCGCTGCACGGCACGGTCGCTGGGCCCAACATGGTCGAGGCCAAATTCCAGGGCAAAGCAAAACAGCGCGTCATGATCGAAGTCGAATCGCAACGCCTGGGCGGCAAACTGCGGCCAGTCTTGCATTTGTACAACGCCAAAAAGTTGCAAATCGACTGGGCTTGGGGCACGCCCGCTCAATTCGGCGACACGCGCCTCGAAGCGGTGTTGCCCGAAGACGGCGTTTACACCGTCACATTGCACGACGCCGAATATGCGGCCCCAGCGCCGAGCTTTTTCCGCATGAGGATCGGCGAATGGTCGTACATCGATCAAGTTTACCCGTCCGCGATCGGCAAGGACCAGCCGTGGACCGTCGGCTTTCCCGGCATCTCCGCGCCGATGCAAATGACGGTTCAAGCACCGAAGGACGCGGCCTGGCTTGCATTGCCGTGGCCCAAGCCCGGCGCCCAAAACTGGAGCGGCATGCGTCCCTTCGTGATCGTCAGTCCTTACGCCGAACAAATGGAAAAACCCAAGAGCGACAAGCCGCAAACGATTCCCGATGGCCCCGCCGGCGTCAACGGCAAACTCGAAACGCCCAACGAAGAGGATCGTTACCTCATCCCCGTTCAGTCCGGCACGAAGGTCCGGCTCGAAGTCTTCGCCGAGCGCATCGGTACGCAGATCGACGCGGCGCTCGTCGTTCGCACCGTTGAAGGAACTCCGGCCGCCCGGGCCGAAGATTCGCCCGGCACGCTCGACCCCGTTCTCGAGTACAATGTGCCCGCCAAGGTTTCCTCCATCATCGTCGGCGTCGTCGATGCCCAGGGCCGCGGCGGACCGCGCGGCGTTTATCGTCTCGTCATCGAACCGCAAGGCTCGGTCAAGGACGCGTTCAAACTTTCCACGCCGCTGCAACGACTTTCACTCGCCAAGGATGGCCGTGGCATCGTGCCGATTTTCGCCGATCGCAAAGGCGGCTACGCCGGCGCCATCGACATCGTCGCCGATCCGCCGACGCGTGGGTTGAGCATGAAGGATGCGACAATTCCGCCAGGCGCGGACGGCGCGCTCGTCACGTTCGAACGACTCGATTCCTTGACCGATCCCATCATAATGAACCTTCGCGGCCGCTCGGACAAAGGTGCAACGCAAACCGTCATCGTCAAAGGCCATCCGCTCGAACGTTTGCAACCGTGGCTCGCGACCGAGTTCACGCTGGCGACGACCAGCCAGCCCGCGAACGAATTCACCCTCGACTGGCGCGACCTGCCGAACGACGCTGCGCTAGTCCCCGCGAGCCGATTGCAGTTGCCGGTCAAGTTGACGCGGCCCATGTCGAAATCAACCGTCAAACTGACGTTGTTGACGAGCCAGATCACCCCGATCTTGAACAACCAGCCCGATCCGAACAAGGCGCTGCGGCAAGACAAGCTCGGCGAACTCGCGGCCAACGTCAACAGCGGCGACGTCACCGTGCTCGTGCCGCCGGAGCTGTCCTCGCCGGTTTACGACGTGACGGTGCAGGCCGAGCTGCTCGACGCTGCCAAGAAGTTGTTGGCGACCGCGTACGCTCCCGTTCGCCGCATGCAAGTGAATTTACCTATCACGCTTCAACTCGCCGGCCCGAACCGCATCGAAGTGCCGTTCGACGCCAAGAAAGGCGCCACGTTAAAGCTGGAAGGCAAACTCGAACGCCGCGCGGGCTTGAAAGCGGACGTTGCCATTGCGATTACCGGCCTGCCAGCCGGCGCGAAGGCGGACGCGGTCACCGTAAAAGTGGACGCAACCGATTTCGCCGTCAACGTGACGTTCCCGCCGACCGTCGCGCCGGGCGAGTTCTCGGGCGTCAAGCTGTCCGCGTCGTTCGCGCCGGACGGCAAGCAGCCGAATGTGCGCGTAAAAAGTCGAGATGTCGAATTGACGCTGGTGCTGAAGAGCGCCGGCAAATAGGCGAGCGTCGGGGCGTAAGCCCGACGTGCATGACGTTCCCGCAAAAACACGTCGGGCTTACGCCCCGACGCTCGCCAGGCATCTTGGAATGGAGCCGATCGTGAAACGACAATTGATTGCGCTTTGCTTCTTCATGGCCACAAGCGCCGCGCATGCGCAAACGTCAGGTTCATTCACGGTGCAACCGAAAGCGATCGAGATCCAACATCATCGCCATCCATTCGCAATCCAGGTGCTCGGCGTCTCGTCCACCGGCTTCTCCCTGGACCTGCGCTCGCAAGCGAAATTCTCAAGCGGCGATGCGAAAATCGCCACGGTTGACGGCGACGGCTGGATTCGCCCCGTCGGCAACGGGCAAACGCTCATCAAGATTGAAGTCGCCAGCGAAACCAAGTTCGTGACCGTCACGGTCAAGCTTCCCGAAACGGAGCCGCCGATCAGCTTTCGCCACGAGGTGATGCCGGTGCTCTCGCGCGGCGCCTGCAACAGCGGCGGCTGCCATGGCTATTCGCTCGGCAAGAACGGCTTCAAACTTTCCCTGCGCGGCGCCGATCCCGATCCCGATTTCTTTTTCATCACCAAAGATTCCTTCAGCCGCCGCGTCAACTTCCAAAATCCTGAAGCGAGCCTGCTCATCGCCAAGCCGGCCGGCGACGTCGCCCACGAAGGCGGCGTGCGTTTTGCTCGCAAGAGCCTGTCGTACGAACTCCTCAACAAATGGATCAAGCAAGGCACTCCCGGCGACCTGGCCGACAACGCACAAGTCGTCAGCGTTCGCATGATCCCCGACAAGTTGGTCCTCGAACCCGGGCAAAAGCATCATCTGCAACTGATCGCCGAGTACGACAACGGCACGACGCGCGACGTCACGCGCCTCGGCGTCTTGAACGCCAATAACACGCAATACGCCGACGTCGATGACGAAGGCATCGTCACCGCCGGCGATCCCGGCGAGACCGCGATCGTCGCTCGGTTCGAACGCGTTTTCGCCGCAACCAGCGTCATGGTCGTCAAAAGCGACGCCAAATTCGCTGCGACCAAAACGCCCGCCGGCAATTTCATCGACAAGCACGTGATCGACAAGCTCAATCGCCTGAAGATCACGCCGTCCGCACTTGCGAGCGACCAGGATTTCCTGCGCCGAGTCTACTTCGACATGATCGGCATTCAGCCAAAGCCCGATGAGATCAAGGCGTTTCTCGCGGACAAGAACGCGAAGAAACGCGAGAACGCGATTGACGCACTGTTCCAGCGGCCCGAGTTCGTCGATCACTGGTCGCTCAAGTGGGGCGATCTCTTGCAGAACTCGCGCACGACCTCGTCGGCGAATTCCGTTTATCTCTTCCGCGAATGGATCCGCGGCGCGATAGCGTCGAACGTGCCGATGGACGAATTCGCCCGCAAGATTTTGACCGCCAAGGGCGGCGTCCTCGATGA
>DAIOGM010000220.1:0-8708 GCA_036745215.1 Gemmataceae bacterium
GTTTCGGCGCGTTTCTGCCGAACGGAATCACCCTGAGGCTCGAAGGCGACTCCAATGACTACATCGGCAAGGGCCTGTCCGGAGGGCGCCTTGTCGTGTATCCTCCGGCGGCGTCGACGTTCAATGCCGAGGAAAAAGCGCTTGCCGATTATCGCAAGGCCATCGAACTCGATCCCAAGGAATCGTCGCCGTGGATCAACCGCGCCCTGCTTTTGCATCAGATGGGCAAGACCGCGCAAGGCATCAACGATCTCGGCGAAGCGCTCAAGCTCGACGCCAAGGACCCGACCATCCCGCTCAATCGCGGCCTGTTGTATTCGAGCATCGCACTGTACGACCGCGCCATCGCCGACTTCACGAAGGCGCTGGAAGTTGGTCCGAAATACGCCGACGCGTTCGTCAATCGCGGCTATTGCCATCATCGCCGCCGCGACTTCAAGTTAGCGATTGCGGATTTCGACAAGGCGATCGAATTGATGCCGCTGAGCGCGCTGGCGTTCAGCAATCGCGGCAACGCCTTCACGCAGCTCGGCGACTATTCGAAGGCGCTCGCCGATCATGAAAAGGCCGTCCGTCTGGAGCCTCGCAACGCCCAGTTTTACAACAATCGCGGCAGCGCCCACGGCGCCAAGGGCGATCATACCAGCGCCGTCGCCGATTTTGGCAAGGCGATTCTGCTCGCTCCCGATTACGCACCGGCGCATCGCAATCGCGGCCACGCGTATCACGCCTTGAGCGACAAGGATTCCGCTCGCGCCGACTTCCGCACGGCGTTGGAACTGGAGCCAGGCGTGACCGACGGCATTCCGCAAGAGTATTTGACAAAATGAATAGGTTCAAACGGACGTTTTGGCGAACTGCGTTTTTGTGACACCCGTAGGACGGACATTCCTGTCCGTCCTTACATGGACGGACAGGAATGTCCGTCCTACGTCTGGCAGGTTTGCACCTGCCGGTCGCCTTAGCCGTTGCCGGTTCCTTGAATGCCTGTCTCCGGCGGCGCCTGGATTCCTGGAGTCGCCTCGGGCGGCGCTTGCGCGATTGCTTCGGCCGCGGCCTTGGCGCGCCCTTGCTTTTCAAATTCTTTGCCTGCCTGGTCGAGGGCGCCCTTCGAGTACAGCACCAGTCCCGCGCCGATTGCCGCGAGCAAGATGCCGGCGCCGAAGAGCAGCCAGCCGCGCTGCATCTCGGGTCGCGACCAGCCGGCCGGCGGATGCCAGAGGACGCTGACGATGGCGTTGACGATCGGCGCTCCCGCGAAGACGAGCGGCGCGACGTAGAGTGGCTTGCCGCCGAACTTGATCGAGAAGATGATGCACAACGCTCCCGCGGCGCCCGCGATGCCGCCGAGCGTTGCGAATGTCAAGGCCCGCGACTTGAGCGAGCCTTCTTCGTCTTTGAAATCGAGCGATTCATTGCCGGCGAGACCGAATTGCAGAGCGATGAGCGGGATGACGACCGCGGTGATGAAGTAAGCGACGCCGACGCAAAGAAACGCGCGGATGGCCCCTTCGCTGGGTTTGCCACCGCCCATCGACGCTTGCCCTTCATGCAGCACCGGCACATAGATGCCCCAGGAAACGACCGCGCCGATGACGAACATCCACCATTGAAATTGCATGTCCCTCTCCTCTTCAGGTTCTTGAACACAACGCGGGCATTGTATCGGAATGGCCGATTTCGTTAAGCGCCCGGCGAGCCGAGCCCCGTAAGGGGCCGGTTGAGTGTGCGCGCCGACTCAACCGGCCCCTTACGGGGCTCGGCTCGCCTTCATTCGCGCCGCAGCGCCGTCAACACCGGCGTCTTGAGCGTGGACCAGACCGCGAGCGTCGCCGACACCAGCCCCACTGCCAGCACCAGCGTCAACAACCCCGCGATGCGCAGCCAAAGCACTTGCGCCCCCGCGCCGACCAGGTGCGGCGCGACAGCCAGCAGCGCCGACACCGTCCCCGCCGCCAGACCAAGCGCCAGCAAAATCGCATTTTCCACCAGCACCAACAGCGCGAGCTGCCCCGACCGGAAGCCGAGCGCCGACAAGAGCGCCAACTCGGCGCGCCGCTCCCACACGCCGCGCAACAGCACGATCGCCAGTCCCGCCGCTCCGAGCATCAAGCCGAGCCCGCCCAGCGCCTGAAACGTCGCCAGGTACATGTTCTCGACCGCGAGGTAACCCTGCAGCCGGCTCGCGGTCGTTTGCACGTCGAGGCCGAAATCCTCCAAGCTCTTGGCGAGTTGTTTCTCCACGATCTTCAATTTCTCCGGATCGGTTTCCCCCGCGTCGATCAGGAAGAACGAGAAGCCGGTCTGCTGCGGATAGAGTTTGAGGAAGCTCTTTTCGCTGATGATTATCTCGCTCTGGAAGATGCTTTCTTTGAGCAAAGCAACGATGCGAAGCTTGACGGTTTGGCCCCGCTCGTTGACCGTGTCAAGTGTGCCGCCGACGCCGACTTTGAGAATCCAGTCCGATGTGTTCTTGTCGATGATCGCGGGAATCTCGTCGCCGGCGTCCGCGTTCAAAAGCAGCCAGGGATTGGCTTTTTCATCGTCCGTTGCCGCCTTGCTGATGGCGAACGAGAAACCGCCTCGATTGATCAGCGCCGCGGACACGCCCATGACGCGTGGCTTGAGCGGCTTGTAGAGACCCAGACAGCTCGCGTCGTCGCCCGGTTGCACGCGGCATGGGAAGTACTGAAGACGGCGTGTTTCGGCGATGTCGAGGCCGCGCTCGCGCCTCACCTTCGGTTGATTGAGATCCTCGAAAACCGGGATCGCCCCCTCGGCATAGAACGCGAAACCGCCGGAGCCGCCGGTCTTTTCGTGGAATTGCCGATCGGTGTCCTTGTGGAACGATTCGACCGCGACGATGAGGAACGACGCCGACGCGAGCAAGCCGACGGTCAGCACGCTGCGCGCCGCCTGCCGCCCGGCGTTGCGAAAGCTCAGGCCCACGAGCGACGGCCGCGGCGCCGTTTGATGACGCAAGTATTGCAGTTCGACCCAGATCGCGGCCAACGCGGCCGTCAGAAAAAGCGCGCCGCTGCCGAAGAACATCCCCGCTTGCACTTCGTGCGAATCGACGCGAAAGCCAATCACGATCATGACGCCCGCCAACAGCACGGCGACGACGGCGATGGCTGGCGCATGTCCGCGTTTTTCACGAGTCACCGCCGGCGCTGCAATCGTCTCGCCGCGCAAAAGCGCCAGCGGCGAAAGCTTGCTCATTGCCCGCGTCGCCCACC
This sequence comes from Gemmataceae bacterium, assembly GCA_036745215.1. Lineage (GTDB taxonomy): Bacteria > Planctomycetota > Planctomycetia > Gemmatales > Gemmataceae > SIAQ01. Next base: position 3,240 of record DAIOGM010000220.1, read on the forward strand.
AGAGCGTGAAGACGCTTACCAGGAACGATGTGGCGTAACCGATCGCGAAGCTCAAAGGTTCCGCGTGCAGGCGCAAGAAATGGAGCGCCTCGCCGCCCGGCCAATTCGCGACCAGCAGCTGGAGCATGCCATGCGCGTACAGCAACGCGCCGCCCAGGCCGAGCAAGGCGCCGACGATCGCCAGCACCGTCCCCTCCGCCAGGAGCAGCCGGCGCACGCGTCGATGGTCCCAGCCCGTGGCCAGGAGGAGCCCCATCTCGCCAGCGCGGCGATCGAGATTGAGCCGCACGAGCAGGCCCACGAGCAGCAACGCCGCAACGATGAGGAAGAAACTGAAATAGAGAAAATACAGACCAAAATCGGTCGTGCCCGCGCTCGCCCGGATCGCTTGTTCGCGCACCGGTTGAAAGACGAAGCCGCCCTGCTCCGCCTTCAATTCATCGAGCAGATACTTCGGCAAGAACTTCGGACTCTCCTTGCCGAAGCGCACTTGAAACGACGTCAATTCACCGAAGCGCGTCTTCCAAAGCTCCTGCGCCTTGCGAAGATTGATGTACGCCCGCGGGGTGGAGCGATAGCGTTTCCAGAAATCCTTGTCCGGCTCCTTGATTCGCTTGTTGTCGAACGGGAACGGCGGATTCTCCCAGTTCGACATGTCGAGCTTGTCGGTGATGCCCTTGAACTCGGGCGTCTTGTCGGGATCGTCATACATGCCCGCAATATCGTCGATGGCGGCAACCTTGAACTCGGCCGTCTTATTCGCGAGGTGATTGCGCTCATCCGGAGAAAAGTACGCGATCGTCAAGGGAGCGCCCGTCTGCAGCTTGAACGGCGAACCGGGCCAACGCATGAGCCGAACCTGATCGTCGGCGAGAACGTAATCGAGCTTGCCGTCCTTGCGCGGCGCCTTGGTGTTCTCGCCGGCGACGATGACATAGGGCACTTCGAGTTTGCCGCTCGATAGGCTGTCGGCCAAATAGACGAGGATTGGCGTCAAGTTCCAGCGCACCGCCTTGTCGTCTTTGTCGCCGACGTCGCCGACGAGCCGGTTCATGGCGTTTACGACTTGCGGCTCCAGGACCATGCGCTGGCTTTCGAGGACATAGTAATCGCGTTGTTGCTCGTAGTACGCAACGACGGCGTCGCGCGTCAGCACGTTGCCGTTCATTTCAGCGATCTTGGCCAATTCCTCCGGCACGCGGTCAATCCAGCGCGCCTTCTTGAGTTGCCCGTCGTTCTCGTTGGGCGCGAGATAGCGCACGAAGGCTTCGGCTCGATCCTTCGGCGAGCGATAGCGCAGGCCCCAGTCATCGAGCGTCAACTTGCCTTGCAACGTCGCCGGCGCGCTTGCCGCGAGGATGACATTCGCGCGGCCGGCGAGGTCGAGCCTCTGTTGCAAGAGCTTGATCGGCACGAACGCATTGCGCGGCGGCAGCGGCGACGGCTTGTGCGAAAAGCGGCCCATGCCTTCGTCGGCGATGATTTGCTTGATGGTGACACGAATCGGCTCGATCACCGCCTCCGCTTTGCGCTGGGCCAGCAACATCTCGCGCGGCGCGGCGTCGGCGCGCTCCAGGTGCAGTGTGATCGCGTCGCCGACCTTCGCGTCCAGGGCATTCGCCAGAGTCTGATTGAGCACGGCCCCACGCTCTTCGGACATCCAGAAGCTCGTGTCCAACGGCATCTTCGCGTCCGGCCAGAACGATGCATCGATGCCGAGCACCGTCACTTTGCCGACGCGCGGCGCATCGGCGCGGGAGGCGCCGCCTTGCAACAGAAGAACGGCGCTGCGTTTCTCGATGGCGAGGTCATCGGCCAGTGCCGCGCGAAAAAATCGGCCCGGCGCAAGCGCGTTCTCAACCCAGCCGAGCTGATCGAGCGAGAGCGATTGCAAACTGCCGCGCAGCGAATCGCCGACCAAGAGCGCGCCGGTCAATACCGCGCTGCCGAGCGCGATGCCGAGCAAGACGGCGACGTTGCCGCGCCAGTGGTAGAGGAGATTGCGCAGGAGTAGTTTGAAGAAGGTCATTGGAGTAATGAAGCCCCGGGGCGAGGTACTCCGAACCCCGGGGTTCGGAGTACCTCACCCCGGGGCTTGTACGAAAGATTATTTCCACGGCACGAGCGTTCCATCCACCATTTCCATCTGCTTCGGCAACGTCCGGGCAAGCTCCGGGCTGTGCGTGACGACGATCAGCATCGTCTTCTCCTGCTGTTGCATCTCGATCAAGAGCTGGCCAATCGTCTGGGCCGTCTTGCGATCGAGATTGCCGGTCGGCTCATCCGCGAGCACCAAAAGCGGCTTGTGAATCAAGGCGCGGGCGACGGCGACGCGCTGCCGTTCGCCGCCGGACAACTCCGCGGGCCGATGGTCGAGCCGTTGCGTCAGGCCGACGCGCTCAAGCAATACGCGGGCCCGGCCTTCGAGGTTCTCCGCGGCGCCGGCGAGCGTCGGGATCAATACGTTTTCGAGCACGGAACATTGCGGCAACAGATGATGATCTTGAAAGACGAAGCCGATCGAACGATTGCGAAACAGCGCCAGCCCCGCGTCCGCCAGCTTGAACGGCTCCTGTTTGCCGAGCTTGTACATGCCGGACGTGGCCCGTTCGAGCGTGCCCAACAGATAAAGCAGCGTGCTCTTGCCGGAGCCGGACGGGCCGAGGATCGCGAGCGCTTCGCCGTCGCCGAGCATGAGGTTGACGTCGCGCAGCACCGACAGGTCGCCGGAGCGCGTTGGATAGCTCTTGCAGAGGTTTTGCAGGATCAAACTCATGCGGGTTGACCGTTAATCGTGTCGGAAATCATCCAACGCTTTGAGCACCGCGTCAATCTCGCCAGTCGTGTTGTAATGCACCATGCCCAGCCGCACAAAGCCGCCGCTGGCTTCCAGGCCCAATCGTTCAGAGATTTCCATGGCGTACATGTTGCCCGCCCACGAGTAGATTTGCTTACTCGCCAGGTGCGCTGAGACCTTCGCCGGCGTCGCATCCTTGCACGTGATCGCGATCGTCGGCACGCGCTCCTTCAATCGCTTCGTGTCGCGAACTCCCCAGACGCGGAAACGCGGCCGGTCGGCCAGGCCCTTGAGCATATGCTCACTCAAGGATTGCTCGTGCTTTTGAATCAGCGTCATCGCTTGCTTCAGACGCGCGCGGTGATTCGCATTCGGCTCAACCAATTCAGCTAGATATTCGACCGCGGCCGCGACGCCGGCGATGCCCTCGTGGTTCTGCGTGCCGGTCATCCATTGGCCGGGCAGCTCGGTTGAAGATGGCCGAACCTTGTAGCAGGGCCATGTTTCGAGCAATTCGCGGCGGCCCCACAGGACGCCGACGTGCGGCCCGAAGAACTTGTACGCCGAGCAGGCCAGGAAATCGCAGCCGAGCGCCTGCACATCGATCGGCCCGTGCGGCGCGAAGTGGACCGCGTCGAGAAAGACGGTTGCGCCCGCGCGCTTCGCTTCACGCGTGATCGTAACGACGTCGTTGATCGTGCCCATGCCGTTGGCGGCGAGGCCGACCGCGACCCACTTCGTTTTGTCCGAAAGTTGCTTGCGAAAGCTGTCGAGGTTCAGCGTGCAATCCTCCGGGTTAATGTCAATCCAGCGCACCGTCGCGCCGGCGTCGCGCGCCGCCAGCGTCCATGGCGACACGTTGGCGTCGTGATCGAGCCGGGTGACCATGACTTCGTCGCCCGGCTTCAAGATCTTCGCGAGCGATCGGCTCAAAGCGAAGGCGAGCGACGTCATGTTGTTGCCGAAGATGATCTCGTCCGGCGACGGCGCGTTCAAGAGGTCCGCCATCGCCTGGTGGCCAGAGTCGAGGACGCGATCCGATTGGACGCTGGTCGCGAAAACGCCGCCATGGTTGGCGTTGCAATGAGTCAAATAGTGGACCATCGCGTCGATGACGCTCTGAGGCATTTGCGTGCCGGCGGGGCCATCGAGGAAGATCGGCGTGACGCCGTCGCGTTGGTGATGCAGGCCGGGAAATTGCCCGCGGACGTTCTTGAGTTCGATCATGGCGTTGTTTTATCGCGCCCGATAAATGAATCGAGATTTTTGTGGCACGACGTGGCGGTTACGAGTTTAATTTCAGCATTGAAACATGTACCGTCGAGGTCTGGAGAAAAAAATGACCAAGCTCCTCATCAGCATCGTCGTGTTTGCTGTCGCCGCCGCTCCGACGTTCGCCGGCGATCCCCCCGCGGGTTTCGAAAAGCTCTTCAATGGCAAGGACCTCACCGGCTGGAAATCGACCGCCAACATGAAAGTCTGGGGAGCCGAGAACGGCGTCATCTTTTGTGAAAAAGGCGGCGGCGGCTGGCTGATGACTGAAAAGGAATACGGCGACTTCGAGCTGCGCCTCGAATACAAGATGCCGCTCAAGGGCAACAGCGGCGTTGCCCTGCGATCGCCGCTCAAGGGCGATCCTGCCTACGCCGGCATGGAGCTGCAGCTCATCGACGACGTCAACTGGGGCAAGCTCGAAACGTGGCAGCACACCGGCTCGATCTACCATGTCGTCCCCGCCAAGACGATCAAGAACAAAGAGATCGGCCAGTGGAACGAATTCAAGGTCATCGCCAAGGGCCGGCAGATTTCTGTTTTTCAAAACGGCGAGACGCTCGTGGACGCCAATCTCGACGAATACGTCAAGGATCACGGCAAGAAGCATCCCGGCATTCTCGAAACCAACAAGAAGGGCCACATCGGCTTTCAGAGCTACAATCTGCGTGTCGAGTTTCGCAATATTTACTTGAAGGCGCTGTAAATCTTGAGCCAAGCCCCACCATGAGCGCAGCGATTGGTGGGGGTCGAGCGGCAGGAACCCCACCAATCGCTGCGCTCATGGTGGGGCTTGGGGAGAAATCAATGAAACGCATCATCGTCGCTTGCTTGCTTGTCGCGCTCGCCGCGTTGCCGCTGGTCGCGCAGGAAAAAGACAAACGCCTGACCGATAAGTCGAAGAATTACAACTTCGGAGTGGAAGTAAAAAAGGGCGAGCCCACCTATCACCCGTGGGACCCGCCGGCGACCAAGGACGCCTGGGAAGCACGCAAGCCGATCCTCAAAGAACAACTCCTCGTGTCGCAAGGCATGTGGCCCATGCCGGAAAAGGTCGCGCTCAACCCCGTCGTGCACGGGAAGATCGAACGCGATGCCTACACCATCGAAAAAGTCTTCTTTGTCAGCACGCCGGGCCATTACGTGACCGGCAATCTCTATCGCCCGACCGGCCAAACCGGCAAACGGCCCGCCGTGTTGTATGCGCACGGCCACTGGACCGACGCGCGGCTTTCGGAGGAGAAAAAGAGCTGGAACAACGACAAGAAGACCGGCGCCGAGGCGACCGAGGAAAGCTCGAAGTACTTCCACCAGGCCGGCTGCGCCATGCTCGCCCGGCTCGGCTGCGTCGTCTTTCATTACGACATGGTCGGCTACGCCGACAGCAAGCCGCTCGTCCA
>DAIOGM010000220.1:8718-11127 GCA_036745215.1 Gemmataceae bacterium
GCACCGATGAGCAAGGCAAGACCGTCAACCTGCTCGCCCATCGCGAAGGCTTCAAGGACGTCGATGCCCAGTTGCGTATGCAAACGTTCATGAACCTGCAGACGTGGAACAGCGTCCGCATCGTCGATTTCCTGCTCACGCTCCCCGAAGTCGATCCGTCGCGCATCGGCATCACCGGCGCGTCCGGCGGCGGCACGCAATCATTCGTCCTCGCCGCCGCCGATGACCGCGTAACGGCGGCGTTCCCGGCCGTCATGGTCTCTACCAACATGCAAGGCGGCTGCGTGTGCGAGAATTGCGCGTATCTGCGCGTCGGCACCACGAACATTGAACTGAGCGCCTTGATCGCACCGCGCCCGCTGGGCATGACCGGCGCCAAAGATTGGACGATCGACATTGAAACCAAGGGACTACCTGAGCTGAAAAAGGTCTATGCGATGTACGGCGCGGAGGACCGCGTGATGGCCAGTATTCCCATCCGAGCGGACATCAACGAGCCATTCCCGCACAATTACAACCAGCCGAGCCGGGAGGTGATGTACAATTTTTTCAACAAGCATTTCAAGTTCGGCGTAAACGGCCCGATCACCGAGAAACCGTTCAAGCCGGTGCCGCCGAACGAGCTGTCGGTCTTCGATGAAAAGCATCCGAAGCCCAAGGATTTCGTCGGCGCCGCGGAATTGAAACGAAACTTGACGGCGGCCCAGGAAAAACAACTCGCGTCGCTGTTGCCGAAGGACAAGATCAGTCTCGCAAAGTTTCAAGAGATTGAACATGCTGCGCTTCGGGCCATGATGACCGATCAATTGCCCGCTTCAAGTGATGTTGAAGTCGTATCGCAAACCGGCAACAAGGAGATCGACGGCGTCGTCACGCGCGAGGTGGTGTTGAGCCGCAAGGGCAAGGGCGAACGCGTCAAGGGGATGATCGTGCACGGCGCCGATTTCGACGGCCGCGGCGTGATCTGGGTGCATCCGGAAGGCATCGCCAGCGTCTGGAAGGACGACAAGCTCGTGCCGGCGGCGCGAGCAATCGTTGACAAGGGCGGCGCGTTTCTTGTCATCGACACTTTTCCCGTCAACACGAAGGCGACCAGCTTCGGGTATGCCGGTTACTTCTTTGGCTACAATCGCGCGCTCTTGGCCGAGCGCGTGCACGACATCCTCACGGCGGTCGCGTATGCGAAGTCGAACGACCGCGTCAAATCGCTGCACATCGTCGGCTTCGAGAAAGCCGGGCCGTGGGCGGTGCTGGCGCGCGGCCTGTGCGGCGACGACATCGGTCGCACCGCGGCGGACCTGAACGGCTTCAATTTCGCCAACGTCACGAACTTCGACGACGAGATGATGCTCCCCGGCGCCCTCAAGTACGGCGGCCTGATGACGCTCGCCGGCGCGATCGCGCCGCATGAGTTGTATCTGCACAACGCCAAGGGAACCGGGTCGGCGGCCCACTTGACTGCGGCGTATGAAGCCGCACGCCAGGCGACAAAGCTCGAACGCCGTGAGGAGAAATCAGACGGCGTCACGGTCGTGAACTGGCTGTTGCGCTGAATCCACGCAAGCCCCGGGATGAGCGCAGCGATTCCCGGGGGTCAGGCGCTCCAACATCCCCGGGAATCGCTGCGCTCATCCCGGGGCTTGCATATCATTTCCTCATGTCCACCCAATGGCTCCGCGCCGTCGATTGCCCGCTCCTGCAGCACGCCGACGATAGCGCCGACATCGCGGCCTTGCGGCTCGTGCAGCGCTTGCTCGAAAGCGCTTTGACGCGGCAATCGTCGGACGACGTCGCTCAAGTCTTGCTCGCGGAAATCACCGCTCAAACGCGCGCCGACCACGTCGGCGTCTGGGAAGCGACGCCGACCTGGGTGCTGCGCTGGCATTACGCAAGGCCGGGGACGCGCGTCAACCTCGATGCGATTCCGCGGCCATTGCTCAACGAGATTCTCGACCGTCAGGCCGGCGTCAGTCAACCCGCCGCCGGCGCCGTCCCCGCGCTTGCCGGCGCGTGCCTCAGTTATGTCGAGCGGCCCAATCGCGTGCTGATTTCGCTGCGGCCGCGCGACGAATTCAGCCGCACCGAGCTGGAGTACCTGGTCGCCGCGGGGCATTACGTCGGCGTCGCGCTGGAGAAGGCGAAACACTGGGACGAGGCCGGCCTGAATAGCCAGCGGCTTTCGACCTTGCTCGACATCAGCCAGCAGCTCGCTCAACAGCGCGAGACCGTACCGCTGCTGGAACACATCGCCGCGCAATCCGCCCGGCTCTTGCAGTGCGAACGCGCGTCGATTTTCCTGTTGGACAAATCGCGCAAGGAACTCGTTGGCCGGCCCGCTCTCGGCATGCCCAACAACGAGCTGCGCATCCCGGAGGACGCCGACAACATCGCGCTCATCGGAACGGTGAG
>DAIOGM010000220.1:11137-11859 GCA_036745215.1 Gemmataceae bacterium
CGGCGTCGGCCGCACGCTCGCGACGGGGGAGCCGCAGATTGTGCAAGATGTGAAGGACGATCCCAACTTCAGTGCCAAGGTGGACAAGGCCTCCGGTTTTCAAACGCGCAATCTCCTGTCCGTGCCGATGCGCGACAAGGATCGGCAAATCATCGGCGTTCTGGAAGTGCTCAACAAATCGTCGCTCTACACGCCCGACGACGTGGCGACGATGCAAGCGCTCGCGATTCAAATCGTCGCCGCCCTCGACAACGTGCGCGAGATCGAGGCCATCGTTCGCTCGAGCCATGAACTTGACTCGCAGGCTCGGCTCGCGGCGCGCATCGTCGGCAGCAGCCCGCCGATCGTCGCGCTACGCGGCACCGTCGAACGCGTCGCCCGCACCGAGTTGCCCGTGCTCATCCTTGGCGAGAGCGGCACCGGCAAGGACGTCGTCGCCCGCGCCATTCACTACTCCAGCGCGCGGCAGCATCATCCGTACATCCCGATCAACTGCGCCGCCATCGCCGAGACGCTTCTGGAAAGCGAACTCTTTGGCCATGAAAAGGGCGCGTTCACCGGCGCCGTCGATATGCGCGCCGGCAAGTTCGAGGCGGCGTCGGGGGGCACGTTGTTTCTCGACGAGATCGGCGACTTGAGCGCCAATGGCCAGGCGAAGCTGCTGCGCGTGCTCGAAGAAAAGCTCGTCTATCGCGTGGGCGGCACGGCGGCGATCCCGGTGG
>DAIOGM010000221.1:0-11778 GCA_036745215.1 Gemmataceae bacterium
CACCGACCATTAGCCTTCGCCCGGCTTTGACTACGCAATCCTCCAATCGCATCAGCATGGGGCGGAACCGGCCGGCAGTTTTCCTTCGGCTGCGCGGCGATTGGGGGGGGGCAGGCCAACCACCCTTTGCAAAACCAATTGGCGAGTGTCACGCTTTCGTTCTCCCATTCGAAGTTGGTTTGCGATACAATGGCGAAACATCGCAGCCAGCGCGCAAACCGAGCGCCGGGGCGGTGCTGGGCCGGTGAGGGGCTTGCTTGGCGGTAAGGCCTCACCGGCCGCTTCTTCGATTCAGGAATCCGCAGTCAATCAGCCATCTCGTCAGGTTTCTGCTGGCTCATGCTGGCGTCCCAGATCCTTACAATTCCGTCCGTACAGCCGCTGTAGATGCGCTTGCCGTCTGGGCTCAGGGCCACGCAGTGGATCGCCTTCGTTTGCCCCCGGAGCGTCAGAGTTTCGTAGCCCGTGACCGCGTCCCACACCTTGACCGTCTGGTCATGACTGCCGCTAAGCGTGCTGAATCGCCTGGCAGACCGGCACGAACAACTCCAGCCGCTCGCGTGGCGTCAGGTGGTTGTCGTCGCAGTACTTCGTGATCGGTACGCCATTGACCAACTCCATGACGAAGTAAGGAAGGCCATTTTCGGTCGTGCCGCCGTCGATTACACGAGCGATGTTGACATGGTCCATCATCGCCAGCGCTTGACGTTCGGCTTCGAAGCGTGCAATCACCTGACGGCTATCCATGCCGGGCTTGATGACTTTGAGCGCGACGTTACGATGCACCGGCTGCGTCGGTTCCGCCATCCAGACGACGCCCATGCCGCCTTCGCCGATCTGTTGTAAAAGCTTGTACGGCCCGATGACGGCGCCGGCCGATTCTTGCGGCGGCGGCGGATCCATGGGCCGCGCACTCGCAACCGGCGCTTCGAGAAAGCTGCCCAACTTTTCATGTTACTCCAGCAAGTATTCGATCTGACGGCGCAGCTCAGGCTCGGCGGCGCACGCTTCGTCAAGGAACGCGACGCGCTCCGTGGCGCCGGTTGTTTTCAGAGCAGCAAGAAAGATTTCGCGCTCGTTCATGGCAATCTCGCAGTCAATACGCCGACTCCACCTCTCAATGCGTCATCAAGAGATCAAGTTGGCAAAAAAAATCGAAAAAACTCAATCGGAATTCATCTGGCGACGCAGCCAGGAACGGGCATAAGCCCAGAGATCGTGAGCGGTTCGCAACGACACGCCCAGAATCTCCGCTGCCTCCGCCATGGTCAAGCCCGCGAAGAAACGCAGTCGCACCCGTTTGGCCGCGTCGGGATGAATCGTCGCGAATTGTTCGAGAGCGTCGGAAAGGGCCAGAAGCTCGTCATCGGGCATGGGCGCCGCCAGTGCGGATTCGGACAGCTCCACGCGCTGGCCATCGCCGCCCCGTTTGGCGGCATGGCGACGTCGGGCCTGTTCAACCAGGATGCGGCGCATGGCCTCGGCGGCGGCGGCGAAAAAGTGGCCGCGATTATCCCAGTGTTGCGCCTGGTCCACGTCCACTAACCGAACGTACGCTTCGTGGACCAGTGCCGTGGCTTGCAGGGTTTGGCCCGGCTGTTCCTGGGCCAATTTTTGAGCCGAAAGTTTGCGCAACTCCTCGTAGACGAGCGGCAAGAGTTCGTCGGCGGCGTGTGGGTCGCCTTGTTCGATCGCAGAAAGGATTCGCGTGACCTCGCTCATGACGGTCGAGTATAACCGGGCGGCGAAAGGTTCGATCACGGTAACGCTTGGCACCTGGAAAAAAAAGCGCATGCACGAGCAACGACGCTCGTGAGTGCGCTTAAATTATCGAGATACGGTTACGCGCGGACTCGCGATCAATACCAGCCGTCATCGGGAATCGGGTCCGAATTTGGCGGAGGCGGCGGCGCGTTGGGATCGATCAAGTAGGGATCGATCACAAACGAATAACTGTCATCGCCATTCCAAACCACTCCGTTGTCGCCATCTTGATGCATCGAGCAATCGTCGCCGTCTGTCGGAGGAACGGCGGGAGGAAGGATGTCGCCGGCAACAGGAAACGCTGCGGGAACGCAACGATCCTCGAGCCGGTCCACGCGGAGAAGGGACCGCTTCATGGGGAGACCTCATTAAAAAAATCGTCGTCTCGCGTCGGAACGCACGAGGCAGGCAGGATTTCAATATCGGCAGGGCAATTGAGGTCTAATGAGAAAAATGCGGTATGCAGAATGCACTTTCTCAGTTCACTCCCTGCAAATATTGATGGGATTCCGCCATTCCTTGCTATTCGAGCGAAGGACGATACCCCGGCCCGGCTTTTCACGAGTCATCGCCAGGCCAAAAATCATGGGGGCATACTATAGTCGGACAAAACAGAATGCAATTCTATTTCGGCAAGAAAATGAAAAAAACTGCGCAGCGTGAAGCCGATCCACTGCCAAAAATGGCCGTGGACCTGCATTTCGCATGGAAAATGCGAAAAAAAGTGTGAGATTGTTAATATGTTCCTTTTTGAAAAAAATCGCCAAACTGCCGATTTCGCCTATCCCAATAAGCGAATTATTTCGTCAGCTGACGTTCCCTCCTTTCTTACGATCCCTTTCCCGGCGCAGCTGCACGAATCGCACGCGACGCTTCGATGACTCGGCGAAACGTCGGGCACTCGCGCAGCGGATCCAGGTCACGGTCGATTTCCAGGTAATCGAAGCCAAAACCTTTCTTCAAAGCCGTGCTCAACAAGCGCAGGGCTTCCCTTTGATCGTCGGCTTCCTGGCGTGAGGTCAACGCGTAGATGCCGGCGACCTGATACAAGTTGGATGGATTGTTGTCGATGAGCAACGCCTTCTCGGCGTCTTTAAGAGCGGCGTCGCGTTTTCCCAGCCGGGCGAGATACACGCCGCGGCCGGCGAGCGGGCGAACGTCGTCGGGATAAAGCTCGATCGTTTGATCGAGGATCTTAATAGCCTCTTCGGTCTGCTTGAAGTATTTGCCGAGAACATGCGCCTTGTTCTGCAAGGCGGCGAACGAGCGGGGGTTCAATTCGAGCGCCTTGTTCATGTCTGACAGGGCTCGCTTGGGCTCCTTCGGCAAAAACGCGATGCCGCGGGCGATCCAGCTCTTCTCGTCGGTTGGTTCGCGTTTGAGGCCTTCGGCGAAATCCAGCTTGGCGCCGTCGAAGTCCTTCGTTTTCTCGCGAAGGGTGGAGCGCAGGAAATAGACGCGCGTCTCGGCGAAGCCGCGGTCGAGCGCGGTCGTCAGGTCGGCGATGGCCTCGGCATTTTTGCCCATGCCCTGATAGGCGAGGGCACGCTGCACGTACGCTTCCGTGAAGTCGCCGTTCAGGCGAATAACTTGATCGAAGTCGGCAACCGCGCTCTTGAATTCGTTCAAGCGCTGATGCGCCAGGCCGCGATTGTAGTAGGCGCCAAAGAAGCCGGGCCGCAGCGCGATGCAGGCTTGATAACACGTGATCGAACGAGCGTATTGACCGAGGTAATCGAGGCAAATGCCTTTGAGGAAATAAAGATTGTAATCCTGCGGATTCAAGCCGAGCGCTTCATCCACGAGCACCAAGGCCGCGCGGAATTTGCCCTCTTCCGCGAGCAGCCGGGCCGCTAAATAGCGGTCATGGGCGTTGCGCAGATCGGTTTGCTTGGCGCGTTCGAACGCCTGCTCCGCTTTGTCGCGGTCGTTGAGGCGGCGGAACAGCTCGCCCTGTTGTTTCCATAATGCTTGCGGCGTTTGATCGTCCTTGAAACAGGTGCTCGCCAGAGAGCAATACTGCACGCCTGCTTGATATTTTTCGGCCCGACGCGCGGGATCGATTTCATTCTCGGCCGCCAATTGCTGAGCGTGCGCGAGCAGGACGAGAAGCTGGCCGGCTTCCTCCTGAAGTTTTCGCTGCGACTCGACGGGCAAGCGTTGCACTTCCGTCGCGGCCTGCCAATCGGGATTTTCGAGCACCTGATAATGCGCTAGCGCGGTCCGGCAGGCGCGTTCACCCTCTTCAACTTGGCCTTTGGCAGTGCGAGCATTGAGCAGAAAGTAGCTGGTTTGTGCATCATCCTGAAAGCGCGCCAGCGTTTCCCGCGCTTCCAGGCGGGTGCGTTGATCTTCGCGGACCGCGAAAACGCCGCTCAATGCCGCGATGACCAGGCACGCAGCCGTGGCGACCGAGGCCATCGAAGTCAAACGCGGATGCCGGCGGCGAAACTTCTGCCAGCGCTCCCATACTGACGGGTTGTCGGCGTGCTTGAGCGGCTTGCTTTCCAGTTGACGCTGCAAATCTTCCTGAAGCTCACGGGCCGATTGATAACGTTTCGCGGGATCGGCGCACAGGCAACGTTCGATGATCGCCTCCACCGCCGGCGGAATATTGCGATTGAGCGGCCGCAGGTTCGGCGCGCCGTTGCGGCGGTCGGCGACCATGCGTTCGATCATCTCGCTCATCGGCAGCTTCTTGTACGACGGGAACGGCGAGACACCGGTCAGCAATTCGAAGAGGATGACGCCGAGCGAATAGAGGTCGCTGCGAGCGTCCACGGGTTTGGCGCCGCCGCGAAACGCGCGCAGATGTTCGGGCGCCATGTACGGCAGCGTGCCGCCCATCGATGCGGCCGCGACGGTGTCGCGCAGCTTGGTGTCGTGCGCGAGGTTGAAGTCGAGCAGCATCGGCATGCCTTCGTCCGTGATCAAGACGTTGGCGGGCTTCAGATCGCGATGGATGATGCCGCGGTCGTGCGCGTGGGCCAGGCCATCGGTCAAGCGCACCGCGAGCCAGAGGATGGATTCGACATAGGTCATGTCCTCTAGTTCCAGAAGCGCGGTCGGCGCGGAGGGCGCCGGCGCGTTCGGGTCGAGGATGACGGTCTCCGCGTACAGAAAGTCGCTCGCCGTGCTGCCGCGTAGGTTCGAATCGGGCAGCGAACTGTTCTTCTTGCGGCTATTGAGCGTGCTGAGAAGGTCCTTGCCGGACGACGGCATGCATTTGTTGGTGCGAATGTCGGCGAGAACATGCGCCAGCGTCGTCGAGCCGAGGTACGGCATGCACACGGCCTGGAACGGCGCGCCGTCATGGTACGAGAAGATTGGCACGATGTTGGTATGCTGCAACTGGGCGAGCGTTTGCGACTCGTTGAAGAGGCCCGGCGCCACTTTTAACGCGACGAGCCGGCCGGCGAGATGGCCTTGCTGGGCGAGGAAAACCTTGCCGAACGCGCCGCGGCCGAGTTCTCCCAGGAGGGAGAAGTCGAGGAATTCTTCGCCGACCCTGGGCATCAGCGACTTCGGATCGAAGTTGGAGCAATCGATTTCCGGGTCGGAATGAGAGCGTTTGGCGCCCGGCCGGGCCGCCTTGTAACCGGGTCGCGTTCGATCCAGCGAATCGACTGGCGAGCGGCTCGTCGGCGGGAAAAAATCGATTTGATCCGCAGGCAACACGATGTCGAGCTTCGACGACGTTTCCGGATCAAGCGACGTGAGGCGCGATGCCGGCACGTCGCCGCGCGGCGAGGCGATTTTCGCGGTCGGCCAATCGTCTTGTTCGATCGCGAGGCGGCGGCGGTATTCCGCCATGTTGGGCCGTTCGCCGGCATTCTTGCGCTGCGTGTATTCTTCGCAGACGATCTTGTAAAGCAGGACCGGCTCGGCCGCCAGGTCGGGATAACGTTCGTGATAAACATCCAGCGACGTCGGATTGCCGGTTTTCCAGCCATGCGCGAGTTCCAGGCGCACGAGTTCGCCGAGGATCACCAGATATGCGGGATGTTCGCGCGGCGGCAGGAACTCCGTCAGTTCCGCGACGCCGAACAGGTCCAGCGCAGTCTGGAAGGCGGTGGCGTGATCGTTGAGGGTGTCCGGCTCGACGCGCAACGTGAAATTGCAACTAGAGGAGTTCATCCGACTCTCCAAAGGCAAGCGTCCGCCAGAGGCAATGAGCGTTGCCGCGACGGATCAACCCGTGGTTGATGCATTACTTGCTTTGGATTCCATTCCCACCGAGGCCAAGGGAGGAGAGGGAGCCGGGCTTTCCACAGATCCCTAGTGGGCGACAGGGGTTGCGACCAACCGGCGGGCGCGACTTCAAAGGTAGGTTAAGCCGGAACGTTTGTTCCGACTATACCGCGCACGCAGGCTGTAGCGATTGGGCTGACCTTGCGGGAAGTATAAATCATGATTTGTGGTTTGTCGAATTGTAGTGGCAAAAATTACTCAAATTGTTTATTTTTTTTATTTTATCCAGTCTAACATTTTAAGTCCAAATGCTTTTGGATGTAGCGCGGAATAGCATTTTATGACACAAATCAATGTGAGCATTGATGTTGCGAAATAAATGAATTCGAAGCCGGCGATCGAGCAAATAGGACGCAGTGAGTGACGGAAAGTGCCAGAAGGGTGGTATGAATTGACTTAAATAATTTGATATCAATGCTTTGTGGTCCGTGTCCTTCCGCCATTTTGTTAATTGGCAGAAGCCCCCGGGATTCGTTGTGCTCATCCCGGGGCTTGGATGCTACTTCTTCGGTGTGATGCGTACGTTCCTAAACGCCACGGGACCATGGTCGCCCTGGAACAACAACGGGCCGACCGGCACTTCCATGTTCGTCAGCGAGCCGCCCGTCACGCCCTTGAGCACTTCGGCGTTCAGCGTGACCTTCTTGAATATGGCGTTCACGGTCTTCTTCTTGTCCTCGAAGCGCGGGGCCTGGAAGTCGATCACGTACTTCTGCCATTCGCCCGCTTTCAGGCATGCGTTGAGCTTCGGCACCGCGACGCTGTAGATGGCGCCCATGTCGCCCATGCCGAGCTTGTCTTTGCCGAAGCTGTCGAGGATCTGGATTTCATAACGGCCCATGAGATAGATGCCGGAGTTGGAGCCCTTGGGCACCATCACCTCGACCTCGACGACGCAATCGCCGAAATCTTGTTCGGTGTAGATATCGATGCCGCCGCCGGCGGTGTTGACCATTTCGTTGCCGCCCTGCTTGAAGACGAGGGCGCCTTTGTCGCTGAGCGTGGCCGTGCCGACTTCCCATTTGTTTTTCTTGGCGTCGCCGCGCAGTTTCCACGCCGTCAGATCTTTGCCGTTGAATGGCGTGATCGTTTTCTCGCCCGCGTGCGCTGCCGCATGAAAAACAGCTAGCACTGCGATTGAGCACAAGATTCGTCGCATGGCAAACTCCTCGAAAAAGTTCGGGCCGCGCCACTCGACACGCGTCGCCGTTGGCCTGGCCGAATGGTTTGTTCAATGACCGCCACCATTGAAAACGAAATGGGCAGGCGTTGCAATCAAAAAGAACCGGTTACCGTAGCCGCAAGCTGCCAGCTTGCGTGCTAAAGCGAACGCAGACAAGCTGGCAGCTTGTCGCTACGGACGACTACGCCATGAGTTTATCGAGGTTGGCCAAGAATTCTGCCGCCATGAACGGCTTGTGCAGAAAAAGGTGATTGGGAAACTCGGCTTCGCTCGGCAACGTCAATTCGCCCGGATCGCCGGAGATGAAGATGACGGGCAGCGTCGCCTGTTTCGCGCGCAAGCATAGGGCAAGGTCTTGCCCGTTCATGAGAGGCATTTGCAAATCCGTGATCAGCAAGTCAATGGAATTCGGATTGCGATCGTGGTGAGCGAGCGCTTCCAGACCGTTGCCCGCGGTCAAGACGCGCCAGCCATTTCGCGTCAACAGGTGCTGAAGAAAGGTAAGGATGCCGGCGTCATCATCGACGAGCAAGACCGTACGGGGAGCGTGCCCAGCCATGGCAATGACCGATCGTTAGGCGGAACCCCCCGCTTGAACTCGCGTATCTTAGGAACGCGCTTCACACCTGCAAGCGGTCGGCGCAAGTCTGAGACATTTTTAATGGCAAATTTCCGAGAAGCCCCGGGGTGAAGTACTCTGAACCCCGGGGTTCGGAGTACCTCACCCCGGGGCTTCATCTGTTATTGTGCAAAGCCGCGTCACGGAGTAAACTTGCGGTCCCAAGGATTGCAGGAGAAACCGCATGGACGCGCTTGGCTCACTTCGCGTGCTGTTGATTCACGATTGGCTCACCGGCATGCGCGGCGGCGAGAAGGTGCTCGAATCGATGTGCCGCCGCTGGCCGACCGCGCCGCTCTACACGCTCATCCATCAACGTGGCTCGTGCAGCGCCACGATCGAGAATCGGCCGATCATCACGAGCGTCTTGAACCAGTTGACTCGCGTTGGGCGCTACTATCGTTACACGCTGCCGCTGATGCCGTGGGCCGTCGGCTGGCGGCTGCCGGAGTGCGATCTCGTCTTCAGCTCGAGCCATTGCGTCGCCAAGGGGGTCAACGTGCCGGCCGGCGCAACTCATCTGTGCTATTGCCACACGCCGATGCGTTACGCGTGGCACATGCAGGATTCGTACTTTCACGATCGCGGCTGGCGCGGGCCGAAGCGCTGGCTGGCCGAGCAAATCCTGTCGCGCCTGCGCGAGTGGGATCGCCGCACCGCGGCCGGCGTGACGCATTTCATCGCGAATAGCCAGGTCGTCAGGCAACGCATTCGCGATTGCTACGGCCGCGACGCCGTCGTCATCAACCCGCCAGCGGATACGGATTTTTACAGCCCGGCAGACGTGACGCGAGAAGACTTCTATTTGATCTTGTCCGCCTTCGCTCCCTACAAACGGCTCGACCTCGCGATCGCGGCGTGCAAGAAGCTCAAGAAAAAGCTGATCGTCATCGGCTCCGGACAGGACGAAGCCAAGCTGCGTGCCCAGGCCGACGAGCACATTCAATTCCTCGGCTGGCAACCCGACGAAGTGCTGCGCGATCATTTGCGGCGTTGCCAGGCTTTGTTGTTCCCCGGCGAAGAGGACTTCGGTATCGTCCCGGTCGAAGCGCAAGCATGCGGCACTCCGGTGATCGCGTACGGACGCGGCGGCGCGACGGAGACGGTCATTCCCTGGCCGAACTCCGACGCCACGGGTATGTGGTTCGACCAGCAAACCGCTGATTGCCTGGCCGAGACGATGCGCCAATTTGAGAAAGATCGCGATCGTTTCGACCCGACGCACCTTCGCAAGCACGCGCTGCGTTTTCGATTGGAGCGTTTCGAGTCGGAACTGTTCGGCTATGTCGAATCGGTGATGGGAACGCAATCGAAAAAGTTGGCAGCCTAACCAACGCCAATGTACTCATCACGCTCCGCGTGATGATCCTCACGCGGAGCGTGAGGAGTACATTGGTCTCTCACCACTCACCACTACCTACACACCGGCACGCACACCATCGTCTGATACGGAACCATGACGCACGTTCGCCGAATGGTGAAGCTCTGCACTTGCGAAACCTCCGGAATCCAGCGAACCTGTTCGATGACCGTGTCCTGCGGCACCATCCGGCAGACTCGCACGTTCACGTCTTGTTCTTCGCGGCGGTAATCATATTCGATGCAGCGAATCCGTTGATTGACCCATTGCGGACAATAAGTCATGTATGCACACCCCGTGCACGGATCGACCACCGGCACCGCAACCATCACGCAACGCGGCACGACGCGCTCCACCTCGCGCGGCACCGGCACGTAATAGGAACGGCGCACTTGCTCATCGAACATCCGCGGCACCATGATTTGAGTCTTGACCGGTGTCACCTCGCGTCGATACGTAACATGCTCGACCACGCAGGGAACGCGCTCCTCCTGCCATTGCGGACGATAGCAGACAACAGGCTGCCATTCGTAGGTCCAGCAGCAAGTCGGCGGACAACCAATGTACCAGTAAGCATTTGCGTCGGACGCAAAGGCGGCTGAGATTAGCAAAGCAATTGCCGCCATCCATTTAGTTTTCATTGCGATCTCCGTCCATTCAAGGAAGCGATTTTGCGCTGTTTGCGTAAATTGCCAAATTTGACAGGTGAATGCAACTGAAAAATGGACGAATTGCTAAAGCTATTCCGCCTTTTCATGCAAAGGTTGGCACTAAAAAAGTGAATTCTGAAAGTTCTGCCTTAGCGATTGCTCATGCAATGCAATAGCGGGTAGATTATAATAACAACCACGGACCCCTGGTTCTGCCTCCGAGGAACGGATGATGGTACGGAAACTTCTCTTTGCCTTGCTCGTCATTGCGCCGCTGGGTTTCTTCCCATTCCTACGCGATACCAAATCAACCGAGATCGATGCCCCGAAACGGCCGCCGCAAGCGCACGATTTGATGCCGCCCGATGCGCAAATCGCGCTGCACACGCTTTCGGCATTGCCGGGGCACGCTTTTCCCGGCAACTTGCCCTGGGAATCATTGCGCTGGATCGCGGCGGATCAATCGCGCGAATTGGAAGCACTGGCAGAGAAGCAGCCGGTGAAGTTTCTCGAACTGTGCCGTGAGCGCTACCTTACGGAAGTGCAAGGCTATCGATGCACATTCGCCAAGCACGAGAAGGTGAAGGGCGTGTTGCGCGACGCCGAGGTGATTCGCGCTCACTTCCGCGAGCAGCCGTTCAGCGTTCACATGGAATGGAAAAAGGGCGAGGATCTCTGCTTTTCGTCACTCTATGTCGAAGGCGAAAACGACGGCTGCCTCCTGGCGCGATCGCGGCTGCCCCCGCTGGGATTTCGCGGGCCGATTCTGACGCGGCCGCTCGACGCTGCGGACGTGCAGGCGACGAGCCGCTTCGGTATCAACCGTTTCGGCATTTATACCGGCCAGAAGGACACCCTGGACGCGATTCAGAAGGCGGAGAAGGCGGGCACGTTGCACCTGAAGTATCACGGCATCGAGACGGTCGAGAAGGCCGGCAATCGTTTGTGCTACAAGCTGGTGCGGTCGCCGTACGAGCCGCCGGAAGAAATGGAAGATTTGAACGAATTGACGATCTACATCGACCGCGCGACGTTGTTCCAGGTCGGCTCGATCCTGCGGGATGCCAAGGGGGAATTCGTCGCGGAGTATTTTTTCCGCGATATTGAATTGAATCCGAAGTTTGACGAGAAGCAATTCACGAGGAAGGCCCTGTAATTGCTGTTTACGTTTAGCGCTCGCGAGGCGACGAGCGAGCGCTAAACGTAAACGGGTTTTCACGTCACTTCAAATTTCGAATGAACACATTGCGAAATTGAACGGGACCGAAGCCGACCAGGGCAATTGGACCCGATGCGGGCAGATTGCTGAGCTCAACATCCTCCGCGACGACATCGCCATCAATGCGCAGGCTCACGCGATTGCCCTTGAGCTGCACTATGGAACGGTGCCAGGCGCCTGCCTTCTTGTCCTTGAACGCGATTTCGCGTTTGCTGCCGCGTACTTTGATGGCAATTTCGGAACCGCTTGGTGTCAACCAATCACAAACCAACTCGAAATCGCCATAGGGCTGTTCCGACCACAAAGGCAGGTCCGACTTCGTCTTGCCGTCGAATTTCAGCACGCCGTCCTTCATGGTCCAATGGTTCTTGTGTTCGACTTCCGCCTTCCAACCGTTCAAGTCGAGGCCGGTGAACAGACATTTGAGTCCCTTGTCCACATCGCAAATCTCCTCCGGCTTCGGATTCGTGCTCGGCAACTCCTTGATCTTGATGTTCTTGAAGCGGCACTCGGAGCCTTCCGCTTCGAGCGCAAGATAGCCCTTGCGCGGATTGGATTCGGAGACGCCGGAGACTTCCTTGCCGTTGACCGCCAACTTCAGGACGCCGTTGTTGGCGGTGACGTGCCATCGGCTCGCCACCTCGGGCAGGCTCGCCCACCTTCATGAAACGGTCGAGGAACTCGGCGCCATCCTGATCTTCGCCGGGCGGCCACTGCTCAACCATGATGGTT
>DAIOGM010000222.1:0-2106 GCA_036745215.1 Gemmataceae bacterium
TCGTACACGCTCAACACCGGCACGACCATTACCGGATTCGGCACGGCCCAAGTGACGGGCAACAGCCTGACCATCGGCGCGGGCGCCGTCGTGACGGCGGACCGCTTTGCCCTGAGCGCCGGCACACTCAGCGGGCCCGGCACCTTCCGCGTGGACACAGGCGACGCCTTCACCTGGAACGGCGGCGAGATGGGACTCGGAACCATTCCGATCGCCGCGGCGCCGACCGGCGCCGTTCAATCGAGTTCCACCGTCACCATCACGACGATGGCCGCTCACGGCCTGGCGGTGGGCCAAACCGTGGTCATCGTGGGGGTCGGCGTCGCCGGTTACAACGGCACATTCACGGTAACCGCCGTGCCGGGCGCGACGACGTTCACGTTTGAAGCGTTGACGTCGGGCCTGGTTGCATCGGGCGGCGGTTCGAGCCGGTCGGGCATCACCGAGATCGCGAGCGGCGGCACCCTCACGTATGCCTCCGGCTCGCTCTTGAGCCGTTCGCTCAAGAACGCGGGAACATTCAACTTCAACAACCAGATGAACATCGGCCCTGGCACCACGATTGACAACTTGCCTGGCGGCCTATTCGACATCCGTTTTGACAACACCTCGTTCAGCTCCAACAATCCAACGATCAACAACGCCGACGGCGCGACGCTCCGCAAGTCTCAAGGCGCAAACACCAACAGCTTCAACGCCATCCTGAACAACTTCGGCACGGTGGCCGTGACGAATGGCAACCTGAGCTTGAACTTACGCGGCACCAGCTCCGGCATATTCCAGCAAGACCTTGGCACGACGTTGCGCTTCACCTCCCCGGCCACCGTCTACACACTCAACACGGGCACGAGGTTCACCGGCGCCGGTACAGCTATATTGGAAGGCGGCACGCTCACGCTCGGGAGCGGCGCTGTCGTGACGGCCGACAAACTGTCGATGACCAGCGGCACGCTGACGGGTCCGGGCGTCTTCCGCGTGGACAGCGGCGATCAATTCGACTGGACCGGCGGCACGATGAGCGGAAGCGGTGCGACCGAGATCATGAGCGGCGGCACGTTCAACTACACCTCCGGCACGCTGTCGGGTCGGCCGATCAACAACGCCGGCACGTTCAACTTCAACAATCAGATGAATATCGGCGCCCCCAGTACGATTCACAATCGATCGGGCGGCTTGTTCGACATTCGCTTTGCCAACACTTCGTTCTCGAGTCTTCAACCCACCTTCACCAACGATCTCGGCGCGAGGCTGCGCAGGTCGCAAGTCGCCGGCACGAATACCTTCAACGCCAATCTCGACAACTTCGGCCTGGTCGAAGTAACGAATGGCAACCTGAATCTGAATTCCCACGGCACGAGCACCGGCACCTTCCAGCAGGACGCCGGCACGACGCTGCGCTTCAATTCCGACGCCACCGGCTTCACGCTTAACGCCGGCACAACGTTCACCGGCGCCGGCACGGCAATCTTGGAAAGCGGACTGCTTACGTTGGGCAGCGGCGCTATCGTGACGGCCGACAAACTGTCGATGACCGGCGGCACATTGACAGGCCCCGGCACGTTCCGCGTGGACAGCGGCGATCAATTCGATTGGACCGGCAGCACGATGAGCGGAATCGGTCCGACCGAGATCATGAGCGGCGGCACGCTCAACTTCACCGCCGGCACACTGTCAGGTCGGCCGATCAACAACGCCGGCACGTTCAACTTCAACAATCAGATGAATATCGGCGCCGCCAGCACGATCCACAACCTTGCGGGCGGCTTGTTCGACATCCGTTTCGCCAATACGTCGTTCTCGAGCGCCAACCCCGCGTTCGTGAACGACGCCGGCGCGATCTTGCGCAAGTCCCTGGCAGCCGGCAACAACAGCTTCAACGCCCACGTCAACAACCTCGGCGCCGTCGAAGTCGAGACTGGCACGCTCACTTTCAACACCACGGTCGTCCAGCACGCCGTCGGAAGTTCGACGCTCACCGGCGGCACGTGGATCGTCCGCGCGGGCGCCGCGCTGGTGACGCCGGGTGCCAACATCACCACCAATCAGGCGAACGTGACCCTCGACGGCGTTGGCTCGACGTACGCCCAGTTCAACAACATCGGCACG
>DAIOGM010000222.1:2116-11743 GCA_036745215.1 Gemmataceae bacterium
CGGCGTATTCACGATCAAGAACGGCCGCAACTTCACGCCGCCCACGACGTTCGCCAACGCGGGCAACGTGAACATCGGCGCGGCGACGGGCGCGGCCAGCACGTTCACCTTGAGCGCCGGCGGCACAAGCACCGGCGATTGGGCGATCGCGGCGGGGAGTGCCTTGCACGTTGCTCTTGGAACTCCGTATTTGTTCGACAACGGAACCGACATCACTGGGCCGGGCGTTCTCACGGCCAACAACGCCGGTGTCGCCAATGTCGGCGATGCGGCGACCGATTTCGTAAATATCGCCAATGTGGTCCTCGATGACGGCTTCACCCTGAACGCGGTCGGCACGGCCAACATCTCCGGCGCCTTGATGATGGGACCGGGCAACTCCACAGGCACACTGACTGGCCCGGGCGATGTGAACGTCGCTGGGTTAATCACCTGGAACACCGGCACCATGAGCGGCAGTGGCCGGACCTTCGCCAACGGCGATATCGCGTTCAACGTGCTCGGCGGCGGCGCCACGCTCAACGGTCGACGGCTCGACAACGCCCGCACGGCAACGTGGACGAACCTCGGACAGGGCAACCTGTTTTTCAGCAACGGCGCCATCTTCAACAACAACGGGATCTTCGAGATCCAGAACAATGCCAACATCCTGAACAACGGCGGTGCGGCGTCAGCATTCAACAACAACGGCACGTTCCGCAAGGTCGTTGCGACGGGCGTGACCGAAATCCGAATCCCGTTCAACAATAGCAATACGGGCGTCGTGGACGTGCAAACGGGGACCGTCAATTTCAGCGGCGGCGGCACGAGCACCGGGTCGTGGACGGTCGCCGCCCCCGCCGTCCTGGAATTCGGCGGCGGCACGCACAACCTCAACGCCGGCGGCGTTGCGGGCGCCGGCCTCGTCCGCTTCACGAACGGCACGACCCATTCCGCGGGCACGTACAATGTGACGGCCACTCAAATCGACAGCGCCGGCGTCGCGAATTTCAACGCGGCTGCTTCCACCGGCACGCTTGCTCTGGGCAACGCCGTCAATCAAGCCGGCACGCTGGGCGGCGCCGCGAATTTCACCATTTCCGGACTGTTCACGTGGTTCACGGGCCTCATGAACGGCGACGGAACGACCTTCGCCAACGGCGGCATCAATCTGGACGTCAAGAGCGGCGGCGCTACCTTGTCGCGCCGGCTCGACAATGCGCTCATGGCCGTCTGGACCGGTACCGACGTCATCTCATTCAATAACGGCGTCTTCAACAACAACGGGACTTTTGACGTGCAAATCGATCGCACGATCTTCAACGTCGGCACGTCGAGTTTCGATAACAACGGCACGTTCAAGAAATCCGCCGGCGCCGGTCTCCTCGATGTGGATGTCGCGTTCACCAACGACGGAACGGTGGAGGTGCTAACCGGAACCGTGAGTTTCGATGGTACGTTGACAAACCTAACGGGCGGCACACTCAACGGGGGAACCTGGATCGTTCGCGATAACGCCTCGCTGCTGACCCCTGGCGCGAACATCACGGAGAATCAGGCCAACGTGACTCTCGAAGGCGTCACCTCGTCATTCCCCAAGTTCAACGCCATCGCATCCAACACGGCAACCGGCAGCTTCACGATTCAGAACGGCCGCATCTTCACGACGAGCGCCGCGTACTCGAACGCTGGCAGCACGACCATCAGCGCCGGCAGCGTCTTCCTTGTGCCCGCCGGCAACAACTACACGCAGACCGCCGGCACGACGACCGTGGACGGCAGCCTGACCGCCGACGCCATCCTTATTAATGGCGGTACGCTGCTCGGCGTCGGAGTCTTGCACGGCGACGTCAGCAACGCCGGCCACGTCGCGCCGGGGACGTCGCCCGGCGTCCTGGTCATCGACGGCGATTACACGCAAACCGCGGCCGGCGTCCTCGACGTCGAGATCGCCAGTGCGACGATGTTCGACCAGCTTCAGATTTCCGGCGCCGCTTCCCTGGACGGCACGATCAACGTGACCCGCCCCGGCGGCTTTGTGCCGGTTCTCAACGACGCCTTCCCGGTCCTCACGTTCGCTTCGCGCACCGGCGACTTCGCCGTCAAGAATGGCTTCCTCCTCGGCAACGCGTTGGCGTTCACCGAGCAGTTCAATCCAACCAACTTGACACTCGTCGTCACGCAGAATCAGTTGAGCTTCCAGACGCAGCCGCCCGCTATGCTCCTTTCGGGCCAACCGTTCGAAGTGAAAGTCCTGGTGAGCGACAGCACCGGCAACCCGCTCCTCGGCAACAACGTCGATCAGGTCACGCTCACCATCAACCAACACGCATTCCAAGGCGGAGCGACCTTCGTGACGCAGCCGGTGGTCAACGGCGTTGCCACGTTCAATTTGACGATCGCCCAGGGCGCGGCCGGCTATGTCCTGACTGCGGGAGGCAACGGCTTCGCCAACGTTCTTTCCGGTTCGTTCGCCGTCCACGTGCCGCCGACCATCACCAGCGTCAATAACGCGACGTTCACCGTCGGCAGCCCTGCAAGCTTCACCATCGAGACAACCGGCTTCCCGGCGCCGTCGCTCCGCATCGGCAGCTTCCTGTTGCCCGCCGGCTTGAGCTTCCTCGACAACGGCAACGGCGCCGCCACCTTGAGCGGCACGCCGACCGGCAACGTCGGCGGCGTTTACCTCTTCACGATCACGGCCCACAACGCCGCTTCCCCGGATGCGACGCAGAATTTCACGCTCACCGTCAATCAAGCGCCGGCCATCATCAGCGCCAACAACACGTCGTTCACGTCCGGCGCCGCCGGCTCGTTCACCGTGCAAGCGACCGGCTTCCCTTCGGCGAGCTTGAGCATCGGCGGTTTCACCTTGCCGGCCGGTGTGAGTTTCCTCGACAACGGCAACGGCGCCGCGACGTTGAGCGGCACGCCGGCCCAGGGCAGCGAAGGCGTCTATTCATTCACGATTACCGCCGCGAACGGCATCGGCGAAAACGCCACGCAGAACTTCACGCTGACCGTCAACGGCTTGGCCATTGTCAGCGCCGACCACGCCACGTTTGCCGAAGGCACGTTTGGCACGTTCAACGTGCTCACCACGGGCTTCCCGATTCCGACCTTGAGCGACGGCGGATTCGTGTTCCCAACGGGCGTGAGCTTCCTCGACAACGGCGACGGCACCGCAACTCTAAGCGGCACGCCGGCGACCGGCACGGCGGGCAATTATCAATTCACGATCACCGCCCAAAACGGCGTCAACCCCAACGCGACGCAGAGCTTCACGTTGACCATCACGCCGCCCGTTCTCGCTCCGCAAATTACCAGCGCCAACAGCGCAATCTTCATCGTGGGATCGTCCAGCTCGTTTAACATCACGACGACCGGCTTGCCGACGCCGTCACTCAACATCGGCGGTTTCATCCTGCCGGCCGGGTTAACATTCACGGACCCCGGCAATGGCACTGCGTCGTTAGCCGGAACTCCGACCGGCAACGTCGGCGGAACCTACAACTTTACGATCACCGCGCAAAATGGCATCGCGCCCGACGCGACGCAATCCTTCACGCTGACCATCAATCAAGCCGCCGCCATCACGAGCGCCAATAATACAACGTTCACGGTCGGCACGGCCGGTTCCTTCACCGCCACGACGACTGGCTTCCCGACGGCGTCGCTGAACATCGGCGACTTCGTGCTGCCGCCCGGACTATCTTTCGTGAACCTCGGCAACGGCGCCGCGACCCTGTCCGGCGCCCCGGCTGCAAATACCGGCGGCGTCTACACCTTCGACATCGCTGCACAAAACGGCGTCGGCAACGCAGCAGCACAATCCTTCACATTGACCATCAATCAGGCCGCCGCCATCACCAGCGCGAACAACGCCACGTTCACCGTCGGCACGGCAGGTTCATTCACCGTCACCACGACCGGCTTCCCGAAACCGACGCTCGATATCGGCGGTTTCCAATTGCCGAACGGCCTGGCCTGCCTCGACAAGGGCGACGGCACTGCGACGCTCTCCGGCACGCCGACCGGCAACGTCGGCGGCATTTACACCTTCACGATCACCGCCCAAAACGGCATCGCACCCGACGCAACGCAGCCATTCACGTTGACCATCAATCAAGCCCCCGCCATCACGAGCGCCAATAACACGACGTTCACCGTTGGCACGGCCGGCTCCTTAATCGTCACGACGACCGGTTTCCCGACGCCGTCGCTGAACATCGGCGACTTCGTGCTGCCGCCCGGACTAACTTTCGTGAACCTCGGCAACGGCGCCGCGACCCTGTCCGGCGCCCCGGCTGCCAACTCCGGCGGCGTCTACACCTTCGACATCGCCGCACGAAACGGCGTCGGCAGCGCTGCGACGCAACCGTTCACGTTGACCATCAATCAAGCTGCCGCGATCACGAGCGCGAACACCGCAACATTCATCGTCGGCACGCCGGGTTCGTTCATCGTTACCACAACCGGCTTCCCGAAGCCGTCGCTCGATATCGGCGGTTTCCAATTGCCAAACGGCCTGGCATTCCTCGACAACGCCGACGGCACCGCGACGCTCTCCGGCACGCCGACCGGCAACGTCGGCGGCATTTACACCTTCACGATCACCGCCCAAAACGGCATCGCACCCGACGCGACGCGGCCCTTCACGTTGACCATCAATCTGGCCCCCGCCATCACGAGCGCCAATAATACAACGTTCACGGTCGGTACGGCCGGCTCCTTCACCGTCACGACGACCGGCTTCCCAACGCCGTCGCTGAACATCGGCGACTTCGTGCTGCCGCCCGGACTATCTTTCGTGAACCTCGGCAACGGCGCGGCGACCCTGTCAGGCGTCCCGGCTGCCAACACCGGCGGCGTCTACACCTTCGACATCGCCGCACAAAACGGCGTCGGCAGCGCAGCAGTACAATCCTTCACGTTGACCATCAATCAGGCCGCCGCCATCACCAGCGCGAACAACGCCACGTTCACTGTCGGCACGGCAGGTTCATTCACCGTCACCACGACCGGCTTCCCGAAACCGTCGCTCGACATCGGCGGCTTCGTTTTGACGAACGGCGTCAACTTCCTCGACAACGGCGACGGCACCGCAACGCTTTCCGGCACGCCGTCAGGCAACGTCGGCGGCATTTACACCTTCACCATCACCGCCCAAAACGGCATCGGCGACGCCGCGACGCAACCGTTCACGCTTACGGTCAACCAGGTTGCAGCCATCACGAGTGCGAATTCCGCCATCTTCACCGTCGAAACGCTCGGTTCGTTCACCGTTTCGACAACAGGTTTCCCGAAACCGTCGCTCAACATCGGCGGCTTCATCCTGCCGCCGGGTCTGGCCTTCACGGACAACTTCGACGGCACCGCTACATTGAGCGGCATGCCGACCGGCAACGTCGGCGGCATTTACCATTTCACGATCACCGCCCAAAACGGCATCGGCACGAACGCGACGCAAGATTTCACGCTTACGGTCCATCAAGCCGCCGCCATCACGAGCGCGAACATCGTTGCGTTCACCGTCGCCACGCCCGGCTCGTTCACCATCACGACAACGGGTTTCCCGAAACCGACGATCGACATCGGCGCATTCATCATGCCGATGGGCTTGTTCTTTTCCGATCTCGGCGACGGCACCGCCACCTTGATCGGCACGCCCGCCCCCAACGTCGGCGGCACGTACACCTTCACGATCGCCGCGACCAACGGCATCGCCAGCGCCGCGACGCAGAATTTCACGCTGACCGTCAATCAAGCCCCCGCCATCACGAGCGCCGACAACGCCACCTTCACGGTCGGCGTCTCCGGTTCGTTCACCGTAACCGCGACCGGCTTCCCAACGCCGACGTTGAGCAAAGGCGCATTCGTGTTGCCCAACGGCTTGACCTTCACCAACAACGGCAACGGCGCCGCGACCCTGGCAGGCCCTCCGGTCGGCAACGTTGGCGGCACTTACCACTTCGACATCACAGCGCAAAACGGCATCGGCGCCGACGCGTTGCAAGCCTTCACCCTAACCATCAACCAGGCGCCAACGATCACGCTCAACCCCGTCAACAAGACGGTCCTTTCCTCGCAAAGCGTCACGTTCACCGCCGCCGCGAACGGCTTCCCCGTGCCGAACGTGCAGTGGCAACGTAGCAGCGACGGCGGCGTCAACTTTAGCGACCTCGCCGCGGACGCCGACTACTCCGGGGTCAACTCGACGGACCTGACCATCGCCGCCGCCCTCGGCGCGATGACCGGCCACCGTTTCCGCGCCGTCTTCACCAACGCCGCCGGCAACGCCACCACGACCGCTGCGATCCTCACCGTGGTGTCGAAGCCGAGCATTATCCTGCAACCCGCGAACAAAATCACGACGGCGGGCCTGGCAGTCACGTTCAGCGCCGCCGCCGCCGCCGTGCCCGCAGCGACCGTGCGCTGGCAGATCAGCCTCAACGGCGGCGCGACCTACGTCAATCTGGTCAACACCACCGCCTTCACCGGCGTCTTCACGAACACGCTCCGCATTCTGAGGCCGTCGATGGCGCATAACGGCGCCCGCTTCCGCGCCGTCTACACCAACATCCATGGCTCCGAAACCACGACTGCGGCCATCCTGACCGTCAATCCGCCGCTCAGCGTCGTGCCCGCGACGTTGCCCATCGTCAAGCGGTTCGTGCCAATCTCGTTGACGATCCGCGCCACCGGCGGCACCGGTGTACGTCATATTACCTATAAGCTCTCGAAGCTATTGCCGAGCGGCCTGACCATCAGTCCTGTTTCGCCTACGACTGGTGACATCACGATTAGCGGCAAGACAGCGGTCGCCTTCAATGTGACGATCACCATCACGGTGACCGACGACCTCGGCGCCAAGAAAATTGTCAATCTGGTGCTGCGAACCAGCCTGCTGCCCACGCGCCGCGGCTTTTGAATTGAGGAGCTAACCACAGATGAACACGGATCAACACAGATGGGAATTGAATTATCTGTGTCGATCTGTGTCCTTCTGTGGTTCTGTCATTTTTCACCTGCCGGCACGCCGCGAGCAAATGCCCAGTCCACAGCCTGGTAACGAATGTCCAGCTCCGGCGTCTTGATGACGCGATTGCGTTCCGCGGCGCTGTGCATGAGCGCGTCGAGAACGCCCGTCGTCAGCAACGTGCGCTCAACCGGATACGCGGGCTTGCCGGTGTGAACGGTGTGCTCGATCGCTCGCAAAAGATGCGCGAAGTGCCCGAACGGCCGGCGATCTTGCAAGCGGAACCACGTCGCGGCCGACCGAGCTTCGCCCTTGATCTGGCCGGCGAATGCGAACTGCGACGCGAGGCCGGTGCTCATCGCGACGCACGCCTTGAGACCGTCGCGATACTCGATCAGAAAGAACGTCGCGTTCTTGGCCAACTCCTTTGGCCGACCGCGCGGCGGCATCGGCGTCGTCGCGGCCGCGGCGTCGAGCAACTCGCGCGACCAGCGGCGATCCTTCAGCGCCGCCGCGATGCCATCCCCGGTCACCGCCTGCACCGACGTGACGCCGGTCTCGCCGCCGCGCCGCCGTTCGACCATGCACTGCAGCGTCTCGAGCGCATGAAACCCGTACGACTCGAGGCCGCCGTAGCCGAGCGCCATCGCGTCGGTCAATTCGCAGCGCATCGGCAAATTCAACTCCGGCGTCCGCCACGCCACCGGCAACGACGAGCCCGCCAAAAACGGAATGCTCAAATCGCGAGCCGTGTCGTACATGTGCTTGGCGTCGCGCCAGGCGTATGCCAGGTGTTTATCACTGAAGACCGGCACGGCGCGTTTGTGTTTGCGAAACACGTCGGCGATGGCGTCGAAAAAGCGTCGCCGCGGATACATGTGCTGGCGCGTCTCCTTGGTGTAGGGATAGTCGCCGTGCTCGCCGATGCTGAGGACGCCGGAGACCGCGATCTTGTCGCCGCCGAGCGTGATGGCTTCCTCGATGGTTCGCGCGATGCGAAAGCCATGCTTCTTCGCCAGCTCTCGGCTCAGATCATTCTTGGGCACCTGATCGGTATAGAGCGCCGCCAACCGCAGCGCCGGCCCCGCGCCGCCGTCTTGATCGAAGCCCTCTAGAATCTTGCCGACGATGACATCCGCATGCGAGTTGGTGCGATACTCGGTGACAATCGCCGCCACGGGCAACCGCTCGCGCCGCTCCGGCTGCGCCGCGCCGACCACGCCGGCGCCGGCCAGGATGGCGCCGGTTTGCAAGGCGAAGGCGCGGCGGGTGATTGGTTTCATATTGCATCTCCATCAAGTTTGCCAACTCCACCAAGCGATTCTCGCAAATCGGCGCGCAGACGGCAATGGATATGACTTTGAAGAAACGTCGGCACGAAAGCTTATTTGAATTGTTCGAGATGGACGAAGTTGTTTCGCATTTCCTCCGCGATCATTTGATCGAGCAATCGAAGCATCCGAGCCAACAATACGCCATAGTGCCGACTACCTAGCTGTTGGGAAACGATGATGCCGGCGTGTGGTCGGGCGTCCGCCAGCCATTGATCATGTAGAGGAGCGAAGTCGCGGATGTTGAAAGTGAGAATCGTGCGATCTTGTTTGACGGCGAACGCCAATTGATCTTCGTCCGAAGCCATGTCCATTCCCGCTTCTTCCGTTGACAACACATCAAACCCGCGCTGACGAAGATCGACGACGAGTTGTTTCTTGATATGTCGGTCGAGGTAGAGGCGAACGAACAATTCTTCAGTCGCGGCTGAATCCGGCATGGGCCTGCTCTTCCTGAGTGATGAGTGCGGAAATCTCGTCACGATGATCGAAGAAGTAACTCAAGCCATGGAAAACCTGGGCTTCGGTGATATTCAGAGCGTCGGCGATTTCGAGGATGGTTTCGCCCTGAAGATACAGCGTCGCGACATGCCGAACCGTGACGCGCAGGCCGTCGATGATCGGTTCGCCGCCGCAAACGCCTTCGCGGCGGACGATGTGGGGGTGTTCGGTTTTTGCGATAGTGGTCATACCGTTTTCCTTTCGCCCGCATTCTCAAAGTGTCGCGACTCCAAGATGCCGAACTCCGGATCACGAGCGACCCGTTCAAGCGTCTCCGAATCTCCCGTCCATGGAATCATGCCGGTAGTCAGTCGCGCCAGGCTCACGGCAGGTTGAATCGTGACAGTAACCTTTTCGTGTTCCTTCAGTGAAATCGGCGGGGCGAGTTTAAGTACGCCGTTTTCATAGGTGGCTTCAACGGTGATGGACATGGCAATTTCCCTCTGGACGATTCGGTCACTGTATTCCACCAACTTGTAGAGTCCCGCCCGACATGAGTTGTCCACGCCAAACGTGCCATGGTTCGACCGTATCCTGCACCGAATAACTCTTGATCTTCCGCTCGTGGGCCTTAAACAACAACGGCACGAAGAATGACGTTGTCACATACTCATTCCTAAGCATGAATTGATAAGATCCTTCAAGATAGAAATGGCATTCTTTGTGAGAGTCCATTTCTTCTGGATCCTTCATGAAATCGTCGGACATTTTGCAAAGTTGATAGGGCATTGTTTGTTCCGGTACCGTCGTGTAAAAACCGAAGTAGAATGCCGAATTCGCAGGTACCTGTTTACCGTGACCGCTGACTTCGTCGCTGCTTGCCCTTGACCGCCTCGG
>DAIOGM010000223.1:0-11663 GCA_036745215.1 Gemmataceae bacterium
AAGTGCTCAACGCGATGGATCCGCTCGATCGGGAAATCTTGACATTGCGGCACTTCGAGGAGCTGACCAATACCGAAGCGGCCGAGGTGCTCGGGCTGCAAAAGTCGGCGGCGAGCAATCGCTACATCCGGGCGTTGAAAAGACTGAAGGATGCACTGGGGCAGGCGAGCGGTTTCTTCGAGTGACGGAATGCTCAACCAATCGGAGCCAATCATGTCCGAGAAACCAACCGATGCCAGACCTGCCGACGTTTCATTCTTGAGGACAGCACGCCATCCGCGTGACGGAGGTAGAACGTTGTGAACGATTCCATCGAAGATCGCGTGCAACTGGATCAACTGGCGGAGGAATTCGCCCAGCGTCGGCGGCGCGGCGAAACGCCGAGCCTCAGCGAATACTCCGAACGTTTTCCCCATCTGGCGCAGGAAATCCGCGACCTGTTCCCGGCGCTGGAGTTGCTCGAGCAATTCAGGCCGGCCGTCGGCGAAATGACGGTGGATGACGCCGGCCCCAAGCCAAGCAAATCGGGCCTGAATCTGGAGCAGCTCGGCGACTATCGGATTCTGCGTGAGCTTGGCCGCGGCGGCATGGGCGTCGTGTACGAGGCGGAGCAGCTATCGCTGGGCCGGCGCGTGGCGATCAAGGTGTTGCCGGGCCGTGCGTTCGGCGATACGTCACTGAACCGGTTCTTGCGCGAGGCCAAGGCGGCGGCGGGATTGCATCATTCCAATATCGTCCCTGTGTTCGGCGTCGGCGAAGACCAGGGCTTGCACTACTACGTGATGCAGTACATCATCGGCCTGGGCATGGATCAGGTGCTCGTCGAACTGCGGCGGATGGAGGGGCGCGAGGCCGTCGCCAGAAGTTCGACGCAAGGACCGGCCTCCGCCACCGCCTGGCAGATGGCGCAATCGCTCGTCGGCGGAATCAAGTCAGGTGATCCCCCTCACCCCCAACCCCTCTCCCCCGGAGGGGCGAGGGGAGCAACCGTTGAAGCGGCGTCGGCGTCGGCGATCTCGACGTCAATGACATCCAATACCGAAACACGCAACGTCTACTGGCAGAGCGTCGCGAAGATCGGCAAGCAGGTCGCCGACGCCCTGGCCTACGCTCACGCCAAGGGGACGGTGCATCGGGACATCAAGCCGTCCAACCTCATCCTCGACGACAAGGGAACGGTGTGGGTCACCGACTTCGGCCTCGCCAAGGCGACCGCCGATACCGAGAACCTCACGCACGCCGGCGACATCGTTGGCACCCTGCGCTACATGGCGCCCGAGCGGTTCGAGGGCAAGTCCGACGTTCGCGGCGACCTGTTCAGCCTCGGCATCACGCTCTTTGAGATGCTCACGCTGCAGCCCGCTTACGAAGCCAGCGATCGCGAGTCGCTTCTGGAGCAGATTCGCACGGCCGATCCGCCGCGGCCGCGCAAAATTCGGCCCAGCATTCCACGCGACCTGGAGACGATCGTCCTCAAGGCAATCGACCGCGACCCGGAGCGCCGCTATCAGACCGGCGCCGAACTTGCCGACGACCTGCAGCGGTTCCTGGAGGATCGTCCCATCCAGGCGCGGCGCGTGGCATCCACCGAGCACGTCTGGCGCTGGGCGAAACGCAATCCGCTTGTGGCGACATTGACGGGCTTCGTCGCCATTCTCCTGGTCATGATGACGCTCGGCGCCACCGGGATGAACGTCCTGTTGCGCGACGAACGCAACACGGCCCGATCGAACGAAGAACGCGCAGTGAAGGCGGAAAAGAAGAGTCAACACGAACGCGACCAGGCTCTGGATAATCTCGGCGCTGCCTATCTGGCTCAGGCACGCGCCTTGCGCCTCGCCAAACAACCGGGCTTTCGCAAGCAAGGATTGGAAGTCATCCGCAAGGCGGCTGAGATCCGAACTTCGCTGGAGTTGCGCAACGAGGCAGCGGCGCTGTTGCTCAGCCCGGACGTGACGCTCATTCGCGAGTGGGAAAACCGGGCAGACGGATTCACCTGGATCGGCACGCATCCGGACGCCCGAGCCTACGCGGTGAGAGATATGAAGGGCAACGTCTCCATTCGGTCGATGGACGACCGCAAAGAACTTGATTGGCTGTCATGGCCGGGGCCTCATGCCACTCTTGCGCATTTTTCCGCTTCGGGGCGTTACGTGGGCGTGAAATACCACGATGACCACAGCCTGCGTTTTGCTGTGTGGGACCTCCAGAAAAAAGAGCGTGTCTGGGAACACGAGGGCGGCCATCCGCAAGCCGTTGCGTTCAGCGCCGACGATCGCTGGCTTGCCTTGACGACGCAGAGGAATGAGTGGGTCCTTGTCGATATTGCAAGCAAAACCGTCGTCAAGACGTTGCCCACCGGCCCCGCCGCGTTCGCATTCGATCCCGCGAGTAAAGTGCTGGCCGTTCATCTGGCGACCGGCGTGGAAATCCGGCGCCTGCCGTCACTGGCAATCGAGCAGCAACTAGTGCGGAAAACGTCAACCGTGGCGGCGGGACCGGTGCGCTGGATTCCGGGCGGCCAACGGCTTGCGGCATGCGTGGGATCGCAGATATCCGTTTATGACATGGCCGATCCAAAAAAAACCAAACCGATGGTGCTCCACGGCGACGAAATGCCCTTCATCGGCATGCTTATCAGCCATCGCGGCGACTGGTTGCTGGCCAGCGCGGGAGACGGAAGCGCCCGCATCTGGGACCTCTTCACGGGACGTTGCGAGATCATCGCGTCGGGCCAAGTGGCAGGCATTTCTCCCGACGATCGGCGCATCGCGTTCGGCGCCGGCAACCGCATGGGCATCTGGGAGTTTCACACGGCGCCCGAATGTCGCCGGACGCCGGTGGCGAATGCCAACTTCGAAGGGGGCCTGAGCCCGGACGGTCGCTGGTATGCGAATAACGGTCCCAAAGGCATGGAGATTTACGAACTGGCGAGCGGCAAACTCGTGGCATCGCAACCGTTATTCCCGGTGCGCGGCGTGCAATTCACGCCGGACGGGCGAGGGATCATTGCGTCGATCGAGACAGGGTGTTTACGCTGGCCGATCCGGCTGGAAGGCCCGACCGGTTTGACCCTGGGCGAACCGGAAGTACTGATCAATCTGCCCGCTCATCATTGCGGGGGCGCTCTGTCGCGCGACGGTAAGTATCTCGCATTCGTTGGTGCGAAGGAGGCCGTTTACTGGCGCGATCTCGAAAAACGTCAGAATGTCCATGTCTGGCGCGATCACCCGCGCGTCGCCTCGATCGCCATCAGCCCCGATGCCAGGTGGTTGGCGACCGGCAACTGGCAAGGCACGCGCGTCCTTGTCCGCGATACCAGCACCGGCAAGCTCGCCGCCGAGGTGCCCGCGCCCATGTCCGCTTATCCGCTCTTCAGTCCCTGCGGGAAATGGCTCCTCACGTGCAATCCGGACGACTTCCGCTTGTGGGACGTTCCCTCCTTTCAACTGGTGCGGACGTTCCCGCGCAAATCGCACGGCAACTGGAACGGCGGCGCCGCATTCTCCAAGGATTCACAAATTCTGGCGCTCGACACGACTCCAAAGCTGATCCAGCTCTTCGATCCGGCTACCGGCGCCGAGTACATGAGCCTGGAAACGGCGCCGCGGAAGGTAGCGGCGTTCTTGCACGGCTTCACGCGGAACGCCGACGTCCTGGTGGGCGGCGGCGCCGGCCAGTTCCGTTGCTTCTGGGACCTGCGCGCCGTTCGCACACAGCTTCGCGAGATGAACCTCGACTGGGACGATCCGCCCGAGCAAGCCCGTCGTTAGTTTCGGCTGGTTCGCCAACGCCTACGGCCGATACGAATAGACCGCGTTGAACCACTTGGCAACCGGCTTCGGATTCATTTGCTCCACCCACTTCATCACGGCGCTTGCGTTGTGCTCCTCGGGATCGTTGATCCACAACACCAGCAACATTTGTTCGCGCGGAAGTTTGCCCTTGAAGCAGCCGCTCGCGTCGAACTTCTTCAAACCTGCCACGATGCCCTCAAAAATGTCGCGGCCATGTTCCTCGAATGAGTCCGGTTGATGATCGAGCATCTCGTCGATGATTTTGTCGTAGCGGTACTTGTTGCCCTCGTCGTTCCAGGACCAATCGGCGGGATCCGCACGCCAGCTGTCCTCCGTACCCTTGATCGGCCCAATGTCATCCAGCGTGGCGCCCATGATGTAGGGCGGCGCCGCATCGTCCACGGAGCACAGGGCAAGTGCGACGATGGAGTCATCGCCCCGATCGGCGACGAAACGAGCAAACGCTTCCGCAACGTCCGCGGCGACGGCGTCCGCAAGCCGACTGGATGGCGACGACGATTTGCGAGAGAAGAGTCCCATATGGCTCCTTCTTGGTGGCGAACGACCAAGTTCAGTTGCCGGGCCGCCTGCAAAAACGTCGTGTCGCGCGAAGCCGAGATGGCGGCCCGGTCATCTGCAACTTTTGGTTCGGCGCCGCTTGGGCAACTTAATGTCGAACAACTCAAGTTTGACCGCTTCATGAAATTCGCTGCGCCCGTAAGCATCGAGCAATTCCAACTCAGCTTTGTACTGCACCCAAAACCTATCCCACGCCTTGGTGTGCTTGGGTGACGGCACGCGGATGCTTCCTATCGCCCGCTCGCAACTGCCGCCACACTCCGAACAAATCACCGGTCGGCCGGACTGCGGTTGACGATACCGCTGGCGACACGGAATGCAGTACCAAGTCTGCATGACCGTGGATTGCCGCGTCCTGCGGCGGCGGTCGGGGCCGAGATATAGTGGGCGCTGTGCCTCGAGCGTCCAAAGCACGGCAGCGGACAACGTCCGGCCTGGTCCGTTGAAGGAGGCCCGCAACATGCCACCGTCGCCGATCCACGAGAAATACTCACGGCCTTCGTACAAGTTGGGGCGATGGAAACGGCCGACGATCGCTTCCACCTCATCCGTCGTCATTCCGGCGACAAGCCGACTCAAAGCGGCCGGACTGAGGTCGGGCAAGCTGTTGTCCGCCATCCCCTGCTTCCTCTTTCGCCGAACGATAAGGATAAGCTGCCGGGGCCGCCTGCAAGAACTTAGCCACGCGCGAAACCAGGATGGCGGACCCGGTCAGCTTCATCCGTTGGTTCTACGGCGCTCCGGACGGTTGCGGTTGTCGCCAAAGAACGCCTCGCTCTCGTGCCAAAATAATAATGCCCACGCGAAGGAGTCGTCAACGATAGTCAAATCGTCAGAGCCAGGATACCAAAAATCGTCCCAATACTTGATGACCATCTTCCAAGTGGTCGCTATCGCCTCATCTGGCTGATAGCTGAGATACACGGGCGTCTTGAACGGCACACCGCGGGCAAAAAGCCACTTCCGAACAGCCCGGATAGCTGTCGGTTCGGCATTATCGAGCGGTATCGACTCGACGACGCGGAAAAAGCCCGGCGTAAACGGCAGATCCTTGTGAAGCGGCAAGGTCAGGTCCCAAAGCCGCCGTGAGGAGTCCAAAGACAGTGGCTTCACTTGTTCAAGATGAACCGGAGGCAACACCCGATAGCGCGGGTCCGTGAACCGCCACTTGAGCGAAAATTGCTCCATCAGGATTGGAGTAACGTCAAGCACGGCTGTCACCTTCGCCGTAGAACCTTGTGTCTACAACTCTGTGTGCATAGTACGGAAGCGATGTCCATTTGCCCGAAAAAATCCAGTCTTTTACCTACTATGTTACCCTAGTTGCATAGAACGCCGAACGCATTCGGCGCGTCATATCACGTTAACCACACAACCACCAATGAATTGCAGCACTGCATCCGTCAGTTCACCTCGAACAGCGCCGATCCTAAGATTGCAACTGATAAGGCAGGCTAATGCCCGCTCAGTTGGGTATCACAATTACCAGCGTTTCAATTCGAACGCCACAGATTTATCATCACCCTGTCCGCCTTTTGGATAGGCGAGATTTCTATTCTTCTCAAAAAGGTAGTCTCACCATGAAGCATCGCATTGCGATGGGGGTGATTGCTGCTGCTGTGCTGACGGTTGGCGTCGGGACGGCGGGCGATGCCCTCAAATCGGGTCCGGCGGTAGGTGAACCCATCTACTCCAAGGATTTGAACCGCGGGCCGTTTCATCCGCTCAATTGCAACGGCGCAAGCGCCGGCAAGAAAAACTGCCTGGTCTGACAGAACGGCCTCAACCCAGTCCCGATGATCTTCGCTCGCGAAGTCAGCGACTCCTTGACCAGTTTGGTCAAGCAAATTGATGCCGAAACTGCCAAGCACACCAAGGAAAAAATGGGCAGCTTCGTCGTATTCCTGACCGACGACGAGAAGCTCAGCGACCGGCTTGAAGCCCTTGCCAAGAAGGAAGGGCTCAAGAAGTGCATCCTTAGCATCGACAATCCCGCTGGTCCTCCGGGATACAACGTCGCCAAGGATGCCGACATCACCGTGGTGCTTTACAACAAACGGACGGTCGTTGCCAACCACGTCTTCAAAAAGGGCGGCTTGAACGACACGGCCATCACCAAGATCATGGCCGACGTGCCGAAGATTTTCGAGACCACGAAAGACGCCAAGTAGCATCTTTTCATGACCGAGCACGTGATCCGCCGCGGAAGCTAATCGCTCCGCGGCGGCGTTTTTTGATACGCACATCACCAACCGTTTCCGAAATGAGCGCCCCCGGTCCTCACCTTTTTTTGGGCAAGGCCGCCTGTCGTTCCAAGATCGATCACGGCGGGCCGCTTTTGCCGGCAATTGCTCGCTTTCGTGTCTGTCCACGAGTATGATCAATCCTTGCTCTTTATCCGCGGTGGCTTCCCCTTCCCGAGAGCACTTCTTCGGAACCGGCGGACATCAAACGTGTGCGGAGCGGATTTGCGACGGTACCGTCTGCGCCCTCAGGGTTAGCCCACGATTCGTTGCTTCGATCGGCAGCTCGTGATGAATGATGTAACTCGAATCCTCACGTCAATCGAACAAGGCGATCGGCACGCAGCCGAGCAACTCTTGCCGGTTGTCTACGACGAGTTACGCCGGCTCGCCGCTCAAAAACTGTCGCAGGAAAAGCCAGGACAGACGCTTGAGGCTACCGGTCTGGTCCATGAAGCTTATCTTCGGCTCGTCGGCGGGGATGCCAATCGGCGCTGGGACAATCGCGGGCATTTCTTCGCCGCGGCAGCCGAGGCGATGCGGCGGATCCTCGTTGACAATGCTCGCCGCAAACTCCGCGACAAGCACGGCGGCGGCATGGTTCGTCAAGACGTTGACGAACTTCA
Organism: Gemmataceae bacterium; assembly: GCA_036745215.1. Lineage (GTDB taxonomy): Bacteria > Planctomycetota > Planctomycetia > Gemmatales > Gemmataceae > SIAQ01. Next base: position 7,246 of record DAIOGM010000223.1, read on the forward strand.
ACTGACCGCGCCCGCGCTCGGTGAGGATCTGCTGGCGCTGGACGAGGCACTCAACAAGCTTGCCGAACACGACCCGATCAAGGCCGACTTGGTCAAGTTGCGCCATTTCGCCGGTCTTTCGGTTGATCAGGCGGCCGAAGCCCTCGGGATCTCGGCTGCCACGGCGGACCGCTACTGGGCGTACGCGCGGGCGTGGCTTCGCACCGAAATAGCCGACGGCGACGCGTCTGCGCCGGATGGACTGTCGTAATCACATCAAAAAAAAGAATCCGTGAGGTCGGCGCGCCCTTTTCGTCGCATTGTAGGGTGAGGCCCGGCGACGCCATCGCGTCCCGATGAGGGTTTGGCAATGACCGAAGAGACGATCTTCGCAGAAGCACTCGAAAAGAAAACGCCGAGCGATCGGACCGCCTACCTCGACCAGGCTTGCGCCGGCGACGGGGTGTTGCGCCAGCGCATGGAAACATTGCTCCAATCGCACGACGTCGAGGACAGCTTTCTGGGAAAGCCGGCAATCCAGTGTGCTGCCGAGGAGCTTGCCGGCCAAGCAAGTACCGGGGATACGCAGGACGAACTACCGGGCGATGGCGGCAATGAGGCACTCGATTTTCTGGTTGCTTCGGACAAGCCCGGCACGCTCGGCCGGCTGGGCCATTACGAAGTCCTTGAAGTCATCGGCCGCGGCGGCATGGGCGTGGTGCTGCGAGCTTTCGACGAGAAGCTGCACCGAGTCGTGGCCATCAAAGTGATGGCGGCACAACTGGCGGCCAACGGCACCGCACGCAAACGCTTCACGCGCGAGGCGCAGGCGGCCGCGGCGGTCAGCCATGACCATATCGTCACGATTCACGCCGTCGAGGAAACCGCCGGTCATCCCTACCTGGTCATGCAGTATGTTTCTGGGATGTCGTTGCAGGAACGGCTCGACCGCAACGGGCCATTGCAACTGGCGGAAATCGTTCGCATCGGCATGCAGACGGCCGCGGGTTTAGCCGCGGCGCACGCCCAGGGATTAGTGCACCGGGATGTCAAGCCGGCCAACATCCTGTTGGAGAACGGGATTGAGCGGGTCAAGATCACCGACTTCGGCCTGGCCCGCGCCGCCGCCGATGCCAGTTTGACGCAGAGCGGAGTCATCACCGGAACGCCGTACTTCATGTCCCCTGAGCAGGCCCGTGGCGAGCCGGTTGACCAGCGCACCGATCTGTTCAGCCTGGGCAGCGTTCTCTACGCGATGTGCACCGGCCACGCTCCGTTTCGCGCCAGCGGCACGATGGCGGTGCTCAAACGCGTTTGCGAGGAGACGCCGCGACCAATACGTGAGAGCAATCCCGATGTTCCCGACTGGCTGGTCGCGATCATCGAGAGGCTGCACGCCAAGGACCCGGCCGAGCGCTTCCAGACGGCGAAAGAAGTCGCAGAATTGCTTGGCGAACATTTGGCGGACGTGCAAGCCGGGCGAGCCGAGGGCCGTAAGGCCGCGGTTGAGACGACGGCCGCCGACGCCATCAACCGGCCCCTTACGGGGCTCGGCTCGACAAAGCCGCGCCGCAATTGGCTGCGCGCCGGCGCGGCTCTCGGGTGCGTGGTATTGCTCGCTGGCACCGCGCTTTACTTCAATCCTTTTCGAACAAGACACGGCGCCGTCCTGCACGCCGAAGACGTGCTGCCGCAACTCGTCGGCACGTGGTCGATCGACGTCGAGACCACGCTGCCGAAACAGGACCCGGCCAAGGGCATCGTGCGTTTCGACTGGATCGCCAACGAGAAGTTTCTGCGCTCCTACACGACCTACGATCAGGGTTCGGAGACGCTCACCGTGCATCGCTACGCCGGCGACGGGACGAACTTCAAGCGTTGGTTCCTCAGCTCGCACACCGCGATTCATGCGATCCAGTCCGGAATCGACGGCGAATGGGACATGAAAACGCAAACCATGACCTACCGCGGCACGTTGCCGTTGTGGCACAAGATCACGCACGTCGAACGCTGGGTCGACGTGAATCATGTCGAGATCACGACGGAGATCAAGGACGCCCTGGGCGAGGTGACGCTGCGGCAGACGAAGAAAATGCAGCGCACCCAAGACATGGCCGTCGGCCCGAAGGCGCCGGTCGATCCCAAGCGGCCGGCGGAGTTCGCGCTCCTGGATCGCCAGGTCGGCACCTGGAACAACACGGTGGACGTGACCCTGGCCGAATTGGGTGGCAAAAAGTTTCAGTCGCGCACCACGAACAAGGCCGCCCCCATCCTGGCGCATCGCTTTGTCGAAAGCTATGAAAAGCATGAGCATGGCGACCGCATGGAGTACTGGCTGCTCGGCTATGACGAATTCCGCCGCATCTATCGGCTCTGGCATTTCGGCGGCGACGGCGAAGCGATGGAGGCCGACTGCGCCTGGGACGACCCGAAAGAAAAGACGCTCACCTGGAAGTCGCTGGGCGGCCGATTCACCGGCACCTGGACGTTCCCGAACGACGACGAACGTCACGCGACGATGTCCGCCAAGGACGCGCAAGGCCGCCCGCTTTTCGACGTGACGGGCATTTCGCGGCGCGACGGCGCTGCCGCGGGGAACGACGGCTGGGTGCAGCTCTTCAACGGCACGAGCCTGGATGGCTGGAAGAAGCATCCGGACGACACCAAGAATGTCTGGACCGTCGAGGACGGCGCCATCGTTGCTCTCGGGGGGGGAACGTCCTACCTGTTCTCGGAACGTGGAGACTTCGAGAACTTCCAACTCCGCGCCCAAGCCAAGATCAATCCGACCGGGGACGCAGGCGTGATCTTCCGCACTGCCTTTGCCCTTCGCGCGACGAAAGACAAAAGCCTCGAACGCATGAGTGGCTACGAGGCACAGATCGGCGTGCGCACCAACTGGCCGGTTCATACCGGTTCGTTGACGTGGCCGCTGGGCCACACCGCGGCCGAAGGCGTCCTCAAGCAGGGGCCGCCGAATCCGCACCGGCCCGATGAGTGGTTCCTGCTCGAGATCATCGCCCGGGGCCCTGACATGCAAACGCTCGTCAACGGCCAACCGACGGCCCAGTATCGCGACGCCACCGAGCAATACCGCCGCGGCCACCTGGCGTTGCAGTCCTGGGGCGCGAGCATCACCACCGTCCATTTCAAGAAGATCGAGATCAAGGAACTGCCCCCGAGTAAATCCGCCGAAGTCGCGCAACCCTTCATCATCCTGCCCAAGGAAGCCAAGGCCGAGCAGAAGTTCGCAACCCTGGCCGCGGCGGTGGACAAGGCGCAGAGCGGCGACACCATCGAAATCCGCGGCAACGGTCCATTTGTCAGCGAGCCGATCAACATTCAGCGAACTGCCCTCACGATCCGGGCTGGCGCGGGCTTCCGGCCGGTCATCAAGTTAAGTCCAGAAGCGATTCGCCACAATGTTGCCTTGTTGAAGTCCACTGCGGCGCTGGTGCTGGAAGGGCTGGAACTCCATCGAGCGCCGTGGGGAGATTGGCCCATCGTCGTGCACATTCATGAAGCGCCCCTGCGGGCCGCCAACTGTCGATTCCGGTCCAAGGTCACGGCGACTCATTCGCCTGTTTGTGTGTTCCGCAATTGTGAGTTTCAGTCATTGGAGGGAAACCAAGGTGGGCAGCATCCTCCCGGTGCACGCGTCAGCTTCGATAACTGCCTGCTTTGGGCCACATGGGGTGGGATCGGTCTCAATTATGATCCCGCGCTTCAGGACATCGCGATTCAGGTCGAGCGAAGCACAATCGTGACGGGCCTCGAGGCTTTCCGGCTGTCGCTCCCCAACCCCTTGTCCGGCAGCGATTCCCCACAAGGCTTGCAACCGATCCGCCTCGAAGTTTCAGGGTGCCTTATTGATACTGTGAATACGTTGGGCTTCGCGCAGTCCCGTGACAAGACGGCCGTGCTTAAGCCGGCGGAAGCTGAGGCGACTCTGCTGCGCCTGTTCCGGTGGCGGGGCGAGCGCAACCTGTTTGCTCCCGGCAGCACCTCGGTGAGATGGACTATCGATGGGAAGGGCGAGCCGCCGTACGGCCCGACGAGCCTGGCAGATTGGAAACGCTTCTGGGGAGTGGAGGAAACCGGATCGCTGGAAGGGCGGGTCCGATTTCAAGGGGGCGATCTTCGCGCCCGGACTGCCGCCGACCTCGACCTCCTGAGGCCCGACGACTTCCGCCTTAACCCCGACAGCCCCGGCTTCAAGGCCGGCAAGGACGGCAAGGACCTCGGCGCCGACGTGGACCTGGTCGGCCCCGGCCCGGCCTACGAACGCTGGAAGAAGACGCCGGAGTATCAACAGTGGCTCAATGACACGAAGCAAGCGAAGTAGTGTAGGATGAGTTGCAAAACCGTCCTACCGATCAACGACAGAAGCGGCCGGTGAGGCCTTACCGCCAAGCAAGCCCCTCACCGGCCCGGCACCG
>DAIOGM010000224.1:0-7636 GCA_036745215.1 Gemmataceae bacterium
CGCATGCGTTCCTGTATCCCACCATAGGATCAAAGGTGCGCTGTCGAATTAGGTAAAGATTCCTATCGCGTTCGCCTGCTCTGGAATCGCCTCGCCTTGACGTGGAACGGCCTGACGCGCGTGCAAATCATGGCCAGTTCGTTGAAACCACTCTTGGGCGCGCTCGATACCGATCTCTGGGACTTGCTCGAGCAACCGGCGCAAACGCTGGCGGCTTAGCACCTCCGGATGCGGGGTGAGCGCGAAGCCGCAAGCGGGGTGTTCCGCTAAAATGTTCGCATGTCGAAAAAGAAGCTCACCTACCAATCCGCCGGCGTGGACATCGATCTTTACGAGCAAAGCCTCGCCGGGATGATCCCGTTCATCAAACGCACGCACACGCCTCGTGTGATGGACGGCTTCGGCGGTTTCGCCAGTCTCTTCAGTCTCGATTGCAACCTGCGCCTCTTCGCTAAGAACTATCGCCATCCGGTTCTCGTGACCTGCAACGACGGCGTCGGCACCAAGCTCAAGGTCGCCGCGTTGATGAACCGGCACGACACCGTCGGCATCGACCTGGTCGCAATGTCGGTCAACGACTGTCTCTGCACCGGCGGCGAACCGCTGTTGTTCCTCGATTACCTCGCGCTGCCCAAAGACGATCCGCCGCTCATCAAGGATCTCATCAAGGGCATCAGCGACGGCTGCATCGAGGCCGACTGCGCCCTCGTCGGCGGCGAGACGGCGATATTGCCCGACTTTTATCAACCCGGCGATTACGACATGGCCGGCTTCTGCGTCGGCGTCGTCGAACGCGAGCACATCATCGATGGCCGATCGATCCAAACCGGCGACGTCGTTCTCGGCCTGGCGAGCACCGGTCTTCACTCGAACGGTTACTCGCTCGCTCGCAAGATCGTCTTCGAACACGCGGGCTTGAAGGCGACCGATCGAGTCGATGAGCTAGGCACGACCGTCGGCGAGGCGTTGTTGACGCCGACGCGCATCTACGTGAAGCCGATCCACAAAGTGCTCGCGCATTATCCGATCAAGAAGCACGTCATCCGCGGCCTCGCGCACATCACCGGCGAAGGTTTGCCCGGAAACGTTCCGAGAGTGCTGCCGCCAGGCAAGCGCGTCTTCATCAAGCGCGGCAGTTGGCCGATCCCGCCGGTGTTCACGTGGCTGCAAAAGCTCGGCGACATTGAGCAAGCGGAGATGGACAAGGTCTTCAATAACGGCATCGGCTTCGTGATGATCGTGAGCCGATTTTTCGCGGACAGCATTCAGCGGCAACTGGAGGACGAGGGGGTCAAGACGTACGTGATCGGCGACGTGCGCGACGGGGAGGCGGACGTGGAGTGGTGTGTTTGACCACATTGCCGAATTCGCCCGGGACCGTTTGCATTTACCGTTGTCGTTTGTTAGCATGACTTCAGGAGGTGGTAAGATGACACCGACAATCAAGAGCCTTTGGATTGATCAACTTCCGCGTGACGTCCGGCTTGCCCTCGTGCAGGAGATTTGGGACAGCATCGCGGCCGAGTCGGAACGGATTCCATTGAGTGAATCGCAAAAATTAGAACTCGAACGGCGCCTTGCCGACGATGATGCAAATCCGGACGACGTGGTTCCTTGGGAGGAAGTCAAAGCGCATGCGATTGCCCGGATCAAACGATGAGCAACAAACTCATTTTTCGGCCGGTCGCCGATGCCGAATTTGTGAATTCGGCTGAATGGTATGAAAACAAGCGGTCAGGTCTTGGATTGGAGTTTATCGATCACATTGAAGAATTACTCGACAAGATTGTCAACGATCCGTTGCGCTATCCAGTGGTCTTGAGTGATATTCGCGAAGCCATCGCGTCGAACTTCCCATTCGCAGTGTATTATCGCGTCAAACCCGGTCGCGTTATCAACTTGTCGGTGTTCCATTGTTCGCGCGATCCGGCGATTTGGCAATTACGAAAATGAACGTGGTGCATTTTGACTAATTGCCCAACAAATCCCTGAGCGCCGCCTCCACGTCCGTAAACTTGAACGCATACCCCGCCGCGAGCGCCTTCTTCGGCAACACGCGTTGGCCACTCGTGACGATCTGCGCCGATTCGCCGAGCATCACGCTCAATACGAAACCCGGCGTCGGGAAAAAACTCGGTCGGCCCAGCGCCTTGCCGAGCGCCGTCGCGAAATCGCGGTTTGTCACCGGGTTCGGCGCCGTCGCATTCAACGGGCCGCTGATTTCCGAATGATCCAGCGCGAACAGGATCAGGCCGACTTCGTCTTCGTTGTGAATCCAGCTCATCCATTGCTTGCCGGAGCCGACCGGGCCGCCGGCGAACATCTTGAACGGCGTCAACATCTGCTTGAGCGCGCCGCCGTTCTTGTCCAGCACGATGCCCGTGCGCAACAGGACGACGCGGGCGCCATGCACCGTCGCGGCCTGGGCGGCTTTCTCCCAATCGGTCGTTGCCGGGCAGGCTGTCTTCGCTCAACTCTTCGTCGCCGTGCGGGCCGTAGATGCCGATGGCGCTGGCGTTGATCAGCACTTTCCCCTTCACCCCCGACGCCTCTCCCCCGGAGGAGAGAGGGGAGGAAGTCGCCGCCTTGCCGAGCGCCGCGACGATGTTATCCGTACTCTTGATGCGGCTTGAATAAATCAAGTCCTTGAACGCCTGGCTCCAGCGGCGATTGAAGATGCCCTCGCCTGCAAGATGGACGACTGCGTCGCATTCGGCGATCGCGTCCATCCAGGGGCCGGGCTGCGTCGGATCGCCGACGACGATCTTGCAATCGGGAAATTGTTGCGCAGCCTCCGCCCGGCGAGACAAGAGGGTGACGTCGTCGCCGCGTTCGCGCAACCTTTTCACGAGGAGACTGCCGACCAGGCCGGTGCCGCCGGTTACGAAGACGCGCATTGGTCAACCTTTCGCGGGTGGCGAGGATTCGTCGCTCAAGAACTTGGGTTTGGCCTGAATGTCGAGGAAGTGCGGCTTCTGAATTTCTTCTTCAACCGGCTGCGACGTTTGGCGGACGCTGAACACGAAGACGCGCGTACCGTGAAAAAGAGCAAGCAAGTATAGGGCGATGATAAAGAGTAATAAGACCGGCAACAAAAGCAAGCCGACGACGGGGACGAGCAGGTACATGCCGATCCGCGCGAGTGCGGAGGTTGATGGGTTCACGGGTTGGGAAAGATTCTGCATCGGAATTGCCTTGGATTTCGTTTAGCGCTCGCAGGACGTGTGCAATCGATTCGCGATTCTGCAATTGCAAACGACCTGCGAGCGCTAAACGAAGACAGAATCTACATTAATTCACGGAGTTCAAAACCGCAACTGTAATCGGCCCAATCGATTCACCGTCTCCGTCATTAACACGTCTTCCTCGCGCTCGTCCTTCGCCAGGTACGTGACCGAAAAGCGCAAGTACGGCCCCGCGTTGTCCCACGGCACGCAGATCACCGATTGCTCGTGAATCAAAAACTGCGACGCCTCCTCCGCGTTCTTGAAACTGCGATCGCCGCAGCCGGTCGGGGCCTTCACATAAATGAAATACGTCCCGCCCGGCATCTTCGCGGTGAAGCCGACCTTGTTCAAGGCATCGACCAGCTTCTTCAGGCGGCGAAGATACTTGGCCCGCGTGCGATCGCCGATCTCCGGATGATCGAGGGCGGCCTTCGCGGCTTGCTGTACCGCCATGAATTGGCCGGAGTCGCTGTTGTCCTTGACGTCGGCGAACGCTTGTACGATCTTCGGATGGCCGCACACGAACGCCATGCGCCAGCCGATCATGTTGAAGCCTTTCGACATCGAGTGAATCTCGACGCCGACTTCCTTGGCCCCGTCCATTTGCAAGAAGCTGAGCGGCGGCTCACCGAAGCTCAGCAGAATATGGGCGGCGTCTTGCACGACGACGATCTTGTGCTTCATCGCAAAGTCGATGACGCGCTTGTAGAAGTCGCGCGTCGCCACGGCGCCGGTCGGGCTGTTCGGATAATTGATGACGAGCAGCTTCGCCTTTTGCTTCACGTCGTCGGGAATGCCGTCGAGGTCGGGAAGGAAACCGTTCTCCGCGCGCAACGCCAGGTCGTGGACCTTGCCGCCGTAGTATTTCGTGTGCGTGCCGGCGACGGGATAGCCGGGGACGGTCATCAGCGTGATGTCGCCGGGATTGATGAACGCGGCGGGGATCATCGCCAGCGCGGGCTTGGAGCCGATGGCGTGGTTGACTTCTTTCTCCGGATCGAGCGTGACGCCGAAGACCTTCTTCATGAAGTTAGCGGCCGATTCCTTGAACGCGGCGATGCCGTTGTCGGCGTAGCCGCGGTTGTCGAGCTTGTCGATTTCCTTTTTGGCGACGTCGCGGACGAGCGGGTCGGCCATGTCGTCGTTTTCACCGATGCCGAAGTCGAGCAGCGTGCGTTCCGGATGTTCCGAGAGAACAGAACGCTTGGCGCGTTTGATCTTCTCAAACTTGTAAATCTCCGTGCCTTTGCCATAGTTTGCGCCGCCGATACGGTCGGCAAAGAGGGACTGAAACCACGGGTCGCTGCTCATGTTCGAACTTCCCCGTCGCGTGCGGCTTAGCGCTCGGCGCATCGTTTCACGGGTCCTTCGCCGCGAGCGCTAAGCCGCTGGCGGCATTGGTATACGATATGGGAAGACACGCCGCCTGGCGCGAAGGTGCGGGTCAAATGAGTGAAAGCGGCATGAAAAAAGAATCATAACCCTTTCGTCAGGCGGGAAAAACGCTTAGAATGGCCCAAACAGTTTCATATCAGATCGGGGGATCGCCGTGGGATTGATAGCCCGGGATCGCGAATTGATCAAACGCTGCCTCAATCATGAGCCGGGCGCCTGGAACGATTTCGTCGATCGTTTTCTCGGTCTCGTCTATCACGTCGTTCAGCACACCGCCGACATGCGCAGCTTTTTGCTGAAGCCCGAAGACAAGGAAGACATCGCGTCGCACGTGCTCGTCAAGATTGTCGAGAACGATTACCACGCCCTGAAGCAATTCCGCGGCAAGAGTAGCCTGGCGTCGTACCTCACCGTGATTGCGCGGCGGACCTGTGTCAATGAACTGGCCCAGCGTGCGCAAATCAAGGAAAAGGAAACCGGCGTCAGAGCGAACGACGCCATGACGGAAGCGAAACCGAATTCGAAGCCCAAGCCCGGCCTGGAGACGCTGGAAGAGGTCGGCAAGCTGCTCAAAAAGCTGCCGAGCCGCGAGCGCGCGGTCGTACGGTTGTTTTACCTGGAGGGGCGGACGTACGAGGAGATCAGCACGGAGTTGAACATCCCGGTCAATTCGATTGGCGCCATTCTGGCGCGGGCACGCAAGAAACTGCGCGGTGAAGACTAACCGGTTTACGTTTAGCGCTCGCCTGACGCCACGCGAGCGCTAAACGTAAACATGGAACATCAATCCAATTCCTTCACATAAATATTCTTGAACCAAAGAATGTTGCCATGCTGCTGCAACTCGATCGGCCCACGCTCCGGCACCGGCAATGGCTTCTTCGTTTCCTTGTCCTTTTCAAAGTAGTTCAACAACGGCGCATCCTCGATGATCTTCTTGCCGTTGAGGGTGATGTTCACCTTGTCCCCCTTCATGACGATGTAGAACGTATTCCACTCGCCGACCGGCCGATCCGCGTTGACGAGCGGCTTCTGCCCGTTGGTGTTGCGCGGGTTGTTCCACAGGCCGCCGGAGCCGACGCCCTTGTCGTTGGCGAGGTTGCCGGTGTTCGAGTCGGAATCCCAGATTTGCACCTGCGGCTGGCCGCGCAAATAGATGCCGCTGTCTCCCATGGGTGGAATCTTCCAGTCGCAATAAAGCTCGAAGTTGCCGTAGTCCTTGGCGGTCTGCAGATTCTCGCCGCCTTTTTCGTGCTTGTAAATGAGGATGCCGTCCTGCACGGACCAGTATTTGAGCTTTTCATTCGCTTTCTTGACGGCTTCGGCGTACTCCTCCTTGGACATTCCCTTGCGTGCCTTCATGGTGACCATGCCTTGCCAGTTGGTGAGGTCCTTGCCGTTGAAGAGCGCGGTGAAGCCGCTGGGCGGGATATTGTCCTTCGGGCCGGCCTTGTCGCCTTTTTCTCCGGCGTCGGTCGGCGTGAATAGGCCGAAACCAACCAAGGCGAAGCAGGTCGTCGCTGCAAACCAATGTCGCATCGTACTCGTCCTTTCTTTCGAGAACATCGCATGCTCGTCCGTGCAAGCGAGCCGCTTGCACTACGGGGCTATGGTGTGCCCAGGGGCATGGAAAAGCAAGCAGAAAACGCGAAATGCCGAGTTCAAAGTTGGTGTTCGACCCTTGAAATTCCAGGGCATGTCCCTAAATGTAGCAGTCTCAGAACGCACGAGGGTCCGCGCGCGACGAACGAATCTTCGAGATCTTTTATGATTCAGGTCGATAATCTCAGCAAGTATTTCGGCCCCATCATGGCCGTCGATCGCATCTCGTTCAAGGTCGGCGCCGGCGAAATCGTCGGCTTCCTCGGCCCCAACGGCGCCGGCAAAACGACCACCATGCGCATCCTCACCAGCTACCTGCCCGCGACCAGCGGCGTCGCCAAGGTGGCCGGCTTCGATGTGATGCTCGAAGCGACCGAAGTTCGCCGCAACATCGGCTATCTTCCTGAAAGTGTGCCGCTCTATCCGGAGATGCGTGTCGAGGAATACATCAACTTCCGCGCGAAGTTGAAAGGCATGGAGCGAACCGAACGGGCCCGCCGCGTCGGTTATTGCATGGATCGCTGTCGGCTCGTCACCGTTCGCAATCGCCTTCTGGGAACGCTGTCGAAAGGTTATCGCCAGCGCGTCGGCCTGGCGGACGCGATGATTCACAGTCCGCCGATCTTGATCCTCGACGAGCCGACCGCCGGCCTCGATCCGTTGCAGATTCGCGAAACGCTGGCCTTGATCAAAGACCTCGGCGACAAGCATACCGTGCTCTTGTCCACGCACATTCTGTCGGAAGTCGAAGCGGTGTGCGAACGCGTCATCATCATCGCCAACGGCCGCGTCGGCTTGAGCCAGCGTCTGGACGAAATCGAATCGGAAAGCGTGATCCTGGTTGAAGCTCGCGGGCCCTCGGATCAAATCGTGCACTCGCTCAAGGATGTCAACGGTGTGGCGTCCGTGAAGGCGTTGCCGATGGACGACGGCGTCGCGAGTTTCGAAGTTCGCTTGAAGGACGAGCAGGCCGACGTTCGCGAAGACGTGAGCAAGGCGATCGGGCAAAAGGGTTTCCCGATCCGCCGATTGGAACGCAAGCGTCGCCGACTGGAAGACGCGTTCTTCGACGTGCTTCGAGCGCAGGATCCGCTCAAGCAGCCGATGCCGCATCATGAACCGCAAAAGTCGCAGCCGGCCGCCCCGCCGAGTTCGACGCCCGCGCCCGGCAGTGAAGCGATTACCACGAAAGAATAATCATCCGCCGCTTGCGGCTTAGCGCTCGCAGAATCCCTTGCGATTGCAAAGCGCCGCAGCCGATAGACTGAGGACCGCATGTCATCGTCGAAAGCCATCAAACCGAAGCGCGACGACACGCCCTTTGGAAAATGGGAGTCGATGCCCGAACGCGCCCCGTCGGTGGAGCGCGAGGAGGGCCCGCTGGTCGCCCGCATCCTGGCGATGATCGGGCT
>DAIOGM010000224.1:7646-10524 GCA_036745215.1 Gemmataceae bacterium
GTGTCTGCGGGACCCTGGTCATGGTGCTGGACGCCCTGGTCTCCGAACGCCGGAAGCATTGGCTGGGCGTCCTGTCTCTGGCCGGGGTCTACGGGGCCGCCGTAGCCGCGCTCGCCGCCTACGCCAACTCCGGGGCCGCCTTTCAAGACATGATCGCGGTGGACGGCATCACCACCTTCTTCCGCCTGCTGCTGCTGGCTATCGGGTTCCTGGTCGTTCTCGGCTCCCTCGCCATGGCCGCGCCGTACTGGCAACGCGCCACCGTCATCCCGCCGGCCGCCGGGTTCTTCTTCGCCACGCTCGGTGCGGGCTTGCTCCTCTTCCACTGCTTCGTCGAACGCGAATTTCAATTCCGTCGCCTGTACGGCTTCCTCGGCATCGCGATGCTGCTCAGCGGCGTCATTCTGCGCCTGGTCGCTTTCCGTGCCACGACCGAGAACTGGTTCCTGCTCGTGGGCTTGCCGTGCATGTTTGTCGGCCTCGTCATCTGCATTGCCGTCGCTCGAAATGAAACGGAGGCCGGCTTCCGCGAAATCATCTTGAACCTCGTCGGCGCCCTGGGCGGCTTGATGATCCTGTTCGCCATGGCGCGCGGCGTGTGGATTCGCGATTACCTCGCCGTCGAAGGCGTTCTCCTGCTAATGCTCGGCTTGCTCTTTGTCGGCACCTATATCGGGATGCAGGATACCGCAAGCGATCGCGGCTACAAGGCCGCGCTGGGCCTGGGCGGCGTCGGCGTTCTCGGCCTCGTGCTCGGCATCGTTTTCTCGCTCATCCCCGCGAACTCAGTCGCCACGCTCGTGCCGTGGGAAAACTTCTTCGTGCCGGCGGGCCTGATCCTCGTCGGCATGTCGATTCTGTTCATCGCGATCGCGCTGTGCGTGTGCGTCGATTGGCCCATCGTCGTGCTGACGCGCCGCGACCTGGCGGCGTATTTCTTTTCGCCGGTCGCGTATCTGGTGTTCATGGGCCAGGTGATCTTCGCCTGGGGCATGTTCTACTTCTTCCTGCAAAATCTGCGCGGCCGCGGCGGCTTGTTTGAGCCGATCATCATCAATTACATCGTCAGCATCATCCCGGTCTTCGTGATGATGTTCTTCGTGCCCGCATTGACAATGCGGCTCCTCAGCGAAGAAAAACGCTCCGGCACGCTCGAAGTGCTGCTGACGGCGCCGGTCAACGAAATCTCGGTCGTCCTCGGCAAGTTCATCGCATCCTGGATCTTTTACATGCTGTTGTGGGTGCCGTGGTGGTGTTTCCTGATCTCGCTGCGCTATTACGGCCGCGAGGAGTTCGACTATCGCCCGATCCTGAGCTTCACCGTGGCGCAGGTGTTCATCAGCGCCGGCTTCATGTCGATGGGTTTGTTCTGCTCCAGTTTGACGAACAACCAGATCATCGCGGCGGTGTTCACGTTCGTCGGCATGATGGCGCATCTGGCGATCTTCTTCATCGGCGACTCGTTCGCGACGCCGGGCAGCGCGATCACGGAAGTCATCACGTACGTGAACTTCGTGGACCTGTGGATCGAATCGCTGCGCGGCACACTGGCGCCGCGCTTCCTGGTGTTCCACGCGTCGGTGACCATTTTCTTCTTGTTCGCGACGGTCAAGGTGCTGGAAGCTCGCAAGTGGAGCTGACCTGGTTAGTTCCAATGTGGCGGCAAGATTCCGATCTTGCCAAATTACCCGGCAAGATCGGAATCTTGCCGCCACGCGACTAAGGCCCTATGGAACTGACGTTTCGTTCATGACACAACATGAGTTGATAGGAAAACGAGAACATGGCAACGTCTCCAGCCACAAGCTCGACACAAGAATCGATGTATTCGCTTGAGTCCATGGCACGCGCGCTCGTCGTCGGCCTGGGCTGGGGCGCGGTGATGCTGTTTGTCTTGAGCGCGTGGATGCGTTCCAAGTACGGCGAAGCGGGCCGAATCTACACGATCGTTTTCGCGGTCGCCGGCGCGGCCGCCGCGGGCATGGCGATCTGGCAAGCGTTCACGCTCTGGTTCCAGAAGCTGACGCCCGAGGCGAAAGCCGAATCGCTCGGTCAGCAACGCCGATTGTTCGGCCTCGTCTTCATCGCTGCGGGCCTCGGCGCCATCGGGCTGGCCTTCGTTCTCGGCATCGGCAAGCGCGGCACCGGCAATTACGGCTTCATGTTCGACAACCTCGGCGAATCGGTCGGCATCCTCTTGTTCGGCCTCATCTCGCTGGCGGCCGGTTACTTTCTCAATCAGCCTTCCGCCCTGGAGCCCGGCACTGCGGTGCGCTCCGTCGCGGAAAAGGCGCCGATGCTCAAGTTCATTCAGCTCGTCCTCGCGGTCGGCGCCATCACCGGCTTCGCCGTCCTCGCGTATCGCAATCGCGAGGAGCAAAAATTCATGGAGTATCTGCCGGAACTCTTCGCGCTCTTCTTCGCCAGCATCCTGTTTCTCGCGTGCTTCTTCTGGCTCAACACCGCCGGGCTCGACGAATTCGGCGTGCGTCTCTTCGTCCTCGTCTTCGGCGGCACGCTCGGCTTCATCATCTTCTGCTATTCGCTTGGCCGAGTCATCTACTGGCGGCAGGACATTATCTTTGGCGGCATTCTGGCGTGGCAAGGAGAAAACGCCTGGCGATTCTGGACATGCTTCTATCTTCAGTTCGCGGCCCTCGTCCTGATGTTCGGCAGCTTCAATCTCGCACGGGCCGACATCCGAACTAACGTTTATCTTCGCCGCGTCATGTATGGCTACGACACGGTCGTGCAAGCGCTTCTTGTGTTTGAAATCCTCATCGTCGCGAACATCGTCCTTTACGCGCTGGTGCCTTACACGTTTGACTGGACGAAATCGCGCGGCGGCGCCGAGCAGGACGCCGTGGGCGGCGGCCAC
>DAIOGM010000224.1:10534-11537 GCA_036745215.1 Gemmataceae bacterium
GAAATCGCGCGGCGCCTACTCGCTGAGCGACGCGAGCAAGAACCTGATCTCCGGCCTGAAAAAGGAAGCCAACTTCGTCGTCTTGATGCCGCCGGGCGATCCGGCGTATCGCGACCTGCGCAATCTGCTCGACAATTGCCAGGCGCTCTCCAACAAACTGACCATCACCTACCTGTCGCCCGACGCCGACCCGGACGGCTTTCGCGTGTTGCAGCGCAATTTCTCGAAGATCCAGACCGACAACCCCGCCGCTCCCGTGCGCGGCGTATTGCTCGTCAACGGCCCGATGCCCAATCCGAAGTTGAAGGAGGATGAGCACAAAACTCCCTCTGCATTCGTGGCAAGCTCCAAGTTCGTCAAGGAAGATTTCGACCCCCGCGACCCCAAGGGCAAGCGCAAGATCCAATTCAGGGGCGAAGAAGAGATCATCAAGGAATTCAAGTTCTTGGTGGCGGGCGAAAAGCGCAAGGTCTACATCCTTCAGGGCAACGAAGAGGCGGACATCAACTCCACCCAGCCGCACGTCCGCGATCTCTTCAGCGACGGACTGGTGCGCATGGGCCTGGGCAGCTTCGTCGAGAAGCTGAATCGCGACAACTACCAGGTTGCCGGCCTCAGCTTCAACAAGGAACTCGGCGACGCGAAGAAGCAAGAGACGCCGATCATTTATTTGAAGGAAGTCAGCGACAATAAGAAGAGCATTCCGAAGGATTGCGACACGCTGATCGTGACGCCGACGCCGAAGCCGTTGCCGCCTGAAATTGTGGAGGCCGTGCAGAAATACATGGACGGCGGCGGCCGATTGTTGTTGTTCCTCGACGTGTTCACGGACAAGGAATCCACGAAGCTCGAATCCAGCGGCCTGGAAGGGCTGATGAAGCAATACGGCATCGAAGTTGTTGACGGTTTCCCGCTCGCCGTGCGGGCCGGGGCGCAGCGGTTGCCCGCGTCGGGCCTCCTGGCGGTCGGCGTCAACTCGGAAAACGTGCTGGCGCGCCAGTTC
>DAIOGM010000225.1:0-3228 GCA_036745215.1 Gemmataceae bacterium
ATAATACCAGATGGCACAGGCTGCGCACACGATGATTTGCCGCATCCTCGGCGGTCCAGTAGACGGGATACGTGCCGTCGGTGCGACTGGCATATTGCACGAGCCGATCGCGCGACGCGGCCGGGACGTCGCCTTGCAAGAACAATCGCAAGAGGAAATCGACTTTCTCTTCCGCCGTCCGCGCGTTCTGACGCGTCAACATCGGCGCCGGATCGAGACGGCGGCCAAAACGGGCGTCGGTCGTCGCGGTCATGGCCAGGGCGAGGTTTTGTCTCAGGAGAAACGTTTGCCCATTGAGCCAGGCGCGGCCGCCGTCCCAGCCGGCGACGGACGGCGGATAGAAGAGCCGCTGGCCCAATCCTTCCATGGCTCGCGACAATTCGACCGTGCCGACGCCGCCGACGCCCTCGATGGCGCGATGCCCGTCGAGGGCGCGCACGATGCCGAGGACGTAATCGACCGGCGCTTTCACCTTCGAACGATACGCCTGCGCCGAGAAGAAAAGATTCGAACGCAGCATCCGCTCGACGAGAGCCCCCGAATCGAAATCGCTGCGGCGATACTCCGCGGCGAGCGGCTCCAATAGTTCCGGCGTCGGCGTCAACGAATCGCTGATGAGAAACTTGAACAGCTTGCGGACAATGAAGTACGGGGCCGACTCCTGCTCCATACAGATCCGTACAATGTCATCCGCACGCCAGCGGCCGCGCTGACTGAGCACGTTCTTTTCGCCGTCGTCGTGATCGCGTTCGCGAAACACGCCGCGGCCATTCTCGATGCGCAGGCCCGTGAAGGCGCGGGCGGCCTGGCGAACGTCGTCCTCGGTGTAGTTGCGCTGGCCCGGACGGCGAGCGCTCGTGACGCCGAGGCTGAATAGCTCCATCAATTCGCGGGCGTAGTTTTCATTGGGTTGATTGCGCTGGCTCTGCGTCGTGTCGAGCCAGATCATCATCGCCGGATCGCGCGACATGTCGGTGAGCATCGTGCGAAAGCTGCCCTGGGCGTGGCGACGCATTAGTTCATATTGGCCGAGCATGTAGCCGGCGTTCTGCACCTTGATATTGGACGTCGCGAAGTGATTGTGCCAGAAGAGCGTGAGCTTTTCGCGCAACGGGTGCGGGCTGTAAAGCATGCGATAAAGCCAGAGCGACGAGATTTGGCCGCCGTTGTTTTGCCCGTCCGTCCCGATGTTGGCGGCGGCGATCGTGCGCGACATCATCGTCCAAACGTCTTCGGCTGCCGCGTCGGTCCGGCCCTGCAAGAGCGACGCGATCGTCCGATCCGGCCCGTCGCGCACCGCGGCTTGCAATTCGTCCCAACTTGCGCCGAACGCGGCACGCCGATAAAGGTGGCCCGCCTTCTTCAAATCCCACGGCGACGCGTCGCTGGGCGAATAGCGTTCCCAGGCCGTGCGCGGGTCGATCGCTTGCGGTTGTTGCATGATACGGCTCCCACCTCACGCGGAGCGTGAGGACTCCATTGTCGCGGCATTATTTCTTTTGCGGCTGCCAGAGGATGTCATAGCGGAAATCGTTCGCGCCGTAGATTTCTTCCAGGCGAAGCGTACCGAGCCGGTTGAACCAATCGATGATGGCACGCAACTCCTGCTTGGCATTCTTCGGCGGCAACGCCTGGGCCAGGATCAACTGCGTCAGCGACGCGTCCTCGTTGGCGCCGGTGAAAGCGGAAATGCCCGACGCGAAAACCTGCGTCCGCATGGCGGCCTTGCTCGGCTTCTCTTTCTTCTGAGCCTTGATCACGTCGATCAAATCGCGCGCCAGCTCGCTCGTCGCACTGACGATGAATTGATCGTCGCACGCCACATAGCTTGGCGTAAAATTGAAACGAATGTTCTGCACATCCACTTCAACTTTCTTCGTCTCCGAGAAATGATACGACACCATCTCGCAATCCTTGTACGTCTCCTCCTTGAGCTGCAAACCGACGGCGAAGGTCGCAAGCAAGGCCGCCGAACGCAAGACGGCGTTCATGTCCTTGGCAAATTGCGGGTCGCGCATATCGACCACCAACGCAAACGCGGGGAACGGCGTCGCTGGCTTGAGCTTGTAGGGCGTTTCTTTTTGTTGAGCGAACACCAGCCGTTGATGGGGGCC
The DNA here is from genome assembly GCA_036745215.1 of Gemmataceae bacterium. Taxonomy (GTDB): domain Bacteria; phylum Planctomycetota; class Planctomycetia; order Gemmatales; family Gemmataceae; genus SIAQ01. The sequence goes on from DAIOGM010000225.1 coordinate 2,115, forward strand.
GGCTGCGTGAAGAAGCTTCGCCAGCTTGATGCCGCCAAGGACTTTCGTGAGATTCTTGTCTCCTTCTTCGAGTCCCTTGGCGTTTTGCTCGCCAAGTATTTCGACGCGCTTGTCCCAGTATTGGCCCAGATCGAGAAAATAGCTCGTGCTCGAAATGACGCGCGGCGGCAACAGCGGCGGCAGCGTGCCCTTGTCGTCCGCCGGCGCGATCATGTGCGCGAGCGCGCCCATCCCTTCGCGGCCGCGCGGCAACTGAATGGCGAGCCGATACCCGGATGCGCCTTCGCGCGACAACGAGGCCGACGCCGTCGGCGAGCGTTTCAAGAGGTTGGTGAAGCCGCCGAAGAGCAACACCTGAAGCGGATCGAGCGACGCGGCGTCCAGGCCGTTCTTGAAGCCCTCGCTTTTGCGCAGCTCGTCGAGATTGAACCACGTCCACGCCAGCGATTTCTGCGGCGCTTGCTTGCGCGCCTCGGCGAAGCTCGGCGTCTGCGTGATCGTTTTGCCGACCGCTTTCTTCAATTGGCGATCGAGAATCGTCTTGAGCACCTTGTCTTCGTTGGCGATGATCAATGCGCCGTCGGTGAGCGCGAAACTAAGCTTCGGGCCGATCTGGCCAACGTCAATGCCCTCGTATTTCTTGCGAACGATCTTGTCCTTCGATTCCTGTCGTTCCAGTTCCTTTGTCAAAACACCCAATGTCAGATCAACGAATGCCCGCAACTTGGCGTCGTCTTTCGCCTGCATCACGAGCATCGCGCCGGTGGGAGGCGTGAGCCGGGCGGCGATGACCATGCCGCCGGCGCTGATGTCGTCGAGAATATCGTCACGATTCTTGCCGAGCTGTTTTTCGAAGTAAACGACCAGTTGATAAAGTTGCTGAATGTTGGTCGTCTCGTAGTATTCGCGAATGCCGGCAAGTTTCTGCGCTTCCAGGAAGAGTTCGTTTTTCTCGACGGCGTTGAGAATGTCGCGCGGCCGATCGATTTTCGTGACCCATTCCGCCTCGGCCGGCACGAAACGCAGCGGGTCCTTCGTCGGCTGGGCGGCGGCGACGGGAACGAGCACGAACATCAGACACGAAGCGGACCACCACCAGCGTTGCGACATGACA
>DAIOGM010000225.1:3238-8760 GCA_036745215.1 Gemmataceae bacterium
CGTCGAAGCAACTCATTTTCCCAAGCCGGATAACATGACAATCTCCGCGTGGATGAAGAACGTGGGAGCGGATGTTACCCGCTGTTACTTCGCGCAATGCGGGCAAGTTTCAGAAAACAGGATAACAACTTCTGACCATTGTACTCATCACGCTCCGCGTGATGGAGTTGGGTCAGGTTCACGGGATGACTTTTCCTCGCAAGAGCTGGCCCAATAACATCACGCGGAGCGTGATGTCTACATATAGAATGACGACATGTGCACCGTCACGATCCTGCCGCTGGAGCACGGCATTCGCATGGCCGCCAATCGCGATGAATCGCCGCTGCGGCCGTCGGCGCTGCCGCCGCGCGTCGTCACCGTCGGCAAGTACCAGGCATTGATGCCGATCGATCCGCAATCGGGCGGCACGTGGATCGCAACCACCGATGGAGGGCTGGTGTTCACGCTCCTGAACGTCTACTCGGCGCCGCGCGATCGCAATGCGGCGCCGCCGCGCATTAGCCGTGGCACGATCATTCCAAAGCTCGTCGATGCATCGACATTGGAGGATGCGTTCGCGCGAATGCGGGACATTCACGCGGACGACTTCGCTGCGTTTCGCCTGGTGTTGGCCGATCGCGATCGCTGCGCCGATTTGACTTACACAGGAGGAACGTGCCAGTGGAACGAGCCACGCGAAATCGTGAGACCGATCTTGTTCACTTCGTCGGGTCTTGGGGATGGCGTCGTCGATCCGCCGCGTCGGGCCCTATTCGACGAGAACTTCGTTCCCGGCTCGAACGGGCGCGAACGGCAAAACGCGTATCATCGTCACTCGTGGCCGGAGCGGCGACATTTGAGCGTGTGCATGCTGCGGCCGGAGGCGCGGACCGTCAGCTTGACAGTCGTGGAGATGGCCGCGAACGAGGTGCGGATGGATTATTTTGGCGACGCGCCGGATCAAGCGATTTCCCCGTTTAGCGCCCGCCTGGCGACTTGCGGGCGCTAAACGAAGATCGGATCAATCCACCAAATCGCGCACATACGTGCTCTTGAACTGATAACTCGTGCCCTTGCCTTGATGATTCTCAATCGTTTTGTCGATATTGAGCCGAGCCGAAAGCAGCCGACCCGCTTGCAAATCGACGACGACTTCGCCAGAAATTTCCTTTTGCAAGAGCGGCAGACGTTCGCGAGCGTTGTCGGGCATCGTCTTGAACTCAGTCGTGATGCCGACGGTCGCCTTGTTGCCCTCAATCTTTGAACAATTGTAGCGCTGTTCGACCTCGAATTTTTCACCCGCGCCAAACGGCGGATCGAGCACCAGCGTGTATGGTCGTCGCCACGCCTGGCCGATCGCGGCCTTCGCGTCCGGAAAGACGACAACGAACGGCGGCTCGGCGTCGAAATTCGCGGCATTGCCTTGCTTCACGTCGATCACTCGGCCAAAGCCGTCCATCCGCACCACGGCAACGGTCTGGCCGATGTACTTGATCATCTGATCGCGAAACTCCGGCGTGCTCTTTTCGAGGTTTTGCGAATCGAACAAGAGCGCTTCGCCGTTGGCCCGTTTCTGTTCATTACGCATCGACACCAGCGTGAGCGACATGGTGGCGATGCCCTTGGTGTCGATGTCGGAGACGGTCCAGCGATTGACGAGATCGAGATTCGATTCCGATTTGTTCGTGCCCTTCTCGAGCGTCTCGGTGACGGACGTGACGTGCTTGATCTTGTACGTGAACGTCTGCCCCTTTTGCCATTTGAATTGCCAGGGGAGCTGTGCAAAGGTTTGCGGCGCGGCGATCAAAACACAAGCGATGGAAAGCAGGATGCGCGGGAACATGATCCCCTCCATGGGTCAGAGTGTCCATTCGATTTGGTTGGAAATGTAGCAAAGATGGCGACACGGAGGCAAGGCCGAGTTGATTAGCCGGCCTTCAGAACGCGTTCCCAATCCGCGAGAAAGCGCATGAGGATCAAGTTCGGTTGCAGTTGCGGCCGCTTGGATTGCGCGAATGCCAGAGCCTCGTCGCGCGTCCAGCCGTGTTCGTACATGAGATACGCGGTCACGACCATGCCGCTGCGATTCATGCCGGCGAAGCAATGGATGTAAACGACGCGGCCGGCCTTGCGCTCGGCGTCGATGAAATGGACGATGCGTTTGAGCCAATCGATGCTGGGCGCTTCGCTGCCGTCGATCGGCTCGGCGCGATAGACTTCGGTGCGGTAGGCGTCGTCTTGCTGCGAGAGATTGAGGACGGTGTTGGTGCCCGCCGGCGGCGATTTGACGAGGCCGCCGACGAATAAGTTCACTTCGATCATGTCGTAAGGTTTGTGTTCAACATCCTGCTCAAGCCAACGGAGCCACAGCCAGGCGGCGAGGCCGATCAAGAGAATCGCAGCGATCGCGCCTCGGCGAAGGAGCATGACGCGGGTCCTTGACGTGGGGCTGAATGTCAAGGTAGCAGCGGAAGTGGGGCTGGTCAAGAAAACCGATTGGCAGCTTGCGATTGCACGGCTTGCGCGGGCGCGATACGAAGATCAGGCATTCGCGGGCTCCGGCATCGGCGCAACGGCCTTGCCCCCCTGCCCCACGAAGACGCCTTCCCAACCGCGGCTGACGACGACGAGCGCGCCGGCGCAAATCAAACTCGTCACGCCAAACGCGAAGAAACCGCCGGAGAACGAACCGGTCTGATCCTTCAGATACCCCAACGCGGTTGGCAGAAAGAAGCCGCCGACGCCGCCTGCCGCGCCGACGATGCCGGTGATGACGCCGATCTCTTTCGGGAATCGCAGCGGCACCAGTTGAAACACGGAGCCGTTGCCCATGCCGAGACAGCCCATGCACAAGAACATCAACGCGGTGCCCGCGTACAGACTGTCAGGCAAATACGACAGGCCAAACGGCGTCACGAGCAAGCCCAGGCACGCCATCGTCATGACGACGCCGAAGTAGAGCACGACGAGCATGCGAATGCCGCCGAAGCGATCCGCGAGATAACCGCCGATGGGACGCAAGAGCGAGCCGGAGATGACGCAGATGGTCGCGAAGCCGCCCGCTGCGATGGGGCTCAGTTCGTATTGCACGCGGAAGAAGCTATTGAGAAAGCTCGCCAGGCCAACGAAGCCGCCGAACGTTACCGAGTAAAAGATGCAGAACCACCAGGTGTCGGCATGGCCAAGCACTTTGCCGTAATCGGCGAGCGACTTGGCGTCGGGCCGATTCGGCGCGTCCTTGGCGAAAAAGAAGAAGAACACGAGCGTCAACACGATGGGAATGATCGCGAGGCCGAAGACGCCCTGCCAGCCGATCTCCGGTACGGCGGCAATGCGCGGGGCGTAGAAAGTCGCGAGGGCCGTGCCGCTGTTGCCGGCGCCGGCGATGCCCATCGCCAGGCCTTGATATTGCGGCGGATACCAGCGGCTCGCCAACGGCAGCGCGGCCGCGAAGCTGGCGCCCGCGACGCCGAGCATCAGGCCGACCACCAGGATCTTTTCGAAGTTGTCCGCCCAGAGCCAGCCGAGCAAGAGTGGCACGATCGTCAACGTTAGACCAATCAGACCCGCCGTTCGAGCGCCGTAATGATCGGTCATCAGGCCGAGCACGATGCGCAGGATCGCGCCGCCCAGGAGCGGCACCGCCACCATCAAGCCGCGCTGCGTTTCGTTGAGCCCAAATTCCGGGACGATGGAATTCGCCAACGCGCCGAGGAAAACCCAGACCATGAAGCTGATGTCGAAGTACAGAAACGCGCTGAACAACGACGGCGCGTCGCCGGCTTTGAGAAAATGACGGACATTCATGGTGGGTTCCCCTGTCACCGACTGCGGCTTACGAAATCCATGCTTCGGCGGGCAACGCTTCTTCTTCGGCTTCCTCTTCGAGCGCGATCGGCAACGGCCAGATCGTCTTCTTCGCTTGCGGCACCTTCTCTAAATTGACGGCGCAGAACTTCAACTCCGGCTGCTTGGCGACGCGGCCGATGGCGGCGATCGTCAAATAGTTGGTGGCGTTGCCTTCGTTGAAGAGATCGCCCCAGTGGAACGGCACGAAGATCATGCCGGGTGAGACGCCATCGCGCAAGCGCGCGGGCAGTTGAATCGTGCCGCGGCGGCTAGAGATTTGCACCAGGTCGCCGTCCTCCACGTTCAATTTGGCGGCGTCCTGCGGATTGACTTCGACGAACGGCCCCGGTTCACGTCGCGTCAACTTGTCCGCTTTCGCCGTGCGCGTCAGCGTATGCCAGTGCGAATAGAGACGGCCCGTAGTCAACACGAAGGGGAATTCGTGATCGGGCACTTCGCGCGGTTCGCGTTGATCGCGCGGCAAGAAATTCGCTCGCCCGTCCACCGTCGGGAACTTTCGGTCGAGATAAAGGCGCTTGCTGCCGGGATGATCGACCGTCGGACACGGCCATTGCAGACTGCTCAGCTCGCGCAGCCGTTGGCTGGTCGCGCCGGACATATCGCACGGTCGGCCGCGAGTGAGCTGGATGTATTCGTCCCAGACCTCGGCCGCGCTGGCATACTGAAAGTTCTTGAAGCCCATCGTCTGCGCGAAACGTGCGATGATCTCCCAATCGGGCAGCGCGGCTTCCGGCGCGTCCCACAGTTTCGGACTGTACGCAACCATGCGTTCGCTGTTCGTGCTCGTCCATTCCTTTTCGCCGAATTGCGCCGAGGGCAGGATGACATCCGCAAGGCGCGACGTTTCCGTCGGATGATACGCGTCGTTGACGATGACGAGTTGCGCCTTCGCCATCGCTCTGCGTACCTGGTGCAAGTCGGGCAAGCTGACCGCGGGGTTGGTGCCGGCGATCCAGATTGCCTTGAGCTTGCCTTTTTCGAGATCGCGGAACATCTCGACCGCAGTGAGGCCGGGCTTGACGCCGATGGTCCCGCGACTGCGGCCCCAAAAATCCTCGCAGTCGTGGCGATGTGCTTCGTTTTCCACGGTGCGATAACCCGGCAACGCATGCGCGAGCAGTCCGGCCTCACGTCCGCCCATGGCATTCGGCTGGCCCGTCAGCGAGAACGGCCCGGCGCCCGGCTTGCCGATCTGGCCGAGCAACAGATGCAAATTGATCAGGCTGTTGTTCTTCCACATGCCGACGGTGGATTGATTCAGCCCCATGCAATAGAAGCTCAGGAAACCTTGCGACGTTTGAAGAATCTTGGCAACACGGAAAAGTTCTTCGGGCGCGACGCCGGCGACCTGGCAAAGTTCGAGGACTTTCTGCTCCATCAGGAACTTGCGATACTCATCGAAGCCGCGCGCGTGATCGTTAATGAAGGCTTCATCACGAACGCCGAGATCGAGCAACATTCGGCCCAGCGCGTTGAGGAGGGCGATATCGCCGCCCGGCGCGACGGGCAGATGAATGTCGGCGCCCGCTGCCGTCGCGGTGCGGCGCGGGTCGATGACGATGATTTGCTGTTCCGGCCGGTTCTTTTTCGACGCCTTGATCCGATCAAACGTGACCGGATGCGCCTCGGCCATGTTGCTGCCCATGATGACGATCACATCGGCCAGCTCG
>DAIOGM010000225.1:8770-9376 GCA_036745215.1 Gemmataceae bacterium
GGCGTCGGCGAGTTCGATGTCGTCATAGCAAGTCGGCGGACCGTCGCTGCCAAGGCTCGTGCGATAACCGGCGACGGCGGCGGCCATGCATAACCGGCTGTTCGAATCGGTGTTGTTGCAGCCGAGGTGGCCCTTGAAGAGCTTCGTGATCAGGTAGACCGTCTCGGTGTCGAGCTGGCCGCTGCCGTAAAACGCGATCGCATCGGGGCCGTAGGTGTTGAGGATGTTGAGGAAGATTTCGCGAACGTAACGAAGAGCCGTCGTCCAGTCCACGTCGCGGAAATCGTCATGCCGGCTCAAGCGAAGCTGCGGTCGGCCGAGGCGGTCCGGCGTGTGAATGGTGGGGCCGAGTTGAGCGCCCTTCGCGCAGATTCCGCCGAGATTGGCGGCCGCGGGCTGATCACCTTCAGCCGCGGGTGGGAGTTCGACGTATGCGGGCAGCCACGGAAAGGTACCGCCCACCCGATTGTGACGCGACGCAGGGTCGGGATAAACCGCAGTCCCGTCGAGACAGTAGCAGTAACGCGTTCCGTGAGGGAGATCGTCGAACACGCCCTGCCAGTACCCTCCGCCGGTGTCACTCAGCGGCAGAACCCGCGGTTGCGG
>DAIOGM010000225.1:9386-11516 GCA_036745215.1 Gemmataceae bacterium
CGTGACGCCACGGACTTTGATGGTGGAATCGGAACGCCCATCGGGGTGGCGCTCGAACGCGAGTCGGCAGCCGACACCGCAATAGGGACAGATCGATTCGCCCAAGGGTTCCAACGTGGTGTCCTTATGCAAGGCGCGCAGCAACAACGTCCCACGATGCGCGTGGTGGACGACATTGGGAGTGAGTGCGTGGAAAGCCCAAGGGAGAGAGCCATGGGATTTGGTTATTGTTGACTTGAGCAATTATTATGCCAAGATCAGAGCTGGCATCGATTGCGCAGGAACTGCCCATTGATAAGGAAGTTGCGTCGCCGAAACGGATTGATCAATTGGACGACGCCACCACGCGTTTGCCCAAAAGCGCGGCAACGCTTGTGAATTTATGTCGCATGACCCCCAAGGACTCACCCGATGAAACACCTATCCTCCTTGTTCGTTGCGTTGATTTCGGCATCGGCTTGCGAATGGGCGGCCGCCGGCGACAAGCTCAATTCCATTCAAGTGGAGAACCGCAAGCCCGGCTCGGCCGATTGGCAGCTCACGCGCGTCAAGCTCGACAAGGGCATGACCAGCTTTCGCACCTCGCTCATCGAAGGCTACTGCTCGCACCAATCCGTCCAGGCCGGCGACTCGCTCAAGATCATGGTCAGCACGCAGCCGGCCGCCAAGTTCAAGATCGAAATCTTCCGCACCGGCTACTACGCCGGCAAAGGCGCTCGCCTGATGCAATCCATCGGCCCGCTCGACGGCAAAGTGCAGCCGGTCCCGCCGGTCGGCGAACGGCGTCTACGCGAATGCAAATGGGAGGCGTCCGCGTCGATCAGGATTCCTGACGACTGGCTCAGCGGCGTCTATCTTGGCCGGCTGACGACGCTGCCGGAAAAAGAAACGGAAACGTACTGGCAAAGCTACGTCGTCTTCATCGTCCGCGACAATCGCCCCGCCGACATTCTCTTTCAATGCAGCGACAACACATGGCAGGCCTATAATCGCTGGCCCGACAACTACTCCGTCTACACCGATCCCAAGGGCAATCAGGGCCCGTGGAGCGATGTCAGCTTCGATCGACCGTATGCGAAGTATGCCCAGATTTACGACAATCCCATGTCCATCGGCTCCGGCGAATGGCTCTGCTTCGAATTCCCGGCCGCGTACTGGCTCGAACAACAAGGCTACGACGTGACGTATTGCTCCAATAGCGACATGCTCACTCCCGAGCGCGGCCAGAAGTGCAAGTCGTTCTTGAGCATCGGACACGACGAGTATTGGGACATTCGCTCGTACAACAGCGTCGTCAAGATGCGCGACGCGGGCGTCAACTTGATGTTCCTATCAGGCAACTCGGTTTGCTGGGTGACGCCGCAAAAGCCGAGCACGGATGGCCGGCCCAATCGCATCATGTTTCGCGGCGGACCCTACGGCGGCAAGTACAAATTCGCAGAGAATCGCGAGAAGCTGCACGGCCCCTTCCCCGAACGCGGCCCTGACGAAGGCTTTTTGATCGGCGCCCGCAACGTCGAACCGGTGAACGGCGGCGGCGATTGGGTGTGCGCGAAGCCGGACCACTGGATCTTCAAGCACACCGGCATGAAAAAAGGCGCCCGAGTGCCGGGCCTCATCGGCTGGGAATATCACGGCGACCCGCCCGACATCAAGGGACTTGAAATCGTGGCCGAGGGAACCGCCTGGCAAGGCGGCACGCGGCCGCAGCACTGGACGGCGACAATCTATCCGGGGCCTAAGGATAATTTCGTATTCAACGCGTCCACGATTTTCTGGTCGCAAGCCCTGAGTTCGCCGCCGGGCCACATGTTGCCCTGGTCGCACTGGAGCCGGCCGCACGGCCCGGATGATCGCGTGCAACGGATCACGAGTAATTTGTTGAAGAAGGCGATCCGCCCCTGAGTGCGCCATTTCGCAAATAACTGTGGGTACGCAGCAGAAATAACTACGAAAGGCGATTGAGCATCAAGGGTGCGCAAACAACTTAGCCCAGGGCAGAGCGCAGCGCCGCCCTGGGTTTCGTGGCGTCAACCGATGAAGCTCTGAAAGAGCGGAACAAGCGGTAGTACCCATTGTAGCGCACTTTCAGTGCTAAGACGATTTGGTTTCGTTGACCCAGGGCGGCGC
>DAIOGM010000226.1:0-11488 GCA_036745215.1 Gemmataceae bacterium
ACCGAGATTTGCGTGATCTTCAAGGGATAGACGAGCTTTTCCGACGTGAACTGAAAGCGCGTCGGCGTCACTTCGCCGTCAAACGTGCCGTCCTTGTTGCGCTTCATTTGCATCGTGTCGATCTTCATGACCGTGAAGAGCCATTTCTTTTGAACGTAGTGGTTGAGCGTCGCTTCATCGCCCGAATAGCTGTATTTGTTGTCCTTGAGCCAGGTGAAGAGATCGTCGGCACGGGTCGCTTCGATGATCTTGTAATCGAGTGAGCCGACGACGCCCGATTCGAGGACGATGACGGTGTTCTTTTTCTTGTCCGAGACGGCCTTGTCGTCGGCGTCACGATTGGCGCGGCCGCCTTGGGCCTGGCCGGCTCTGGCGAGCCGTTCGTATAGAACCGGCAGCAACTTCGAATGCGGCGATTCGCGTTTCTTCATGATCGAGTAGACTGCGAGGTTCTTGAAGAAGTCGCGCGGCATCTCGCTGAGCTTGGGCTGCGTCGGCGTCGGGATGACCATGCCGAAATCGAGGGCGTTGCCTTCAAACTTCGGCTGCACCGTGAACGTTTCGAGCTTTTGTTCCGGGTTCCAGGTGATGAACACCTTTTGCGCGGGCTGGAGAATATCGGTGTTTTTCGCCGAGAAATAGCAGCACGCCGCCCGGCTCGTTGACGGCACGCTCACGACGAGCGCGGCCAACAAGAGCGGACGGGACCAACGTGATACGGTGATCATGATTTGCGTCCTCAATAATTGCGGATTGACTCTGATTAATGACGAACGTCGTTCGCAAAAGGATTGCGAAATGTCATCGATCCGAACCGCTTATTCGCCAAAGTGTTATAACAGAACGCTAACTCGAATTCCAATGCGAAACCGGCTGCGGGCCATTTTGGAGTGCGGCGGTTTGACGCCGCTTTCTTTCCTTCTTTCTTTCTATTGCGTCTGGGAGATTCCAAAGAAAAAAAGAAAGAAAGCGGCGTCAAACCGCCGCACGCCAAGGATTGTTGCAATTTGAGCCACTACCGTGGAACCGGCAATTCTACCGAATACCAGATCGACGAGATATGGACGAGATCGACGCGCACGATTTCGCAGGTTAACGCTCCATCGGCAAGGTCGATGCGAAACGGCGTTCCCGCTGCGGTGGGCTTAATCGTGCGATAGTCGGCGTGGCGATTGTCGAGCAGCGTGTACAACTCCAGCGGCGACGGCGCGGTGCCGACGACGTTGCCGAAGATGGACAACGTTGAGCCATTGCGTTCAACGCGCATGTCCGTCAGGTACGCGTCCATGCGGATTTCAAGCGCGATTTCACCCCACAAGCCTGCGTCGTCGGTGTCGCCGTGAATCTCAATTTCGAGTTGATTGCGCGCGGCCATGAGCGAGGTGACGTCGAATGCGAATGCGTCGCCCGGTGCGTTTGCCAGCAGGGCGGTATTCAAGCGCACGTCGCGGCAACCGGTGCAGCCGTCGCAGGTCAGCCAGATGTGTTCCAGTTCCGGATCGGCCTTGCCGGGGTAGCCGAACTTGCGCGTGAAGCGGGCCGAGCCGCGAAAGCCCGCCAGCCCCGCGTCGGCCCAGCGGCATGGCATGAAAACACGCCGCGCGTCCAGACCGGCCGGTTCGCACTCCCACGGGCCGCGCAGCCGTATTCGATGCGGGTACATGGCGGCTACGTTTCTTCTTTCTTCTTTTCCGCATCGGGCGCGGCATTTTTCTCGGGCCGATATTTATCCCAATAAAACTTTTCCGCGTCCGGCAAGTTGTGCCATGGTGGCCGCAGGTAGTATTTCGCGGAGAGTTCCTGAATCGCTTGCGGATACTCCGGCCATTTGCTTTCACTGTCCACGAGCTTTCGTTTGTCCGCGGCGTTCAACGCGGGGACGAGCTGCTTGTCAATGAACAGTTTCATGGGCGGCGTCAGCGATTTGTAGCCGCACGCCATGTATTCGTTGCCGTCGGGGGGATTGCTAAAGAGAATGTCTTCGCGCAAGGTGATTTGAGCGAATTTGGCGGCAAAGCCTGGACCTTCGAACTGTTTGATTTCCGTTTTCGCCTTGGCAAGTTTGGCGCCGCCGCCCTTCTTGTCGAAGCGCTGTTGCACCGGCATGGGAAGCTCTTCGAATTTCGTGGGCACGTTTCGCATGGGCAAGGCGTTCGGGTGCTGGCTGGCAACTTGAACGAGTGCCATCGGATAATCCGGCCAGCGCCCTTCGGCGTCTTCCAGTTGCTTCACTTCGGCAGCGGCCAACTGGCGCAGCAAGTACTGCTCGACGTATTGCTTCACCCGATTGATCTCAACCGGATCCTTCACCTTGCCGGTATCCTTGTCTTTCGTGCCCTTCTTGGACTTATAAGCAAAATCACTTAGCCGCGCCGGCAGCGGTTGCTTGGATTCGAGTTCTTTCCAGAAACGCGAAGCGATCAGCCAGTGCTGGCTCTTGCGGCGTTCTTCCTTGCGTTGTTCGGCGACGTATTTGGAGCGCTCTTCGCCCTGCAACTTGACCCAGTGCTCTTGATTCGTTCTGGGTTGCCGTCTCATCCACTCGCTGTCCTTGGCCTCCTTGATCAACGCCAGGCGAGTCGTCGCGTCGCGCGCGTTCTTGATTGCCAGGTAGGCTTGCTCGTCGTTTTTCTTGAGCTGTTCGAGCCAGTCGGCGTAACGATCCAGCACGCGCCAGTAACGATCCTGTTGGGCCGATGCCAGGCCGTGAATGTCTTGATCCAGTTTGACAATGGCGTCCTTCCGCTTGGCGTCGGTCTGTTTTGTGAACGTGTTCAGGTTTTCCCGCAAACGGGCAAAGTGATCCGGGTTTTTGCGAATCGCTTGCAAGCGGACGCGCTGCGGCTCCAGGTCGTCCGGCTGCTGCGCGACGGCGACGAACGCGGTGGCGGCGAAGCCGAGAAGTATCAGGTGAAAATAATGTCGGCGAATCATCGCTCGTTTCCTCAGCTGGGGTCTTCGCCAAACAACTCGGGATGGTTGAGTTTCTTGACGAATTCGAGATCGTCAACGTTTTCGTAATAGCGCCACTTTTCGAGAATGCGCAGGTGCTCTACGTACGGCCGATCGTCTTCGGAGATCGGCTCCGGCGGGGGTTTGGGGGGCCAGATGCCGAGCGATATGAGATAGCCGCCGCCGAGCGCAACGAGGATCGCCGCCGCCCAGCCGATCGGGCCGAGCAAGGAGCCGGCCTTGTGCATCGGCGTCGATTTGCTCGCTGAGGCCGGGGCGCGCTCCAACGATAGCCGTTCCATGGTGCGATTGGTGAAGTTGGGCGAGGCGCTCGCCTTGGGCAAGAAATCGAGCAGGCCCCACGCTTGCTTGAGCGCGTCGAGTTCGGCGCGCACGTCGGGATTCGTCGCGATCTTCGCCTCCACCGCTTGCGTCGCGGCGTCGTCGAGTTCGCCATCGAGGTACGCGACCAGTTCGGCTTTTTCGTCTTCGGTCAAGGGCATACGTCGGTTCCTCATGGCGAGCCGAGCCCCGTAAGGGGCCGGTTGAGTCGACTTAACCGGCCCCTTTCGGGGCTCGGCTCGCCGTTCACTCATCCGCGGATTGATTATTGTCCATGTTGATGTAATCCTGCAACACCACGCGTAAATTCTCTCTCGCGCGACTCAGCAGCGATTTGACCGCCTTGGTCGTCAGCCCCATGACCTCGGCGATTTCCGCGTAATTCATGTCTTCAAACTTGTTCAAAACGACCGCGACCTTTTGCCGCTCGTTCAACGTCTCCAAAGCTTGCTGCACGACCGCCGTCAATTCGCGTTGCTGCATGCGGTCGTCCGGCTGTGCGGCGCGATCGAGCACCAATTGCTCGGCGGGCCGGGGACCGAGCGGGCCGGAGTCGCGTACGTTGAGCGGGATCGTCGGCTTGCGTTGCCGGGTGCGGAGGATGTTGAGAGCGAGGTTGTTCGCGATCGTGAATAGCCAGGTCGAGAATTTTGCCTTCGGGTGGTACTTCTTGCGGCCCCGGTAAACGCGCAAGAAGACCTCTTGAGCCAAATCTTCCGCTTCCTCGGCGTTGCCGACGAGGTGGTGCATCACGGTGACGAGACGGTGATGGTAAAGCTCGACGAGTTCGGCAAAGGCCTCGGCGTCGTCATCGCGGACGCGCAGCATGAGGCGGATGTCGGGGTCGCGCAGCGCCAGTTGGGTGCTGGACTCGCCGGTCATTGCCAAGGCCGCCTCGCCCTCCCTCCGCTGTCTTATTGAACCGCCGAGAACGCGGAGGGTTCCGGTCTCGCAGGTTTCCACCAAGCCCCAGGATGAGCGCAGCGATTCCTGGGGTTCGTTCAGCCTTGAATCACAGAGCGCCGCAATTGCCCACACGCCGCGTCAATCTGCGAGCCCTTGCGCTTGCGTACTTTGACGCTGATGCCGCCGGTTTGCAAGGTATTCGTGAACATTCGCAGCGACTCAATCGTCGGGCGGCGGTACGGCAAACCCTCGACATCGTTGAACGGAATCACATTGACGTGGGCGCGCCGTCCCTTTAATAATGCCGCCAATTCGCGGGCATGACGCGCTTCATCATTGATGCCGCCAAGAAGCACGTATTCATATGTCACCTGCCGCCCGGTTTTGTCGAAGAAATACGCCGCGGCGTCGAGAATGTCCTTGAGTCCCGTCTTGTCGTTCGTCGGCACGATCTTGGTCCGCAGCTCGTCGTTGGGCGCGTGCAGCGAAACCGCCAAGTGGTATTGCTTGCCGAGGTCCGCGAGCTGGCGAATCTTCACAGGTAATCCCACGGTCGAGATGGTAATGTGCCGCGCGCCGATGCCGAATCCGTCCTTTGACGTCGCAACTTCCAGCGCATCAAGAAGATTGGCAAGATTGGCAAGCGGCTCGCCCATGCCCATGACGACAATGTGGGTCAGCCGTTCTACCGCCTCTCCCTTTGGTGGCCGGGGGGACGGCGTTGGTCCCGGTAAATTCCGCAGCCGAACGAGTTGCTCGACGATTTCGCCCACCGTCAGATTGCGATCGACGCCGTCCAATCCGCTGGCGCAAAAGACGCAGCCCATGCCGCAGCCGACTTGCGTGCTGATGCACGCCGTGCGGCGTCCCTCGTCCTGAATCAGCACACATTCGACCAGCTTGCCGTCGATTATCTCCACCAGCAGCTTGTGCGTGTGATCGCTGGCGACTTGATGCTTCGCGATCTTGCTCGCCAGCGGCGCAAAATGTTCGGCGACGTGCAGCCGCAGCGCCTTGGGCACATCCGTCATCTCGTCAAACGATGCTGCCCCGCGCGCCAGCAGCCAATGCCGCATTTGCCCGGCGCGCATCGGCTTCTCGCCGCACTCCGCCAGCCAGGCGCGCAGATTCTCTTCAGACAAATCCAATAACCCCGGCAAAATCCGCTTTTCGCCGGCGGTTTCGATGATCGGCAATTTCACGTTCAAGGAAGGTCCGCATGGGCGCGCATCGCGAGTCACACGATTATTGTAAACAGGATGGGGAGGGAATGGTATCCTGTGATTTGACTTGGCCGATTGCCCCAATTCAATGGCAAGGTGGACCGCTAGACGGGGCTAAGGTGCTTTGGCCTCGCGCACGTCGCCCGGCTCCTCCTCGCTCGCCCGTTCCGCCGACTTGATCGCATCCGACGCCGGCACCAGCTTCGGCCCCACCAAGCGGGATTCGAGAATCGCTCGCAAATCGTCGCCGTCGATCGTTTCCTTCTCCATCAGCAGCTTGGCCACCGCATCAAGCGCCTCGCGCCGGTCCATCAGGATCTTGCGCACTTCAATGATCGCGTCCTCGACGATCTTGCGCACTTCCAGATCGATCTCGCGAGCCGTCTCCTCGCTGAATTCGCGCGGGCCTTCGAAGCCGCCCAGGCCGCCCAGGAACGGACTGCCCGCTTCATCGGAGTAATAGATTCGGCCGAGCCGGCTCATGCCGAATATCTTCACCATCTTGCGGGCCACGTCATTGGCTTTGTTCAGATCGCTCGTGGCGCCGGTGGCGATCTCGTTGTAGACGATTTCTTCCGCCATCGTGCCGCCCAGGGCGACCTTGATCAAGCTTTCGAGTTCCCCCTTGGTTTGCGTGTGCCGATCGTCTTCCGGCCTGCTGAGCACGTAGCCGAGAGCGAAGCCGCGCGGGATGATCGAGACCTTGTGCACTGGGTGCGTGTTGGGCAAGGCGCAGGCGACGATGGCGTGACCGCCTTCGTGATACGCGGTGCGCAGCTTGTCTTCGGGCGTCATGATGCGGCTCTTGCGTTCCAGGCCCATCGCGCCGCGTTCGACGGCTTCGTTGAAATCGTCCATCGTGACGGCGTTGCGGTTCTTGCGAGCGGCCAACAGCGCGGCCTCGTTAACGATGTTCGCCAGGTCGGCGCCCGCGGAGCCCGGCGTCAACCCGGCGACGTGGCGCAGATCGACGCCGTCGGCAACCTTGATGATGCGCGTGTGTACCTTCAAAATCGCCTCGCGGCCTTGCAAATCGGGCCGATCGACGACGACGGTGCGATCGAATCGGCCGGGCCGCATTAAGGCGGGATCGAGCGTTTCGGGCCGGTTCGTCGCCGCCATCATGATGACGCCGCGATTGGAATCGAAGCCGTCCATCTCGACGAGGAGCTGGTTCAACGTCTGTTCGCGTTCGTCATGTCCGCCGACCGCAAGTCCGGCGCGCGTCTTGCCGAGGGCGTCGAGTTCGTCGATGAAGATGATGCACGGCGCCTGGCTCTCCGCCTGGCTGAACAAATCGCGCACGCGGCTCGCACCGACGCCGACGAACAACTCGACGAAATCCGACCCGCTCATGCTGAAGAACGGCACGTCCGCTTCGCCGGCGACGGCTTTGCCGAGCAGCGTTTTGCCCGTGCCCGGCGGGCCGACCAGCAGGACGCCTTTTGGGATTCGGCCGCCCAATGCCTGATACTTTTCCGGCGTCTTGAGGAAATCGACGATCTCGCGCAGTTCTTCCACCGCTTCGTCGATGCCGGCGACGTCGTGAAAGGTGATCTTCAAATCTTTTTGAGCGTAAAGCTTGTGCTTGCTGCGGCCAAAGGTGAGTGCGCCGCCGCCGCTCGACATCCAGCGCAGAAGCAGGAAAACCATGATCAGGACGGGAAAGAACATCAAGAAGCCGAGCAAGATGGCTTGCAGGCTTTCTTGCAGGGTGCGTTCTTCTTCACCCTGGTAATTTCCCGGCGCATGTTTGTCGAGTCGAGCGAAAAGCTCTTTGTCGTCCGCGAGGCCGATGCGTGTGCGGAACAATCGTTCTTCCTTGGCGCGTTGCGGTTCGAGCGTTCCATCGGAGACGGTGTCGGTGATCAGGATTTCGCCGCGGATTTCGGCGCCTTTGCGGACGACGACTTTTTGAAAGCGAGCCGTGGGATCGTCGGCCTTGCAGATTTGCATCAAGGTGCCGTAGGAAAGCTCGCGCACGTTGGGTTCGCGATTGGCGTACACCCACAAGAGTCCTGCGCCGAGCGCGATAAACACAAAAAGGGCGGCGCTCGACATTATTGGACGCGTGCGGTCTTTTTTTTGCACAGAGAATGCTCCTTCGGGTTCTCAGCCGGTCCCTTCACTCTAAAGCATGAACCGCAATCGGTCAATGCGCGCGATGTCCGAGCCTGAAGCGTGAGCGAAGGATTCTCTCTTCGCTTACGCCTCAGGCTCGGACAACGATTGCACGAAACGACGCAGTTCCGCTTCCATTTCCTCCGCCGACTCGATTTGTTGCTGATGCAAATCGTTCACTTCCCAGCGATCTTCCGGCTTCATGAATAGCTGGAATTTCGGAGTTTCGTCCGCGGCAGTCGCATTCGCCACGTGGAGCGCGTGGTCGGGCGTTCGCATCAGCCAGCTTTCGTGTTCACCGATGCGCATCATGGACAAGGCGAACGGACGCGCCGCCTCCACTTCTTCGCGAATCAGCGGCCAAAGCGAATTGCCATGCATCGGCGGGATCGATTGACTCAACGTTTCGAGGAACGTCGGCAGCAAGTCGATTGGTTGCGTCAACGCCGCGATCCGCAAGCCCGCTTTTTCCTTGCGAGGCAAACGCATCACGAGCGGCACATGTACCAACTCGTCATGCAATGCGGGGCGAGGCGCGCCGATCATGCCGTGTTCGCCGAGCGGCAAGCCGGAACGCGCCGTCACGCATATCAACAAGTCCTCGTTGTCGCGAACGTGGTCGAGCAATTTGCCAAGTTGGGCGTCAAAAAAAGTGACCACCCCGGCATACGTGTTTTGCAGTCGCAATATCTGGGCGTCGTCGGGCGCGACCACATCCAGCGGCGGATTGCGCCAGGGCCGCAAGCCTTCCTCGACGTCATCTTCGTCGAAATACGCTTCCAGCAATTCGTCGTCCAATGTCCACGGCGGCAACAGGCTCGGCCCTTCGATCCAAAGCCATTCGCCGTTCGGGTACAACGCCGTCATCGCACGATCGGCGAAATCCGCAAGCGAATCGATTTGCACGACGTTCGGCCGCGCGGAGGTGTTTGGTCGGGGCGCGTTTTGTCCTGGCACCACGTAAATACCCGTGCCGACGCTGCGCTCGTTCCATGGCGTCCTGGCTTGCAATTCGGGTTGATCCGCGAAATGCCAATCGAAAACGACGCCTTCCAGCGCGAGGCGATCGAGATTGGGCGTGGCGACCCAGTCATTGCCATAGCAGCCGAGGTAGCCAAGGTGCAAGCCGAGCGCTTCAATCACGATGATTTTCATAGGATTCATTGTAAGACCAGGGACACGTAGGTCAGGCTTTCTAGCCTGACTGAACTACCCGAATCCCAATGAACACGGGCTAAACAACGTCAGGCTGGAAAGCCTGACCTACATTGGACGAGCGCATGGAAACATTCTTTCGCTTGGACGGCAAAATCGCCTTCGTCACCGGCGGCGGGCAAGGTATTGGCGAAGCGATCGCGCGCCGGCTCGCTGCCGCAGGCGCGAAGGTCGGCGTCTTCGATCGCAACGCCGCGGCCGCTCAACGCGTCGCCTTATCGATTGGCGGTCACGCGGTCGCCGGCGACGTGTGTTCCGAAGCGGATGTCGAAACCGCCGTCGAAGATGTGCGCGATCACGTTGGCCCGATCGACATCCTCGTCAACAACGCCGGCATCACCGGCAAGGCGGGCAAGCTCTGGGAGCTGTCGAAAGGCGACTGGGAAAGCGTTCTTGACGTGAATGTGATCGGCCCCGTTCTCTGCTGCAAGGCCGTCGTCAACAGCATGCGCGAACGCAAGTATGGCCGCATCGTCAACATCGCGTCGATCGCCGGCAAGGAGGGCAATCCAACGCTCGGGCCGTACTCCGCGAGCAAGGCGGCCGTCATTTGTTTCACGAAATCGTTGGCGAAGGAACTGGTTGGACAGGGTGACATCACTGTCAATGCAATCTCGCCGGCGGTCATCGCGACGCCGATTCTGGAGGGGATGCCGCAATCGACGGTCGATTACATGGTGTCGAAGATACCGATGGGCCGCGTCGGCAAGCCGGAGGAAGTGGCGGCGCTCGCGCATTTTTTGGCGAGCGCCGACGCGAGCTTCACGACGGGGCAGTGTTACGACATCTCGGGCGGACGGGCGACGTACTAACCGCCGCTTGCGGTTTCGCGCTTCCGCGGCGCCACGAGCGCGAAACCGCAAGCGGGCGAAACGTTACTTTCCTAGCGCCGTCACCTTCGCGAACCCCTTGCCGCTTTTCAGATCATACTGTCCGGTGATGAGCGCCTTGCCATCCGGCGAAAACGCGATGCAATAGGTGATCTGTTGCTTGCGCGCCTTGTCGGACGCCTCGGTCTTATCCTTGCTGTCTTCCGGATAAATTTGCTTGCCTGACGTGAGTTCATACACGCGCAAACTGCCGCCATAGCCCGCCGTGGCGACGTACTTGCCGTCATTGGAAAGCGCCAATCCATAAATGTAATCCGGCGTTGGCCCGATCTTCTTCGCTTCCTTGGAGTCCGCCGTATTCCAGTAACGCAAATACTTGTCGTTTCCGCCCGTGATCACTTGCTTGCCATCCGGCGAAAACGCGACGACGGTGAACGCATCCCGGATCTCCTTCGGCTCTTCTTTTTTGCCCGCGTCCTTCTTCGGCTTCTTGTCTTTGTCCTTATCCTTGTCCTTGTCCTTCGGCGGGTCTTCCTTTTTGATTTCTTCCTTCTTCTTCGGCAAATCGACCATCATCGTTTTGGTCTCGGCCAGACCCTTCACGTCATAGACCTTGATGAGCCCGTCGTTGCCGCATGAGGCGAGCTGGCTGCTGTCCTTGCTGAAGGCGACGCTGTAGACGGAGTCCTTGTGGCCGCCGAAGGATTTGAGTTCCTTGCCGGAAGCGTCCCAGACCTTGACGGTCTTGTCGGAACTGGCAGACGCGAGAAACTTGCCGTCCGGGCTGAAGGCGACCCACTGCACGATGCCGCCATGCGCCTTGGCGATTTCCTTGGTCATCTTGCCGTCCTTGGGGTTCCAGAAACGGATCGATTGATCGTGGCCGCTCGTGACGACGACGGAGCCGTCGTTGTTGAAGGCGACGCCGTAGACGGGATCCTTGCTGACCTTGAGCGTTGTCTTTTCCTTGCCGGTCGCGAAATCCCAGATTTTGACGGTGCCGTCGAAGCTGGCGGTGGCGAAGGACTTGCCGTCGCTTGAGAACGCGACGCTGAAGACGAGATTGTCGTGCCCCTTGAATTCGGCCGGCGCCTGGGCCAGGACGAAGGGCACGCACACGCAAGTGAATGCGGCGACACTGACGAGAACGCGTTTCATCGAGAAAACTCCCCGGCGCCAAACCGCTCGGCCTGGCGAACGCTGAAAAAAAGGGTGAAGGTTTGAGCCTGCGAGCGCGAAGCCGCAAGCGGCAGGTCAGGATAGTATATTCGGCGCGAAGCCGCGCCGCATGGTGTTTTCGGTAATAACGCGAGGAAGGAGGAATTGCAACAAATAATCGGGCCCGCCTGCCTTCGAGCCGACGCCGGACATCTTGAAGCCGCCGAACGGTTGCCGCGAGACGAGGGCGCCGGTGATCTTGCGATTGACGTAGAGATTGCCGACGCGAAACTCGCGCTTGATGCGGCGAATGTTGTCCGGGCTGCGCGAGAAGACGCCGCCAGTTAGCGCGTACTGCGTGCCGTTGGCGATTGCGAGCGCTTCATCGAGACTATTCGCCTTCAATACGGCCAGCACGGGGCCGAAGATTTCCTCTTGAGCGATGACGGCCGTCGGCTTGACATCCGCGAAGATGTGCGGCGCGACGTACGTGCCTTCGCTGACGAGAAAACGCACGTCTCCCGCGTACGCCAGCCGGCATTCCGCTTTGCCCTTTTCGATGTAGCCAAGGATGCGGCTGCGGGCTTCTTCGTCGATCACGGGACCGACCTTGCAACTGGGATCCTCGGCCGGGCCGATCTTCAAGCTCTTGGTCGCTTCGATCACGCGCTCCAAAAAAACATCATGCAGCGGCGCGAGGACAATCGCGCGCGAGCACGCCGAGCATTTTTGCCCTTGATA
>DAIOGM010000227.1:0-5472 GCA_036745215.1 Gemmataceae bacterium
GAAGAACGGCTCCGCATCGCGGCGTAGTGGAAGATTTGCAACTGCAAGCCCCGGGAAGAGCGTGAGCGCTTCCGGGGTTTTTTTATTACACGGACGCCCGTTCCCATTGCTTGGCCCGCGCTTTGAATGCCTCAGCGTAGGTTGGCCAATCATGTAATGTCGCCGGATCGAAATCGGCGCCGTTGGGCCAAACGAGCGTATGCACTTCGGGATCGATTTTCACCTGGTTGAACAAGACAAGGTCCTGCAGCGGACCGAAGATCTCGCCGGCGAGAATGTCAGCGAAATTGATGACTTGCTCGCTATCATCGCAAAACCGAACACGCAACGTGTACGGTCCCACGATGTTGAACGATCGAACACGGTAAATCGGATGCTTGGCCATTTTCACTCCAATGGATCGATGGCTTGTGGAACCTGGCCGGCCTGTAGCCGTTGCCAATCGGCGTTCAGTTCCGCCTGATGGAGTTCGGCCCATGCCTCGACCAGTCGGCGTTGCCGCCTGGGCAATTCGCCCGCAATCAACTCGACCGGATCCAAACTGAACACCGCGACGTCGTCTTGATAGTACGCATGAAAGTGCGGCGTGTGATGCGGCACGCCCACCTCCATGTACATGCGAATGATAATGCCGAAGAAGCGGCTGAGTTCTGGCATGATTGTATATTATCACCACGGGAAAGTGCTTGGCAATGATTCGGTGCCCACTCGTGAAACAAGGTGTCGCATGGACAAGTCCGAAGTCGCCGCCGTCCTCGAAGAGATCGCCGTGCTCCTGGAGCTGCAGGGCGAAAACCCCTTCCGCGCCAACGCCTACGCTCGCGCCGGCCGTACGATCGCGCAGCTCGAAACCAACATCGCCGACGTCGTTGCCGCCGGCACGCTCGACCAGGTTCCCGGCGTCGGTGAAACCCTGCGGGACAAGATCACGGTGCTTGTCACCACCGGCAAGTTGCCGTTCTATGAGGACCTCAAGGCCAAGACGCCGCCAGGCCTGTTGCAAATGCTGCGCTTGCCGGGCATGGGTCCCAAGAAGGTCAAGCTGCTCTACGACACGCTCGCCATCGACGATCTCGCCAAGCTCAAAGCCGAGTGCGACAAGGGAACGGTTGCCAAGCTCAAGGGCTTTGGCGAAAAAACGCAGAAGAATATTCTGGAGGGGCTCGCGTTTCTCGATCAGATGGGCGAACGCGTCCGTCTCGATCAAGCGATGGCGATCGCCGAGGCGATTGTCGCGGGATTGAAGAAAGCGCCGGGCATCCAGCGCATGGAGTTGTGCGGCAGCGTCCGGCGGCGGCGCGAAACCATCAAGGACATCGATATCCTCGTCAGCTCCAAGGACGCCGCCCCGATCATGGATGCATTCGTTAACCTGCCAATGGTGAAAAAGATCATCGGCCACGGCGAAACCAAATCGAGCGTCGTGGTCGCCGGCGTCGATCACCATTCCTCGCGCGTCATGATGAACGCCGACCTGCGCGTCGTCAGCGACGAGCAGTTCCCATTCGCACTCACTTACTTCACGGGCAGCAAAGAACACAACGTCCACATGCGCCAGCGGGCGATCGACTATGGTTACAAGCTCAACGAGTACGATCTGGCGGGATACAAGAAAACGGTGAAGGACGAGGCGGACATTTACAAAGCGCTGGACTTAGCGTACGTGCCGCCGGAGTTACGCGAAGACACCGGCGAGATCGACGCGGCCGCGGTCGGCAAGCTGCCGGGCCTGTTGGAACTGGACGACATTCACGGCGTCTTCCACAATCATACGACCTGGTCCGACGGCGCCGCGTCCCTGGAACAGATGGCCGACGCGGCCAAGAAGCTCGGCTATCAATACCTGGGCATCGCCGATCATTCGCAATCGCTGACGGTCGCAAACGGCCTGTCGCCGGACCGCGTTCGCCAACAGCAGAAAGACATGGATGCGCTGAACGCGAAGTTCAAGGGCTTCCGCCTGTTCAAGGGCATCGAGTGCGACATCCTCGCGGACGGCTCGATGGATTACCAGGACGATGTTCTGGCGAGCTTCGATTACGTCGTTGCCAGTGTCCACTCGTACTTCAACCAACCCGTCGCCGAAATGACCGCTCGAATCATCAAAGCGATTTCGCACCCGCACGTCACGATGCTCGGCCACGCGACCGGTCGGCTGCTTCTGAAACGCGACGCGTACAAGGTCGATCTCGACGCCGTCCTGCAAGCCGCGGCCAAGCATGGCACCATGATCGAGATCAACGCAAATCCGTATCGCCTCGATCTCGACTGGATTCACTGCAAACGCGCCAAGGCATTGGGCGTCATGCTCGTCATTAATCCCGATGCCCATGCGACTGAAGAACTGGCATTCACACGCTTCGGCGTCGATGTCGCACGGCGCGGCTGGCTCGAAAAGAAGGATGTATTCAACACGAGGACGCTGGCGCAGGTCACGAAGGAGCTTGAAAAAAGAAGGAAGTGATTTCAGAGCCTGAAGCGTCAGCGAAGTTTTGGATTACCTCTTCGCTTACGCTTCAGGCTCGGACGGCGAATGCACGCGGAACTTCTCGAGGATCATGATCGCCTTGCTCGGCCGCGCTGATATCGCAGCAAGCTCCTTTTCCAGCGCATCCGCCAATTCCAGGCGATCCAATTGCCGCGCCCTTGTCGCCCAGACTTCCAATGTCTTGCCCCATTCGGCGTCGTGCGGCAACGCGAAGTCGGCGACGATCGAGCGGGCTTCTTGAAAGGCGGCGAGTGCGTCGTCCCGTTTGCCCTGGCCGAACAGCGCTTCGGCGAGTTCGAGTGTCGCCTTCAGCAAGTCCGGGCGATGCAGCGTGCCTTTCTTTTTCTCAAAAGCGAAATACCTCCGCGTCAGATCTTCCGCCTCGGCGAATTGTTGCTTCGCCAGTTGCAAGCGAGCGCGCAAACGCAGGCACGCCGGGTATTCGGGATTGCGGGCCTGGGCAATTTCTCTTTCCGCTTCGACATAATTGCTGGCTTCGAATTCCCACATCGCACAGATGGCGATATAGTGGTCCTCCCAACCTGCTTGAGCCTTGTTGGTCAGGAGAGGCTCAAGCGCGTCGGCGTCGCGCAGTTGCAATTCCGCTTCGCGTAACTCGTGCATCTCCATGAACAGGAACGCCAGGTTCAGGTGCAGAACAAACTCCAGCGTCTGCACTTGTTGTAAAGGCATCACGGCGTAGCGATCCGCTTCGCGTTTGCGCGCCGCGAGAATCATGTCAATCGCCTTCTCCAGGATCCGCTGAGCCGATTCGAAGTCCTTGAGGTGAATGAAGCAGATGCCGTAATTGTTGAGGCCGACGAAGTAGTCGAACGGCGCTGTGGCGAGATGCTTGGCGAGAATGCCAACGCTTTCCTCGTAAAGTGCGAGCGCCTCCGTCTGCCGGCCCTGGTGCTTGACGAACATTGCCAGCTCGCACAGCATGATGGCCCGGCGATGATCGTCCGGCCCGAATCGCCGGGCTCGTTCCAGGGCCTGGGCGCATGCATTCTCCGCGCCGTTCGCATCACCTTGAGCCATCAATTTGGTTGGTTTCATGGCGAGCCGCATCCAGGTGAAGATGCCGCGCCTGACGACGATCATCCAGGTGAGCCAGCCGAGGAACGTCAGGAGCGCCAGAGGGATGAGCAAGAACAGCACCCAGGGGGAGAATTCGAAATAGTAAATCGCGATGATGAACAGAAGCACGCTGATCCAGACGACAGCGTTGCCGCGCCAGCCGAACTTCGGTTCCGAATTGTTCGTGGAGATGTCGATGTCGCGGTCGGATCGTTTGCTTCGGCGTTGAGAAGGGTTGGACATGGCACATACCGTTATTGCAAGCGATATTTCGCATGCGCCTCAAGGTACTTCTGCACCCGTTCGCCGCGCTTCACCGCCTCTTGCAAAAACGCTACCGCTTGCACGAGCCGTTCGTCCGGCTCCGCGCAACTGAAGCGCAAGAAGCCTTTGCCCGCGGGGCCGAAGCATTCGCCGCCAAGACACGCGACGCCGCGCTTGTCGTCGGCGGCTTCCAGAAGGAACATCGCCAGGCCGTGCGAGGTGATGCCGAGCTTCTTGCAAATCGGCTCGACATTGGGGAACACGTAGAACGTCCCGGCCGGCATGATCACGTTGACGCCGTCCACCTTCTTCAATTCGCTCACCAGCAGTTCGACCTTCTTCTTGAAGCGTTGCATCACTTCGTCGCGCTCGGCGTCGTCGTGCTTGAGCGCCGCTTCGCCGGCGAGCTGCACGATCGGCGGCACACACGACAGCGACGTGTTGATCATCTTGCCGATCGCGTCGATGATGCGCGGGCTCGACACCGCGTAGCCGAGGCGCCAGCCGGACATGCTGTAGGACTTGCTGAAGGTGTAGCACGCGACCGTTTGATCCAGGATCCCCGGTTGCGCGAGAAGCGGATGATGTTTGCCGGTCCAGACCATGTGGTTGTACGGCTCGTCGGAGAACACAGCGATGTTTTTTCCGCGCACCATGTCGGCGATTGCTTTGAGGTCGGACTCCGTCGCCACGCCGCCCGTCGGGTTGTGCGGCGAGTTGAGAAAGATCGCCTTGGCTTTGGGTTGTTTGACGAAATTCTCAAGGTCCTGGAGATTGGGGCGAAATGCGTTCTCTTGCTTGAGTGCGGAAGTGACGATGAAGCCGCCGCGCCGATCAATGTTTGGCGCATAAGTCGGAAACGCTGGACTGAACAGAAGTACATGGTCGCCCGGATCGAGAAACGCTTCGCAGAAAAACTGCTCGAACACTTTGGCGCCCGGGCCGACGACGACGTTCTCGGCCTTGATGTCGATGCCGTATTCCTTCTTGTAATTGGCGGCAACCGTTTCGCGAAAGCTCATCAAGCCCATCGACGGGCAATAATGCGTTTGGCCGTCCTTGATCGCTTTCGTGCCCGCGTCGAGCGCGTGGCTGCTCGAGTTGAACGGACTGTCGCCGATCTGAAGTTCGATGACGTCCTTGCCCTGCGTCTTCAGACGCTTGGCGACGGCGAGAACGTCGAACGCGGTCTCCGTCGAGAGGCCGCCAGCGAATTTGCTGAGGGATACCGTTGCCATGGTGTTTTCATCCGCGATGAGTATCAGAATCTTGGTTTCAGTTGAATATACGTGTCGCGGATTGGAAGCCGATCTTATTTTTGCCGCTGTCCAACAAACTCACCGACCCAAGGCAACCCAACTAAATGCGCCATCCTGTGGATATTTGCCCCTACAAAGAACTCAGGGGCTTCAGGTAGGTAAATTCCTGCATGCAATTATTGACCGGGCCGCCATTGTCACGTATCTTTCATTAGACTTGGCTCGATTTCCCTTTCATCCCGTCTCGGGAATCTTGCCCGCTCGCTCAATCCCGTCCTGTTTCGCGACATGGTACGTCGCTTGTTTCGCTCTCCCGTTTTCTTCATCGCCTGACTTTCAGGAGGTTAACTGTGAACCGATTCCATTGGCTTGAATCCTTGC
>DAIOGM010000227.1:5482-11485 GCA_036745215.1 Gemmataceae bacterium
ACCTCCCCAAGAAAATCCCCACGGCCCCGAGCAAATAGTATTCAGTTGAACGTTGAGAACCTCGAAAACCGCGTGACTCCCAGCCATACGGTAAGCATCGTTGTTCCCCCGACGCTCAATGTCAGCAACGTCCCCGAAGGCACCGAAGTTGACCTGAGTAGCCTCGTCAGCGGCGCCGTCAGCGGCGCCGAAACTTACAATTGGCAAGTGACCGGCGACGTGACCGTGAATGGCGGCAACACGGGCTCGTCCTTCAGCTTCACGACAAATGACGACGGTCCCGTGCACGTGACGCTTGCCGTTACCGACGCCGGCGAAACGGCCAATGCCCCTGACGTGAATTTGGCCGTCGCAAACGTGGCGCCGCAAGATTTGACCATCGATGGACCGGATGCCGGTGTCCGTGGCCAAGCGCTCACGTTCACAAGTGATTTCAACGATCCGGGCACCGACGAGTTTACGTTTGCCTGGACCGTGACGCGAAACGGCATCCCGTTCACCTTGCCGGTCGGGACGGTGACGAATGAATCCGACTTCAGCTTCACGCCGACCGATTCGGGCTCCTATGTCGTGTCCCTGACCGTGACCGATGACGACGGCGGCGTTGCCGCCGCGACTCACGCCGTGACGGTGACGGCGGTCGCAATGCAAGGCGACGATCTCGTCGTCGGCGGCACGCTTCGTAGCGACAAGATTAAGTTTGTACCCAATCCGCTGAAACTCCCCGGCCAGCCCAAGGTCATGGGCGTCAAGGTCTTCATCAATGGCGTGTCGCACGGCACGTATGTCGTCCCCGGCTCGATCATCGTTTTTGCCCAGGCCGGAAATGACTTCGTGCATGCCGCCGGCAGCATCCAGAATAACGCGATCTTTTTCGGCGGCGACGGCAAGGATCGTCTCAATGGCGGCGCCGGCAACAACGTCATCGTCGGCGGCAACGGCAACGACCTGTTGCACGGCGGCAAACGCAACGACATCCTCATCGGCGGCGACGGCGTCGACCGACTGGTCGCCGGCCCCGGCGACGACATCCTCATCGGCGATCGCACGGTGTTCGACACCGATCCGGACGCTCTCGCCAAACTCTCGCTTGAATGGGCGTCCTCCAGCAGCTATGACGATCGCGTCAGCCATCTCAGTGGCACGCCCGGCGGCCTCAACGATGACCTGTTCTTCCTCGTCGCCGGCGCCGACGCGACGGTGGAAGACGATCACTGGATCGATGTCTTACACGGCGCGTCAGGCGTCGATTGGTTCCTGTCCGTCTCCGGCAAGGACCGGATTCCAGGCAAGCATCGTGTGGAAAAGCTGAACAACTAATCGCGCTCGAAGCGATTGCGGAGCAATGCGCATCTTACGCATTGCTCCGCGTTTTTTTTCGACGAAACAACTTATCGCTTGTTCTCGATGGTTTGGCTCAACGGCTTGATCACCGCGGGAATGACGTGATTGTCCACCAGATCGACGAGAAGTCGCCGCTGGTTTTGATAGCCCTCGACAAACGTCTTGCCGGCCTGGCGAGCCCAGTATTGCCGAACGGTAAAGAACACGGTGATCGGCGCTTCCGGATACTGATTCGTGCGAATCTGATACGCATTCGTGCGCGTTTCGATGTTGAGCCGGCACTGCAATCGGCACGACTCGTCGAGCGCCAGCATCACCGCCGGTTCATATCCAATAACTTTCGTCCCTGGCGCCTGCAAGAGCGATTCCAGGGTCGTGTTCAGGCCAAGCGCCTCAGCCACGACTTCATCGTGATTGCCGGAATACATGAAGTCGAACGAAAACAACACGTCGAGCGCCTCGCAATCGAGCGATGCGAAATCGAGGTGGTACGGCGCCATTTCCAGCACGCGTTCGTGTTGCGCGTCGGCCGCTTCCACGCTCGGCGGATTCACAAAACCCGACGCGAAACGCTTCGGCTCCAGGCCAATCCATCGATAGCTGCCCTGCTCACGATCTTCTTCGAGCACGTATTCGTTGTTGCCGCGGCAATCGAAATCGCACATCGTCGGAAACGTCTTTTGCAAGCTGTTGAAGAAGTGCAGCACCGTCTCGCGACTCGTCGGCAATTCCATTTTGGTGTTCACGTAGGAATAGATGCCGAAGTCGTCGCAAAGAGAGCTGTACGGAGTCATGCGGATTCCTCAACGCGGCGGAGAGGACGGTGGTCGTTCTATAGGTATTGTTGGAGGCGGGAGGTGGAATTGCAAGACAATCCGAGCCTGAAGCGTAAGCGAAGAGTGTAACTTCGCTTACGCTTCAGGCTCTGACGAATAACTTACGCGGCCAACGTGACAATCTTTTCCTTCAAAGGCACGGGCAAATCGGATTGATGCACCCAGCGGCCCGAGTCCGGGGCGCCTTGCCAGCGCTGCATTGAGATCGAGGTGACGTGGCTCTTTTCTTCCTCGTCGAGCAGATCCATGTACGCGGCGCGATAGCCGGAGCGCACCTGCGGCGACGATCGATTGAGATAGATGAGCGCTTCGGGGCGGTCGTCGAAAACCGCAACGGCGCGCCAGCATTGAGGTTTCGCTTCGGTCTGGTAGTTCATCGTCGTGACCCTCCTTGGTCAGCTGGGTAAATCCCCTCACCCCGTCCCTCTCCCGCAAAGGGCGAGGGCGTAATCATGTAAGGATGCTAAGAGAAACAAACTTCGCGAAATGGGTCAAGATCAAATCGGCACGAATGTTCGCTTGACAGCGTCGAAAACGCTCGTAACCATAAAAGGAGTGAGACGCCGGCGTTCGGCCGGTGCGATTGCACCCCGCCCCCATCGTCTAGTGGCCTAGGACATCGCCCTCTCACGGCGAAGACAGGGGTTCGAGTCCCCTTGGGGGTAACAAGGCTCAGCCGAAACGCTGGGCCTTTTTGCTGCGCGTCACGTCAATCGAATCGGCCGGCCAGGGCGTTGCGCTTGCCCGTCATGAAGCGGATGCCGAAGTTCAAGAACATCACCAGCGTCAAGAGCACAAACGCGGCGGCCCAGGCCTGGCGGTTCCATTCGGGGTCCGGGCTGTTGGCGTAATTGAAGATGAAAACGGGAAGCGACGGCGTGAAATCGCTGAGGCCGTCCGGCCAAAAGCGATTGGTGCCCGCGGTCAACAAGAGCGGCGCCGTCTCGCCGACGATGCGGGCGATGGCGAGGAAGACGGCAGTGATGATCGCGGGCAGCGCGGCCGGCACCGTCACGCGAATGATCGTTTGCCAGTTTCGGGCGCCGAGCGCCAGGCTCGCATGTCGAAGCGATTGCGGCACCAGTTTTAACGCTTCCTCCGATGCGCGCATGACGATCGGGATCATCATCACGGCCAGCGCGAAGGCGCCCGCCCAGCCGAACAGCGAACGCCGGCCAAGGATTTGCTCTGCGGCGCCGACGACGAGGCTATACGCGAAAATACCGATCACAATCGACGGCACGCCGCCGAGCAGTTCGCCGATGAATCGGACCGTCGGCGCCAGGAAGCGGTCGCGGTACTCCGTCAGATAGATCGCCGCCAGCAATCCGATCGGCACCGCAATGAGGCTGGCGACGCCGACCAGCACGCCGCTGTATGCCAGGGCGTTGACCATGCCGCCGCCTTCCTGGCCGGGCGCTCGAGGGAGGTTCACGAAAAAGTCCAGGTTCAATGCGCTAACGCCCTGGAAGACGAGGTAGCCGAGAATCAGGATTAGGGTGCCGACGGTGATCACCAGGCACAAGCCAAGCATGACGGTCATCACGCGATTGATCGTCGCGGCCATGGCGGGGCCGGAGAAAACGCCGGTTGCCAAACCAAAAGCGCGGCTCGGCAAACTCCAGAACCAACCGGTGACCCCCGAATTGCCGCCGACTTTTCCGACCCTCCAGATCAACAGCCGCGCAAGCGAATTCACGATCACCGTCACGAGGAAAAGAACCAAGCCCAGCTCGACGAGCGCGGACTGGTGAAGTTCGAAAGACGCTTCGGCAAATTGATTGGCGATCACGCTGGCGATGGTGTCGGCCTTGGCGAAGATGGAGAAGTCGATGGAGGCGTTGTTGCCGATGATCATCGTGACCGCCATGGTTTCGCCCAGCGCCCGACCGAGCGCGAGAAAGCAGGCGCCGGTGATGCCGGGCCGAGCGTAGGGCAGCACGACCGACCAGATCATTTGCCAGCGCGTTGCGCCAAGGGCAAGGGCGCCTTCGCGTTGCGTGCCGGGAACGGCGCGGCACACGTCGTAGGAAACCGCGGTGATGTAAGGGACGATCATGATCGCAAGGACGATGCCTGCCGGAAACAGGCCGATGCCGCCGAAGTTCGGGCCGCCCAGTGCCGTCACGAATTTTTGCAGTTGCGGCCCAAGAACGAACATGGCCCAGAAGCCATAGACAACGCTGGGAACGGCCGCGAGCATTTCTACCATGAAGGATCCGACGCGGCGCATCCAGTGCGGCGCGATCTCGGAAAGGAACGCCGCCGTGCCGATGCCCAGCGGCACGGCAATGAACATGGCCAGTGCGGAGGACACGAGCGTGCCGTAGACAAATGCGAGAGAACCGAAGACGCGCTGGGCCGGATCCCAGACCTTGTCGGTGAAAAAGGAAAATCCATTGGCATCGATGGACAACCACGCTTTGTAGACGATGACGATGAGCAAAAGAACTGCCGTCGCGACCACAAAAAGAGCCGCGCCTTGACTTAGGGTGCGCAGAGCAAAGTCACCCAGTTTCCCAAGGCCGAAGGGCCGGGTGGCCGACGGTTCCGCCATCGGCGCGGCAGGCGGTTGCATGATGGCCATGGATCACCGGTGCGTGGCGTGGATGTGGAATTGCATTACTTCACCTTGACGCGATCGAGCATTTTCTCGGCGCGTTCGCTGAGCCCTTTGGGCAACGGGGCGTAATCGAGATCTTTCGTGTACTTTTGGCCGCCGTCTTCGCGGATGACCCAGCGAAGGAAATCGGCGGTCGCCTTTCCCTTGGGGCCGGACTGGTCCACATACAGCATCGCCCAAACGGTGCCGCCGATCGGATAAGCGCCCTTGCCAGGCGCATTGGTGATCGAAAAGCGTAGTTCGTCCGGAATCGTTTTGAGGGAATTTTCGGCGGCGGTCGTCGTCGATTCCAGGCTGCCGAGAATGAACTCTTTTTCCTGGTTTTCGACGGCGGCAAACTTGATTTTGTTTTGCAAGGCGTAGGTCATTTCCACATAGCCAATCGAGCCGGCGTTCAATTTGACCTGGCCGGTCACGCCGGCGCTTCCCTTGGCGCCGATCGTGTCGCCGTGCCAGTTGAGAACCGTGTTCCGGTCTTTCCAATCCGGACTGACTTTACAGAGGTAGTCGGAAAAAATATAAGTTGTGCCGCTGCCGTCGGAACGGCGAACCACGACGATGTTCTTGTCAGGAAGTTTCGCGGCGATTTTCGGATTGAGCGCCGTGATTTTGGGATCATTCCACTTGGTGATGGTGCGCTTGAAGATTTCGCCAAGCACCGGCCCGGAGAGTTGCAAGGTGCCGTCAATTTCCTCGAGATTGTAGACGGGCACCACGGCGCCATGAAGAAGCGGAATGTGGAGGGCCTCGCCGCCGTTGGGTTCGTTTTTTGCCTTGGCAATTTGTTCTTCATTCATATCCGCGTCGGAACAGCCGAATTCGAATTCGCGGCTGATCATTTTCGAGATGCCGCCGCTGGAGCCGATTTCCTGGTAGTTGATCTGCGTGCTTTTTTCCTTTTCGTAAATGCTGGCCCATTTGCTCATCATCGGATAGATGAACGACGACCCGCCGGCGTTCAAGCGAACCGTGTTTTTGTTGCCGCTCGTGCAGCTGGTAATCACGAACGCCATGGAGAACAACAGTACGGTGGTCGTGAGCGAAGCGCAGAAAACGCGAATGCGGCTCATGCAATTCTCCGTTTTGGACCCTTGATTGGGCTTTGCCTCAAAATCCGAAATCCGAAATTCGAAATTCGAAACAAATTCGAATACCAAAATTCAAAAGTCGAAGGCCTGCAAGGGTTTGTTTTGATTTTTC
>DAIOGM010000228.1:0-11434 GCA_036745215.1 Gemmataceae bacterium
CCGTCCCCGTGGAAAAACTGAGCGTCGAGGAGCGCGCCCGGCTCGGCGCGGCGTTAGTGCATGTCAAGATCCAGGAAAAACTGGCCAAGGACGACGATCTCGCTGTTCGAGTTGCTATTGCGAAGAACCCCCGTACGTCGATGGCGCTGCTAAACCAAATGGCCACGGACAAGGACGTGGGCGTTCGCTGGGAAGTCTGCAAGAACCGAAACACCGTGGCGGGAACGATCTCATTCATGTCGAGATCAGATCCCGACCCGTCACTACGAAAAGCCGCGCTCAAGCGATTGACGGACCCAGAATCTGAGTTTGGCCCGATTGAGATCGATTAGGTTTCGCTCCCTATCGGTCGCGGCTCGTAAGGATTGAATGCGAAATGCAGGCAACCTGTTTTTCGACAACGAGCCTGTCGTTCCAGGGTTCCTGTTTTGTTTGTTTGCTTTGGAGGGAATGGTCCGTGCCGATCCGGCGTGGATGCTGTGAGAGTCGGGTGATGGTTTCCATATCGAAGTGGAGTACTTCCCAAAACCAAAGAGGATACTATGGACGATGACGAGAAAATCTGCGTCCATGACAATCTCGCGTTACATGCGCGCACGAATCACGAGTTTCATGGCTATGGTTGCAGGTCGCATGGATGCACCCGCTCCACTATCACCGGAAATTCTTGCGTCGCTGCCACCCGCAGTGGTGGCGCTGTTGGAGTATCTTACCGCGCGCGTTGCCGAACTCGAAGCGAAACAAGGAATCAAAAAGGCTCCCGCCAATTCCTCGTTGCCGCCGTCGGCAACGCATCCGCATGATAAGCCGGCGACCCCAAACAAACCCAAATCCACACGCAAACGCGGCGGCCAAGAGTGAATCATTTAAGGACTGGGCGCATGAACGGTGTAGCGCGCGTCAGTGTTCCGCGATCGCGGTGATCGTTTCTGCAGGGACCGTCGACTCGGCATTGGGCTTTTGACTGTCGGACATTTCGGCGAATCCTCAGTTGGCGCGACACAGGTTGAAGCGGCAAATTCATGCACATCATTTTATCAAGTATCGTGCCGCCATGCCGCCTCAGTCGTTCCTTGCACTGATCGCGGGTGACAGCAGGGCAGCGGTTGGCGATAAATCAATCAGCTTGGCGAAAGACGCGATTCACAGCGTTCTGGCAACCTCCGGCATAGTTGACCTTCTGGTCTCCGGCGCACGCGGGTATTACTTTTCGCAACCTAATCCTCTCGGGGTCCGAGAGTAAACGGCCCGTTAGCTCCGAGGGGAGTGTTAATCAAAGTGCGCGAGAGTTTTAATTGCGAAATCTCGGGGTGCGAGAGGAAACTCGTGGGGTTGCTCTCGCCCCCCGATTCGTCTCATGCGAACGAGAGAGTTTTCGAGCTGCCGCCAGATCGACGCAACCCGTTGCGGGAAAAGGCGGAGACGCAAAAACGCCGCGAGCGGCTGCTGTCGGCGTTTCACGCTAACCAGAGTGGGGCGTCTGTGCCGAGACGCCCGATGAAGCTCCGCGGGTAGGATTCGAACCTACAACCCGCCGGTTAACAGCCGGCTGCTCTACCATTGAGCTACCGCGGAATCGCACACGCGCTCTGGATATATTTTCATAGCGAATCGACGCATTTCTATCAAGATCCACGCCGCGAAAGCGGAAAAAACTTGCTTCATTTTCAAGCCGCGATACTCTATGGACGGTGACTTCCCATGCGAGGTTCGCTTTATGCGTCTTGCTACCATTGAAACCTGGGCCGGGCCGCGGGCTGCACTTCTGTCCGGCGATTCCTTCATCGATATTCACGCTACCGAAGCGGCTTTGCCCAGCAATATGCGACAAATATTGACCGGCGGTCCGGACATGCTTCGCTCCGTCGCAGGGCTGGCGAATCTGCCCAAGCCGGTCAAATATCCGGCGGCCGAGGTCAAGTATCATGCGCCGATCGTCGATCCGCAAAAGATCATTTGCGTCGGCCTCAATTACAAGGATCACGCGGCCGAGAGCGGATCGCCGATTCCGAAGGATCCCGTGCTCTTCAGCAAGTATTCCACGGCGCTCATCGGACACGGGCAAAGCATCGTGTTGCCGAAGGTCAGCGAGGAGGTCGATTACGAAGCGGAATTGGTCATCGTCATCGGCAAACGGGGCCGGCACATTCCGAAAGCCGCGGCGTACGATTATGTCGCCGGGTATTCGGTCGGGCATGACGTGTCGGCGCGCGATTGGCAGCTTCGCAAGGACGGCAAGCAATGGATGGTCGGCAAGACGTTCGACACGTTTGCGCCGGTCGGGCCGATGATCGTGACGCGAGATGAGATTCCGAATCCGCATGCGTTATCCATCAGTCTACGGCTCAATGGGCAGACGATGCAGAACAGCAGCACCAGTCAGATGATCTTTAATACGGATGATTTGCTGGCGTACCTATCTCAGGTGATGACGCTGGAGCCGGGCGACTTGATTTTCACGGGCACTCCGCCGGGCGTCGGCACGGCGCGGAAGCCGCCGGTGTATTTGAAGGACGGCGATGTCGCGGAGGTCGAGATCGCGGGGCTGGGCGTACTGCGGAATCCGGTGCGGCAGGAGAGGTGACACAAGGCTCGCTCTTGCACGATGTTCTACGTCGCGGGTATAATCGTGGAAGAACTTGATCAACAAGTGACGAGAGCTTCCCATGCAGATGGTGAAAATCCAAATCCCGGAGCGAAGCGATCGCGCCAAGGCCCTAGAGGTGCTGACGCTGCGGGGGCGCGTCATCTGCTTGCCGGACAACGTATTCATCGTTCCCGAACCCGCTCTAGAAGTACTCCAATCCTTGTCCGTGACCTTTCAGGAATTGGAACGCGGAGGGTTCGACTATGCGGAAAAGGCGTTACGAGATTCTCTTGCCGATCCGGTTCAACTGCGTCGCCGCTATGGAATGAACTCGATGCGATCGGACCATTCCCACGCCTCACTGGCGTGCGAAACCAGAGCCAAATAGCTCACTACCTGAGACAAGCGACTTCCACGTCTCAAGAGGAAAACACCCGGCGAATGTCGGCCGTCAGCCAAATGGGCTGAGAGGTGCGCCGCCAATGTCGTCTTGTCGAAACTGACCAAGATGCGATCTTCGCGTTCACTCCAGATTAGAACTTCCGGATCGGATGCGCCAAGAGGCAGGTCTTGTGGATCGCCAACTCTAACGACATCGAATGGATAAACACCGAGTCGATTGTGTCGAACGATGGCGCGCCAGAGCAGGCCGCGCTGGTTTTCGTCCAGCACGAATCGGAGCGCCATGCTCACACCCCTGCGGCTTGTTTGGCGGCGAGCCGTCGGCGCAATTCAGCCAAGTCTGGTCCTTTCGGCGCCGCGGCACGTTGCCGCTCCATTTCGACCTCGCACGTTGCCGTATAAGTGTCAACTTCAACGGCGTGCTCGAGATAAAATGCAATGACTTTGTGAACCAGCGCTAACGGAATCGTTGGGAAAACTTCGCACAATTCCTCGGCAGAACTGCCTTCGTTGTAGTAGTAAACGATGTCTTGCAAACCGATGCGATGGCCAGCAACGTGAATGCTCCCGTAAGGATCTTGATTCAGGAAATCGGGAAGATTCATCGCAATTCTCCAAGGATCATTTCTTGCAGTATACCATGACCAGTCGTTTTTGGCTATTTCGTAGCGATGGCAACTCGGACCTCGGCGGCCCCTACAATTTCTGAATGTCCGAACCGAATCCCCGCCAACCTTTCGACGAACACGACCGCCGTTTACTCGCCGGCGTCCAACCGCCCGACTGGATCTACCCAGCGCCGAAGCCGCGCTATCATCTTGTCGTCATCGGCGCCGGCACCGCGGGCCTCGTGAGCGCGGCGGGGGCGGCGGCGCTCGGGGCGAAGGTTGCGCTCGTCGAACGGCATCGCATGGGCGGCGATTGCCTCAATTATGGCTGCGTGCCGTCGAAAGCGCTGTTGCGGGCGGCGCGGGCGATTGCCGATGTGCGGCGGGCGAGCGAGTTTGGCGTACATATCAAGGGCGAGGTCAGCGTCGATTTCCCCGCCATCATGGCACGCATGCGGCGTTTGCGGGCCGACATCAGTCCGAACGATTCTGCGCAGCGCTTTCGCGATCTCGGCGTCGATGTCTTTTTCGGCGCGGCGAAGTTCGTCGGACTCGATCGCGTGATGGTCGGCGACAAGACGTTGCCCTTTCGCCGCGCGATCCTGGCGACGGGGACGCGGCCCGATGTTCCGGCGATCCCCGGCCTGGCGGAGGCAGGATATCTGACGAATGAAAGCGTGTTCTCGTTGACGGGGCTGCCGCTTCGACTCGCGATCCTCGGCGGCGGGCCGATCGGCTGCGAGCTGGCACAGGCGTTCGCGCGGTTCGGTTCGCGCGTCCTTCTATTTGAAAAGCATGATTACATTCTGTATCGCGAGCCGCGCCCGGCGTCGGAGTGCATTCGCCGCGCCCTGGAGCGCGATGGCGTCGAATTCGTCATGGACACGGACATTCGCCGCATCGACATCAAGAATGATGGCACGCGCGTATTGACCACGCAGCGCGGAGAACAGCAGCCGCGCGAGTTCGAAGCGGATGCGATTCTCGTCGCCGTGGGGCGATTGCCCAATACCGAAGACCTTGGCCTCGACGCGGCGGGCATCGAAACGCCGCCGCGTGATTTGGTCGTCGTCAACGATCGGCTGCAAACGCAGAACCCGCGCATCTTCGCGGCCGGCGATGTGTGTTCGTACGAACGCTTCACGCACGCTGCCGATGCGATGGCGCGGATTGCCGTGCAAAATGCGTTGTTTTATGGCCGGGCGAAAATGAGCAAGCTCGTGATTCCGCGTTGCTTGTACACCGATCCCGAGGTGGCGTCCGTCGGCTACGACGACGCGGGCGGGCGCGAGTATCCGGAGCCGTTCGATGCGTTTGAGCACCCATTCAAGGAGGTCGATCGGGCCAACCTCGATGGGGAGACGGAGGGCTTCGTGCAAATCGTCGTGAAGAAGGGAACCGATCGGATCCTCCGCGCCACCATCGTGTCGCGCCACGCCGGCGACATGATCGGCGAAGTCGCACTCGCCATGACCGGCAAGCTCGGCCTGAAGACGCTGGCGAAGACGATTCATCCGTACCCGACGCACGGCGAAGCATTACGCAAGATCGGCGACGCGTACAACCGGACGCGGCTGACGCCGACGGTGCGCTGGTTGTTCGACAAGTGGTTTCGCTGGACAATGTAGTCATCACGCTCCGAGGATGTGATTTTTTTTCCGTAGGACGGTTTTTCAAACCGTCCGAACCCGAAAAACGCAACGTTTTCGGACGGTTTGAAAAACCGTCCTACGAAAAAATCACACGCTTTCCGCGTGATGGAGTTCGGCCTGCTCGCTGACGGATGTGGTCGTCCGTGAATTTTACCCAACTCCATCACGCGGAGCGTGATGACTACCATGGTTGAGCGTGCTACAATTCATCGCATGAACGATCGGATCACCACACTCGACGCCGCACTAAAACGCCAGAGCGACGGCGCGTTTAGCGCCGATCCCCTCGGCCCTCTGCTGCCCGCGCATGCGACGTCGGCGTCGCGCGCCGTCGATGTCTTGTCCTTTCTCTTCCTGATCTTCTTTCAATGCGCCGCCGTCATCGCGCTCGTTTTGTACACGCCGCAGATCGGCGAAATGGGGCTGGTCGTATTCGGCATCATCTTCGTCTGGCTCGGCGCAACGCTCATCATCGGCGCGTGCGATTTATGGGTGCGCTACATGCAACCGAAAGAAGGCCAAACATGAATGAGCTGTCTCGTCGCACCTTCGTCGGCGCGGGTGCCGCGACGCTGGCGCTCGGACTTGGACAAACCAATGCGGCCCAGCCGGCGCAGCGGCCGCGTGTCGTCGATACGCATCTGCATTGCTTCGCCGGCCGCAATGACAAACGCTTTCCGTATCACGAACGTGCGCCGTATCGGCCCGAGGAGACCGCGACGCCGGAGCATTTGCTCAAATGCATGGAAGGCGCCGGCGTCGATTACGCGGTCGTCGTGCATCCAGAGCCGTATCAGGATGATCATCGCTACCTGGAGCATTGTCTGCAAGTCGGCAAGGGCAAGTTGAAAGGCACGGCGCTCGTGTTCGCGGATCGGCCCAATTCCGCGGCGCAGTTGCCGAATCTTGTCAATCGGCTCGGCGTCATCGCGGTGCGCATTCATGCGTACGCGCCGGATCGGCAGCCGCCGTTCGGCCGCCGTGAGATGCGCGACCTGTGGGCGTCGGCGAGCGATCTGGGCATCGCGGTGCAGCTTCATTTTGAGCCGCGTTACGCTGGTGGTTTCGAGCAGTACATCAAGGAATTCTCGAAGACGAAAGTGATCATCGATCATCTGGGCCGGCCGATGCAGGGCTCGACCGAGGAGTATCGCACCGTGCTGGCGTTCGCCCGTTACGAGAACACGATCATGAAGCTGTCGGCGATTCCAGCGGCGCGGCAGTATCCGCATCGCGATGTGGCGCCGATCATCAAGCAACTCGTGACCGCGTGGACCGCGGACCGGCTCATTTACGGCGGCGGCTTCAGCGGCACGGCGACGGGCGAGTCGTATCGTGCCGAACGCGAACGCGTTCGCGGCTTGCTCGAAGGCATGGCGCGCGCCGACGTGGACAAGGTGCTTGGCGGCAACGGGGCACGATTGTGGAGACTCACATGAAGCCCCGGGGTGAGGTACTCCGAACCCCGGGGTTCGGAGTACCTCACCCCGGGGGCTTGACTCGGCACCACTTGGCGCGTTGCCGTAGATTGGATCTTTTCTTAACTTCGCGTCATTAACAATCAAATGACCTTCGGCCAGTACGCCGGCGCCGCGACGACGACGACGATTAATCGTGGTGCAGGCGGCTCGCCTGCACAATCATCGTGCTGGCGAGCCGCCCGCACCACGGAGTGCGGACCGGGATTGACGATTTACCAGCATAAAACGGTAACGCCACCCCGATTATGCCGTCTTTGCCGACGGCGCAAACGTGGCGGTTTTCCCATCCGTGCAATTTTTCCCGAACCGCCGATTGAGCATGGTGGAGTTTTCGCATAAAATAAAATCGACAGGCTTGACGAGGGCATCCACGAAGTCGAGACTATTCCAATGCCGCTTGTCTCGCAGCCAATCAAGCTGCTGCGTCGCAAGCGGTTTATGACCGGAACACGATCGCGAGAAAGGACCATTTATGCAATCCCAGGCGACGGCGCCGAAACTCCCTACCTCCAAACCCGTTCGCGAACTCGAATCGGCCGTCATCCGCTTTTGCGGCGACTCGGGCGACGGCATGCAGTTAATCGGTGCCCAATTCACCAACGTCTCCGCCGTGTTCGGCAACGACGTCAGCACTTTCCCCGACTTCCCAGCTGAAATTCGCGCCCCCGTCGGCACCCTGGCCGGCGTCTCCGGCTTCCAGCTTCACTTTTCCAGCCGCGATATCTTCACGCCGGGCGATCAGGTGGACGCCCTTGTTGTGATGAATCCGGCCGCGTTGAAAACGAACATCGCCGACCTCAAGCGCGGCGGCATTCTCATCGCCAACATGGACGAATTCGACACGTCGAATCTCGACAAGGCCGGCTACGCGTCGAACCCGCTCGATGATGAACAATTGCTTGCCAAATACGACGTGCACAAGATCGAAATGACGCGTCTGACGCGCGACGCCGTTGAGGGCCTGGGCCTTTCGACGAAGGAAGCGGGCCGCTGCAAGAACTTCTTTTCACTCGGCCTGGTTTACTGGCTGTTCGACCGTGAAGCGACGCCGACGTTGCAATGGATCAAGGACAAGTTCAAAAAGAATGCGAACATCGGCGAAGCCAACCGGCGTGCGCTGCAGGGCGGCCTGACCTTCGGCGAGGCGACCGAGTCGTTCCTCACCGTCTTCCGCGTGCCGAAGGCGAAGCTAGCGCCCGGCAAGTATCGCAAAATCACCGGCAACGAAGCGACTGCCTGGGGCCTCGTCACCGCGGCCCGGCGCTGCAACAAGAGCCTCTTTTTCGGCGGCTATCCGATCACGCCGGCGAGCGACATTCTGCATGAATTGTCGATGATGAAAAACTTCCACGTCCGCACGTTTCAAGCGGAGGACGAAATCGCGGCCATGGCGTCCGTGTGCGGCGCGTCGTTCGCCGGCGAAATCGCGGCGACGGCGTCGAGCGGCCCCGGCATCTGCCTCAAGGGCGAGGCGATGGGCCTCGGCGTCATGACCGAGTTGCCGATGGTCATCATCGATGTGCAACGCGGCGGGCCGAGCACCGGCTTGCCGACCAAGACGGAGCAGGCCGATCTGTTGCTGGCAATGTTCGGCCGCAACAGCGATAGCCCGTTGCCGATCGTCGCGCCGGCGAGTCCGGGCGATTGCTTCGACATGATTCAAGAAGCGGTCCGTATTGCGGTCGAGTTCATGACGCCGGTGATCTTCCTGTCGGACGGCTACATCGCCAACGGTTCGGAGCCGTGGCGCATTCCGAAGTTTGCCGACTTGCCGCCGATCAAGATCACGCATCCGACGCTGGCAACGGCGCCGATGTCCGCCATCGGCTCGAATGGCCACGGCCATGACAACGGCGAGGCGCATTATTTGCCGTACCAGCGCAACGACAAGGGCGCTCGCCCCTGGGCGATCCCCGGCACGCCAGGCTTGGAACATCGCATCGGCGGCATCGAGAAGAAAGAGAACACCGGCAACATCGACTACGCGCCGGACAACCATCAGAAGATGGTGATGAATCGCGCCAACAAGGTCGCCGGCGTCGCGAATTACATTCCGCTGCAAACCGTTGACGGCCCCGAAAAAGGCAAGCTGCTCGTGCTGAGCTGGGGCGGCACCTACGGCGCCGTTCGCACCGCGGTGCTGCAGCAGATTGCGGCGGGCAAGTCGGTGGCGCACGCTCACTTGCGTTACATGAATCCGTTCCCGAAGAACTTGCCCGACATTCTCAAGCGCTACGACAAGGTTCTCATCCCGGAACTCAACACCGGCCAGTTGCGTCTACTCATTCGAGGCTACTACCTGGTGGACGCGCAAGGTTTCAACAAGATCGCCGGCAAGCCGTTCCTCGTTGCGGAACTGGTGGAGAAGATCGATCAAATGCTTGCATAGCGCGTGAACGGCCGCTTGCGGCTTCGCGCTCGATTGAAACGACGTTATGATCCCGAATGTCCGCCGCGAGCGCGAAGCCGCAAGCGGCGGAATAGAATACATCATCCACGAAGGAAATTCTTTATATGAGCACGCTCGCTCCCTCGCTGCCCGTTCTCACCGCCAAGGACTTCGCCAGCGATCAAGAAATTCGCTGGTGCCCGCGCTGCGGCGATTACTCCGTCCTCGCGCAAGTCAAGAAGGTGCTGCCGACGCTCGGCATCCCCAAGGAAAAATTCGTATTCGTGTCCGGCATCGGCTGCTCGAGCCGATTTCCGTACTACGTCGATACCTACGGCTTCCATTCGATCCATGGCCGAGCCCCCGCGGTGGCGACCGGCATCAAGGTGTCGCGGCCCGATTTGCAAGTCTGGGTCATCACCGGCGACGGCGACGCCCTGTCGATCGGCGGCAATCACCTGATGCACGTCATTCGCCGCAATCTCGATGTGAAGATCATCCTCTTCAACAACCAGATTTACGGCCTCACCAAGGGCCAGTATTCGCCGACGAGCCCGGTGGGATTGATTTCGAAGAGCACGCCGGTCGGCGCCGTCGATAATCCGGTGTCGCCGATCTGCTATGCCCTCGGCGCCGAAGCGTCGTTTGTCGCCCGTTCCGTGGACGTCGATATCAAGCACTTGACGATGGTCCTCGAACGCGCCGCCCACCACAAGGGCACGGCGTTCGTCGAAGTGTATCAAGATTGCAACGTCTTCAATCACGACGCGTTCCTCTACGCATCCGACAAGGAGATGAAGCAGGACAACGTCGTCTTCCTCGAACAGGGCAAGCCGCTCGTCTTCGGCAAGGGCAAGAAGAAGGGCATCAAGATGAACGGGGCCATGGAACTGGAAGTGGTCGAATTGGGGCCGACGGTGAAGGAAGACGATCTGGTGTTCCACGACGAGAAGGCCCACAACCCGAGCATGGCGTTCATGCTGTCGCGCATGCATCATCCGCACATGCCGGAGCCGATGGGCGTGTTCCGCGCTGTCGATCGGCCGATCTACGACATGAGCGTCAATGCCCAGGTCGAAGCGGCGCTCGCCAAGCGGGGCGAAGGCGATTTCGACACGCTGTTCAACAGCGGCGATACGTGGACCGTCGAGTAAACTGCTGCCAGCCAATCACAATCTCTCTGTGCCTCTACGTTTTTGAACGTACGCTGATGGGCCATTTTTTTGGAGTGCGGCGATTTGACGCCGCTTTCTTTCTTTGTCGCCGCGGAATGTCCAACGAAAGAAAAAAGGAAAGAAAGCGGCGTCAAACCGCCGCACTCCAAAGATTGGCGCCAACGCATTTGATGCCTTGTCTCAATTCTGCATTCCGCATGCAGTATATTTTTGGAATTCTGCGTAAACTGGGATTGCAATTCACTATTCGGATGGTAACTTTCCTCGAAACATCTCGCCTACAAGTCCATCAGGTTTTCTCTGAGCCCGAACCGGCGCCATTCGGTGCCGGTTGATGCCCAGTTTATCCACGTCCGGCCAAGCAGCGCGGCAATGATCATTTCGGGATCTTCCGCCGCTGCGAACAGGAAGGAGGCCTTCGGCCCGCGTCGAACCATCTCCCAGTGTCATTGCCCGTTTGCGATTGATCGATCCTTTGCGCGAGTTTAATGCTCCCGCACCAGCACGCCGACGCGCAGTCGGCGCGAGGCGATGCGCTCCGGCGCGTCGCCAGGTAATTCTAGCGCGCAGCCACGCCGACAAGGCCCCTTGCCGGCGTTCGTCCGCGGTGCGCGCCGCGAGGATCGCTGCGAATACTTGTCCCCTCCCCCGGCAGTAGCAGTACCGGGGTGAGGGGTAAACCGGCGCAGCGGTTTCGCAATTCATTACGCCGCCCCCGCCCAACATGTTCACTGTTTTGATCAACCGGTTTCCAACTATTTTCGTACAACCTTGGAGTTTTCATCATGAAGAAGAAACCAGCGCAGCTCAAGTTCGACCATCTCGAAGATCGCGTCACCCCCTCGATCGATCTCACGGGAATCGAATTCCGCACCATCACGGGCGTCAACAACAATCCCAACCTGGCGAACCAGGGAGCGGCCCCCGTTCAGCAAATCCGGTTCGGCTACGGCGACGACTTCCCCGACCCCATCGGCGACTTCATCATCACCTCGCCCAACCCGCGCGTCGTCAGTAACACCGTCCACGCCCAGACCGGCAGCATCGAAAGCGCCGCTCATTTGACCGACTGGTCCTTCCAGTGGGGCCAGTGGGTCACGCACGATATGGACAAGACGCGCGACGGCGCCCAGTTCAACG
>DAIOGM010000229.1:0-11396 GCA_036745215.1 Gemmataceae bacterium
TACGTGACGGGCAACTTCAACAATCAGCCGGGCACGGAGATTTACTTCGACAACCTGAGCATCACGCCCAGCAAGGGCGCGGTCAAAGGGGCGTCGATCGAGAAACTAAATAGTTCGCCGACGCGCGCCGTCGAGGCAACGCAGCCCGAGCGGCAGGACGAGGTTGTCCCGCAGCGCGGACTATTGCGTCGGCCGCTGTTGCCGTTTTTCGCGCGGCTGCGGCGTTAACAATACAATCCGTTTTCTTCGTTTAGCGCCCGCGCGGCGCCACGCGGGCGCTAAACGAAGAACGGCCAATCCGTCTAACGAAATTACAAGGAGCGTTCTTCATGACCTCATACCCCGCTCTCAAACGCTGGCTCGCCGCCGGCCTCACCGTCATCGTGTTGGGCGTCGCTATTCACTTCGTCGCCCGCAACGGCGGCACGACGCCGGTTGAATCCGGCGTCCTGGCGCAA
Organism: Gemmataceae bacterium; assembly: GCA_036745215.1. Lineage (GTDB taxonomy): Bacteria > Planctomycetota > Planctomycetia > Gemmatales > Gemmataceae > SIAQ01. The sequence continues at coordinate 459 of DAIOGM010000229.1, forward strand.
GGCCCCAAAGAAGGCGACTGGACCATGTACGGCGGCACCCCCGCACGCAACATGGCCAATCCCATCGCCAAGGGCCTGCCGGTCACGTGGGATATCGGCGATCCGGAAGACAAACCGCCGCGCAAGCCGGTCAACGTCAAGTGGTTTGCCGGCCTCGGCTCCAAATCGTACGGCGGTCCCATCGTCGCCAACGGCCGCGTCTTCATCGGCACCAACAATCAAGACCCGCGCGACAAAAAATGGGTGCAACCAAACGGCGACCCCGTCGATCTCGGCATCGTCATGTGCTTCGAGGAAGCGGGCGGCAAGTTTGTCTGGCAAGCCGTGCACGAGAAACTCCCCGGCGGCCAGGTCATCGATTGGCCGCTCCAGGGCATCTGCTCCAGTCCGTATGTGGACGGCGATCGCCTCTATTACATCAGCAATCGCTGTGAAGTCGTGCGTGCCGACGTCGCCACCGGCAAGGCGGACTGGACTTACGACATGATCAAGGAGCTCAGGGTCTTCCCGCACAACATCGCCGACTGCTCGCCGCTCATGATCAAGGGGCATCTCTGGGCCGTCACGTCCAACGGCGTCAACGAAGATCATCTGAATGTGCCGGAGCCGAAGGCGCCGAGCTTCATCAAATTGAAAGTCGATAAGGACCTGAAAAACGTCACCGTCCCGTGGCAGCAGAACTGGCCCACGGCGTATCTACTCCAAGCAAACAAGGGTAATCTGCCCCAAGCGGACTTCTTCAAGCAGCTCGTCAATCGCGGCCAACTCGTGCAGCACGGGCAGTGGGCCAACCCGGCGTACGGCGAAATCAACGGCCAATCGCAAGTCGTCTTCCCCGGCGGCGACGGTTGGCTCTACTCGGTCGATCTCGACGGCAATCTGCTGTGGAAGTTCGATTGCAATCCCAAGAACGCCAAGTACGCCCTGCGCACCGGCGACCGCAGCGACTTCATCGCGACGCCGGTCATCTACAAGAATCGCGTTTACATCGGCATCGGCCAGGACCCGGAGCACAAGACCGGCGTCGGCCATTTCTGGTGCATCGACATGACCAAGAAGCCCAGTAACGCGGAGAAAGACGTTTCCCCCGAAGTCGTCACCGATAACTCCGTGTTCCCGCCCAAGACGAAGCCGAACCCCGATTCCGCGAAGGTCTGGCATTACGGCGGCTTTATCAATGATCCCGCGACGATCAAGAAGCTGCGCCGCAATTACTACTTCGGCCGCACCATGTCCACGGCGGCCATTCACGAAGACATCCTGTACATCTCCGATTTGAATGGCGTCCTTCATTGCATGGACGCGAACAGCGGCAAGCTGCACTGGGAACACGACACGAAAAACGAGATCTGGAGTTCGCCTTATTACGCGGACGGCAAGGTCTATCTGGGCACGGACGACAAGATGGTCTTCGTCTTCCAGCACGGTACGACGAAGAAAAAACTCGCCGAGAACGAAATGGACGGCCGCATCCGCGCGACGCCGATCGCCGCCAATGGCGTCTTGTACGTGATGACGGAGAACAAGTTGTACGCTTTGAAGTAGTGGTGAGTGGCGAGTGGTGAGTGGTGAGTGAATACAACTTGCGAATCCCATTGTTCGAGGAGCATCATGAATCGGATCAACGGAATGGTGTTGGCGTTAATGTTGATGACCGCGGCGGGTTGCGTGAGAACGCCGCAGCCGGTAGCGCTGCAGGAGAATAAAGGCGCTGGCTCCGAGTCGCCCATGTTCGGCGGGTCGCCGTCGCGCAACATGGTGAATCTCATCGACAAGAACATTCCGACGACGTGGAACGTCGAGGAAAAGAAAACCGAAAACATCAAGTGGGTCGCCAAGCTCGGCAACCATGCGTACGGTGGTCCGACCATCGCCGGCGGCAAGGTGTACGTCGGCACCAATCTGAAAGTCGAGGACGTGTACGAGAAAGCCGTCCTGATGTGCTTCAACGAGGCCGACGGCAAGTTCCTGTGGAAGATCGTGCACGAGTTTCCAGACGATCCCACTTTCGCTATGGCGCGCGGCCATGGACTTTGCTCGACGCCGATCGTCGAAGGAGACCGGGTCTATTACGTCGCGCCCGGCGCCGAAGTCATTTGTGCCGACACGGACGGCAAGGTCAAGTGGACCTATGACATGATGAAGGAACTCAAAGTCATCCCTTTCCACTTGAGCAATTGTTCTCCGCTCATCGTCGGCGACATTCTTTTTCTCCTCACCGGCAACGGGCGTGACGAACAGTTCGAACTGCCGTCGCCGAAAGCGCCGAGCTTCATCGCCGTCAACAAGAAGACCGGCAAGCTCGTCTGGCAGGCCAACCTCCCCGGTGAAAACATCGTCACCGGCCAGTGGGCCAATCCCGCGCTCGCGACCGTCAACGGCAAGCCGCAGGTGATCTTCCCCGGCGGCGATGCCTGGCTTTACAGCTTCGAACCGGAAACCGGCAAGCTGATCTGGAAATGCGATTGCAATCCGGCGCGGCCAAAAGAGTTAACGAGAATCAACTATTTCGTTTCCTCTCCGGTCGTGATGGGCGACAAGCTTTACATCGGTCTCGGCTACGCGCCCGACACCGGTTCGAATTCGCCTTTCAGTTATTTCTTGTGTCTGGACATCACCAAAAACGGTGATGTTTCGTTCAAGACCTTCGACGCGAAGGCTGTCGTCAACAAGAACTCGGCCCTGGTCTGGGCGTTCGGCGGCATCGTCGATCCGCCGCCCAAGGGAAGGGAGCGAAAGAACTATTTCGGTCCCACCATGAGCACCGCTGCCGTGCACGACGGTCTGGTTTATGTTCCCGAAGTGACCGGCTACTTTCATTGCCTCGACGCCAAGACCGGCGAACGTTATTGGCAACACGACTTCAAGGAGGAAGTCTGGGGCTCGGCGTATTTCGTGGACGGCAATGTCTACGTCAACACCAGCGGGGGCGAAGTCCAAGTCTTAGCGCCCGGCAAGAAAATGAAAATCCTCGCCACCAACAGCATGGAGGAAAACCAGCTTCATTCGACGCCCGTGGTCGCCAACGGCGTCCTGTACATCGCAACCAGAACGAGGTTGTACGCGATCGCGAAAGGGAAATAACAAGTAAGATACCGGTATGGCTTTGCAAACCCTTGATCTTTGGTCCCTCGTGCGCGGCCGTCCGCAGATCGATCCGAACGATCTCGCGGAGGCCGTCGTCAATCAGGCTGCGGAGGAGCCGCTCGACTATCGCACCCGGCTGTTGATTCGCGACAGTGTCGATGCGCTCAAAGGGTTTTGGGGCGAACAACGCGTGCAAAGTTGGCTCATGGATTGCCCGCTGCAGGACAAGATTGACTGCATTTGCCGGAATGAATTTGACGAAGTCGGCTTTCCATCCATCAAGAAGCGCCTCATGGACAAGACCGATCCGGAAACGATCCGCCAGTATTTTCAGAAGCTGGGTTTTGAATTGAGTCAAACCGTCCACATCGCCGTCGGCGGCGGATGCGCGTTGATTCTGCCCGGCTATGTGAGCCGATTCACGGAAGACATCGACGTCGTTGGCGAGGTTCCGGATGAGATTCGAACCAAGCATTTCCCGCTGGGCGATTTGGCAAAGCGGTACGGCCTAACTCTAAGTCACGTGCAGGCCCATAACTATCCAAAGGGCTGGCAGGAACGCGTTCAATTATTCGGCGTTTTCAATCATTTAGAAGTGTCATTGGTCGACGTGTACGATGTTTTTTAAGCAAACTCGTTGGCGATCGGTTTGTAGACAAGGTGGATCTTAAGGTCTTGGCACCACAATTAAAAATGGATGTACTGACTCATCAATTTCGCTCGACATGCAAGGAATTACGATCGACCCCGCACCTAATAAAGATAGCTGAAGAGAATTGGTACATCCTATTTGGAGAAGAGTTACCGCAATGAGCATCACACCTGAAAAAGCCAAGGAACAACTCGACGCGCAAGTGCGCCACGTCATCGAGCAGCATTTCCATCCGGAGAGCGGCACGCCGTTCTGGGTCGAAGCCGCCGCGGGCAAGAACCCGCTCTTAAAGCTCGATTTCGATCCGCGCAAAGACGTCAAGTGCTTCGAAGACCTCAAGAAATTCGGCCTCTTCGAAGACGACTGGCTCCGCGGCGGCCCCGTGCGCCGCTGGTTGCCCAAGAAGCTCTGGAACAAGCCGACCTACGTCTTCGAAACCGGCGGCACCACCGGCATCCCCAAGAGCCGAGTCGTTTGCGAAGATCACTGGATCGATTACGAGATGTTCAGCGCCTCGCTGCCTGACCAGTATTTCCCAAAGGGCTCCAACTGGATGATGCTTGGGCCGTCAGGACCGCGCCGATTGCGTTTGGCGGTCGAACATCTGTGCCAGTTCCGCGGCGGCATCTGCTTCTGCCTTGATCTCGATCCGCGCTGGGTCATCAAGCTCATCAAGAAGGGCTGGATGGAGCACCTCAAGGCGTATCAAGAGCACGTCATCGATCAGGCGATCACGATCCTGTCCGCCAATCATGACATCAAGTGCATGTTCTCGACGCCGAAGTTGCTCGACGCCCTGTGCGGCCGGCTCGAAAAAGAAGGCACGTCGCTCAAGGAAAAGGGCATCACCGGCATCTTCTGCGGCGGCACGGAAATGACGTCGCAGTGGATTCGCTTTGCCATCGAAGAACTGCTCGGACCGGGCATCTACATTGCGCCGACTTATGGCAATACGCTCATGGGTTTGGCGGCATCGGAAATGCCGACCAAGGAGGATGGCTACAAGATCAATTACTACGCCCCGCAGCCGCGCGCCGCCGCGCAGGTGGTCGATTTCGACGATTACAACAAGCTCGTTCCCTACGGCGCGGAAGGCCGCGTCATGTTGACGACGCTGACCGACGAGTTGTTCATTCCGCGCTTCATGGAACGCGACGAAGCGGTGCGCGAGAAGCCGTCGGCCAAGTATCCCTGGGACGGCGCCTCCGGCGTCAAACCCTACCGCGGCTTCGCGGCGACGACGGTGGTTGGAGTTTACTGATGAAGGTTGGGGAAATATTGAAGCTTCTCCGCCGCGATGGCTGGTTTGTCGCTCGGCAAACTGGAAGTCATCGACAATTGAATCATCCCACGAAGCCCGGGACGGTCACCGTGGCCGGGAAGCGCAGCAAGACCTTGCATCCGAAGATTGTGGCCTCAATAATGAGGCAAGCGGGGCTTGAGGACGATTGAGATGCGATACTTGGTCAAGATCTATCGGCACGATGGCGACTACAGCGCCATGGTTCCGGATCTGCCGGGCTGCGTCGCGGCCGGAGATACCATCGACGAGGTGCGCGTCTTGATCGCGGAAGCGATTCGATTGCACTTGCAAATGATGCGCAAAAACCGGGAGCCCATTTCAAAGCCGACCAAGAAATTCAACTTGAACGTGGATGATTTGGACGACGAAGAATTGTGCACCTGGGTGGATGTCAAAACGAAGCAGCCGGCGTGAATCGCCGTAGTTGTTTCATGCTAAGCAATGCACGGCCCCATGGGATTTCGCCGTGAATTTCTTTGACTCTTTCGCCGTCAAAGATACGATGAGGCTTTGCCTGGAAAAGACCGCCGTGTCGTCTTTTCCGTCCTTTAACCTCTTTCTCATCGGGCTGCCATGAAAACCGCAACTCGCATCTTCTTGTGTTTCGCGCTCCTCGTCGCTTTTTCCACGTGGAATCTTGCCCAGGAAAAAGCGGTCTCCACGCTCACGATCACCGTGCCCGAAAAGGGACAGGAGGAAACCGTCCTCAAGATCAACGGCAAGGTCGTGGACGGCGAAGGCGTCACCCGCACCTACAAGGCCAACGTCGAAAAAGGCAAAGACGTCTCGTTCAAAATTGAGGCGCTCATCGAGCCGAACAATTACACGAAGATCACGCGCATCAAGGAAGTGACCGTCAAGGGCGGCGACAACGCCAAGGTGGATATGACCGTCAAGAATCCCAAGACGGACAAGATCGTCGTCCGCTGGGTGGCGACGCCGGACGACATCGTCGATGAAATGTGCAAGCTCGGCAAAATCACCAAGGAAGACGTCATCTACGACCTCGGCTGCGGCGACGCGGTCATGCTGATTCGCCCCTTCAAGAAATTCGGCGCCAAGCGCGGCGTGGGCATCGACATCGATCCCAAGATGGTCAAGATCGCCAAGGACAAGGTCAAGGAAGCCAAGCTCACGGAGAAGATCGACATTCGCCAGGGGGACATCCTCAACGTCAAGGACATGGCCGACGCGACGCTCGTGCTTCTCTACATCGGCGATGACCTCGGCGAACGGCTCAGCCCCGTTTTGCAAAAAACCATGAAGCCCGGCGCCCGCATCGTGTCGCACCGCTTCCTGCTCGGCGAATGGACGCCGACCAAGACCGTGACGGTCAAGGGCGAAGACGGCGGCGAATATGAATTGCACCTCTGGGTCGTCGGCGAAAAGAAAAAGACCGACAAGAAAGTCGAAGCGAAGTAACTCATCCGAGCCTGAAGCGTAAGCGAAGATTTCACCCCCTTTGCTTACGCTTCAAGTGTTTCTATCGGCATTCATCTCGCACCGCGTCCTCCGCGGGCATTCTGATACAATCCCATTGTCGAAACGCAGAACGCGGAGAACGTATCATGCCTTCGCCGTTTCCGGGAATGGATCCGTATTTAGAGTCGCAACCGTTCTGGGGCGATTTTCACGCGTCGTTCTTATCCGCAATCAAGGGCGAATTGAAGAAGCGCGTGCCCGACAATTACTCCGTTTGGTCCGATATCTACATATGGTTGCACGAACCGGACGCCGTAACGCGCCGTGGAAAGCCGGACAATTTTCTGACTTCGAAAGCAGCGCCAGATACGAATGGCGGTTTGGCAACCTTGCCCGCCCCTGCCACTACCGTCTTGCCAGCCGTTCGTCGTGAAGGCAACAAATACCTGAAAATCAAGGAAGTTCGAAGTGAACGCGTGATTACGGTTTTGGAGTTTCTCAGCCCGGTAACCAAAACTTCCGGCCTGGACCGCGACGCCTTCCTCTCGAAACGCAACGATTACTTGGCGGCCAACACGAACATCGTTGAGATCGATTTGCATCGCTCCGGCAAGCGCATGCCGATGGGAAAGCCGGACCCGCCGCGCGCGGACTATTATGTCTTGGTCTGCCGAGCGGCGGACTTTCCCAAAACTGCAATTTGGCCGTTCTCCGTTCGCGATCCGTTGCCGGACCTTGTCATACCGCTCAAACCGGAGGACGGTTATGTCTCGCTGCCCTTGAAAACCTGTTTTGATTTTGCTTACGACCAGGGGCCGTACGAAAAGGAAATCGATTATCGACGGCCGCCGCGGATAAAGCTGAAGGGCGCCGATGCAAACTGGGCGGTGCAGTTACTCAAGAACACCAAGCCGTCGCCGAAAGCACAACCATCGCGCCGCAAAATGTGATTCCAGCAAAATGGTCCTGGTTTCGCACATGAGCATCGTCCCCATCATCACCGCCAGCGCCGCGCTCGTCGATCGCGTCATGGCGAGCACGCGCGGCGGCCTGGTAATCGTCCCGGTCGCCAGTCCGTCGGAGGCGATCGATTTCCTCGGTCTCGAAATGCCCGACCTCGTGCTCATCGATTTCTCCGATCCGACCTTCGACGGCTTCGATTTGCTCGACAAGATCCAGAAAGACGCCTGGCTCCTCTATAGCACCATCATCGCCATCTGCGGCGACGACGGTTCCAGCGAACGACTGGAAGAAACGAAAAACGCCAACATCGCCATCTGCCTGCAAGCCGACGACCTGGAACGCCGCTTGCCCAAAGTGCTCGACATCATCTCGCAGAACAAGCGCATCCTGTTTCAACGCACGATCGGCTCGGAATTGATCTCAACCATCGCCGGCGCGTACAAGCTTCAAAACGACACGGTTGAAGTCAATTGTTACGTCAACCTCGTCTGCAACTACCTTTTCAATGCCAACAAGATCGATGACCAGGGCAAGATGTTCGTCCATGTCGCCCTCACGGAAATGCTTCTCAACGGCATCGAGCACGGCAATTGCGGCATCACCTACGATGAGAAAGGCGCCTGGCTCGAAAACGGCGGCTCGATGACCGCGTTGATCGAGCAAAAATGCCAGGACCCCGCTGTCCGCGCCAAACGCGTTACTTTTGAATACACCATCACGCCGACGAAATCGAAGTACTTCATCGCCGATGAAGGCCCCGGCTTCGACTGGAAGAAGCAACAAGACGCCATCAGCTCCGGCAATCTCCAGGAGTTGCATGGCCGCGGAATCCGCATGACGCGCAAGTACACGAAGAACTTCCGCTACAACGACAAGGGCAACGAGGTCTGGTTCGAAATCGACCACGCCAAGGACTGCGCCAACGCCGTGCCGGGCCTGTTCGAGAACATCGAGCCGATCGCGGTCGCAAACGGCGAGGAAGTTTTTCGCGAAGGAGAGCCGGGCGATTTTCTTTATTACATCGTGAAGGGGCGTTACGACGTGCTCGTCAAGGGCGTGCAAGTATCGACGCTGTCCGCCGAGGACGTCTTCATGGGCGAGATGTCGTTCCTGTTGAACAATCGCCGCAGCGCCACGGTTCGAGCGTCAACGGATGGGACGTTGATTCGCATCTCCAAACGCGATTTCGTCAATGCCGTCAAGCAGAAGCCGCATTATGCGTTGTTCCTGTCGCGCCTGCTGGCGCAGCGCGTACAGCGGCGCAACGCAGAAAGCACGGAAGCCGTCTCCGCAGTTTGATTTTGCGAGTCGGGCGAATTCTAAACGAAGCGCCGCTACAATAGGGTTGATGCAAAGTTCTTGGAGGCACGCCGATGCCGTCGCCGTTTCCGGGCATGGATCCTTACCTGGAGCAGCCCGCAATTTGGTCGGATTTGCACGTGACGTTGATCGTCGCGATGCGAGCCGAGTTGAACGCGCATTTGCCAAAAGGATATCTTGCAGCGGCCGATCGCCATGTTTGGATCGAAGACGAGGACGAAGATTCAGAGCGCGTGGTGGGACCGGACGTATTTGTCAGCGAGTCGCCGACGTCAAACCGCGGACCAGCGATGGATGAATCCGCAACGGCGGTCATGCCGCGCACGGTCGTGTTGCCGATTCGCGATCGCAAAGGCACTCCCTACTTGAAAATCGTCGATTCACAAGATCGCCGCGTCATCACCGTCGTGGAGATGCTTAGCCCGGCGAACAAGACGCCAGGCAAAGATCGCAATTCCTACCTCGCCAAGCGCGAAGAGTACCTGGCCGCAAATGTCAATCTCGTCGAGATCAATTTGCTGCGCGCGGGCAAGCCTCCGCCGCTTGGCAAGCCGCGCATGCACAAGGGAGTTTACTACTACTTGATTTGCCGAACGGAAGAATTGCCTCAAGGTCAGTTATGGACGTTTACATTGCGCGAACCGCTTCCGCCGGCGCCGATTCCGCTTCGCGGCGCAGAAACGACCATGTTAAGCCTTCGAGCCTGCCTGGATCGAGCATACGAAGAGGCACGGTACGGCGACGAGATCGACTACACGCGGCCTCCGAAGCCGAGTTTGAGCGACGCGGACCAGGAATGGGCGGATGAGTGCTTGAAGAAGGCGAAGAAACGCTGATGTAATGATTGCGAAAACGCTCACGTCGCCTCCCATTGGGATTTCCGACTGGCTTGATATAAAAGCAAAGACGACGTTGTTGCCGGAGCGCCCCGATGACCGTCCGCGAAATCCTCAAGATTCTGCGTAAGGACGGTTGGTACATTGATCACTACACGGGCAGTCACCGGCAAATGCGCAATCCGAACAAACCGGGTATGGTCACGGTCGCCGGCAAGCCGAAGGATGACATCAATCCAAAGACGTTGCGTTCGATTTTGCGACAGGCAGGTTTGGAGTAGGAGAGTACGATGCGCTATCTTGTCATCATTCGGCCAACCAGAACCGGCTACAGCGCCGACGCTCCCGACCTACTTGGGTGTATCGCCACAGCTCGCACCATTAAAGGTGTTCAAAAGCTAATGTCCGAAGCGATGGCGCTTCATTTGGACGCGATGCGCAAGCATGGCGAAAAAATACCCAAGCCGCGGAAGCGTGTTCAACTCGACGCCGACGAATTCGACGATGGCGATATCTGCACTTGGATTGACGTGCCGAGCCTACAAGCTGTTTCATGACAGAGTCGAGAAATGAAAGGCGTTCAATATTACTACGATGACAAGGGCGAGCCGAGTGCCGTGCTCATTGATCTGAAAAAGAACCCGGAAATCTGGGAAGATTTCCGCGACATTATGATCGTGGAGAAACGCCAAAACGGGCCGACGGTCCCTCACGAGAAAGTCAGAAAAAACCTCATCAAAAAGAAAAAGCTCTCTAAATAGCCCACAACGAAAAGCCTACCGCTAACCATCACTTTTTTCTGGAGTTACCGACTCATGCTTCACATTCCGATTTCCCGTTGGGGCGAACCGTATGACAGCCTCGACAAAGATAAAGTCGTTCATTTCGCGACGGGCGAAGTCCTGGCCGAGGTGAGCCGGGCGAACGGCGGACTCGTCGAACGCGATATGCGCCACGCCCCCCGCGCCCGCAAGGTGCTGCAAGAAATTCCGATCAAGAAGATCCTCGAACTCGTCAAGAAAGCCGGCGAACTCTACGCCAAGGCGACGCTACCACTGGGCGACGGCACGCAGACGCCCGCCGAATTCGCGCGCATGCAGTCGGCGACCACCGGCTTGCCCGAACACATGTGCCGATTCAACATGGAGAAAAACGAATTCGTCCTCGCCAACATGGACAAGATTCTCGACTCCTTGACGCGCGGCCTCGATCTCGACCTCCTCGCGCGCGGCTACGGCGTCGAAGCGCGCGGCGTGCCGGTCAGCTATCAATGCCAATCGCCCGTGCTCGGCATGGTGCTGCCGTCGAACTCGCCCGGCGTTCACACGCTGTGGCTGCCGATCATTCCGATGCAG
>DAIOGM010000230.1:0-11335 GCA_036745215.1 Gemmataceae bacterium
CGCCTAATCGGCGATGTATCAGGAGACGTTCCAGCTCAACAACCACCCGGTCGGGCTCCACTTCGGGCCCGGGAGCGGGCTCCAGAAGCTGCCCCCGGGCTCGGTGCTCATCAACGGCCTCGACGAGGTTCCCAACGCCGATCGCAAGGTCGTGTTGGCCGCCGTCGTTCGCGCCAGGGCCAAGAATCCCGCACTCAACGCGGCGGCGTTCCAGTTCGTGCGCGACATGCTCCTGTTGAAATTCCCGGAGAACGCCAGCGAGGCGGACCGCGAAGAGCAGCGACGCTTCGTCGGCAAGTTTCAACAGGTCACGGCGCCGGTCGTCGCCAAAGGCGTCGAGGACACGGCGTTCTACGTTTACAATCGCCTGCTCTCCCTGAACGAAGTCGGCGGCAACCCGGCTCGCTTCGGCGTGCCGCCCGATGCCGTGCACCGCTTTTTCGAGGAGCGTCAATCCCGCTGGCCGCACGCGCTTTCCAGCACCTCGACACACGACAACAAACGCAGCGAAGATGCTCGGGCGCGCATCAATGTCCTCTCCGAAGTCCCGGAGCAATGGAACCAGCACCTCTGGCACTGGAGCGAAATCAACAAGGAACACCGAATCAAGCTCGAAGACGACGTCGTCGTGCCGGATCCGAACGAAGAATACCTGCTCTATCAATCCTTGCTCGGCTCCTGGCCATTCGAGTTGGATGGGCCGGAGCAACTCGCCGATTACGTACAGCGAATTCAGGCGTACATGAAAAAAGCGTTGCACGAGGCGAAAACGCACACGAGCTGGATCAACCCCAACGCGGAATACGATGACGCGATTCAGCTCTTCGTGTGCCGAATCCTCGACCCAACGACGGGAAAAAAGTTTCGCGCCGAATTTGGGCCCTTGCAAAAGCGAATCGCTCGCCTCGGCGTTTTCAATTCGCTTGCGCAAACGTTGGTCAAGCTAACGGCCCCCGGCATTCCCGATATCTATCAAGGCAGCGAAGTGTGGGATTTCAGCCTGGTCGATCCGGACAATCGCCGACCCGTGGACTACGAGCACCGTCAGCGTCTTTTGACAGACCTGGCGAATCAGTTCGAAGCACGCGGCCCAAGTCGCCCGTCACTCGCGGAGTGGCTCGCACAACCCGAGGACGGACGCATCAAGCTCTATTTAACGCATCGAACTTTAACAACGCGGCGCGCCAACGAGGACTTGTTCGCCCAGGGCGCTTACGTTCCGGTCGAACTCGCCGGCAACAAGATGAAACACGCTTTTGCCTTCGCACGCACCATGGAGGATCGCTTGGCAATCGTCGTCATCCCTCGCTTGATCGCCGAACTCGTCGGGGAAAACGAAACCGCCCCGATCGGCTCGATCTGGGAGGATACACGCATGGTCGTGCCAACATCCGGAAAACTCGAGAACGTCTTCACCGGTGAGACGCTTCGCATCCGTGACGACGGGCGACTGCTCCTCGCGGACGCCATGGCGGGATTTCCCATGGCACTGCTGATGACGGCAATCGCGGACTAGACGCGAACCGCACCTAATCCTTTTCGGACACGAGCAAACGAAACTGGCCCGTTGCGCCTTTTATAAAACTCGTGCAGATGACACGGTATAGGCCGGTCTCTGGAGGCGTGTAGTCGATCCGAGCATTGAGGCCGTCGCCAGAGTCGTCGTTGAAGGCAACCTGCTGCCCCGTGGAGTCTTCGAGCCGTAAGAAGGGATCAAACTCGCTGCTATCCATCTGAATCGTGTAGACCGCGCCGGCCATCAATTCCAGCTCGAAGACTTTGCGATGGCATCCGGCGCGATTGGTGTCGAATGGATCGGTCGGCGCCAGACGTGCGGTTTGGTCGAAGGGCAGTTCGTCGTCCCCAACCTCCCGTAAGTCAAACTGGTAAACGCCCGTGGCATTCGCATAAGGAGAACTCACGACGATTCGGTAATCGCCTGTGAGGTGGCGGACAAACGAAATCTGAGCGGACCCGTCATACTCAGCCAGAGCGCGGCCCTTTGAATCTTCCAATCGCAATACCGGCATCAATGGTCCGACCTGTCTCACCGAGTACCTCTGACCCGCTTGCAGACGAACATCATGAATATTGCGATACGCCGATTTGTTCGAAGGGTCGCGCTCGCTCTTTATGGTCAAGGCCGATGCGGGTGGGGTTCGGAAGATAATGCCTTGCAGTTCAAGCTTGCGGCGATCCGTGAAAACCACGGCGGCGTTTTTTTTCTGATCGTGCGCGAGCTTGAGTTCGTCGATCAGCGTCATTCGGAGTTGCCGTTTTCGCTGATTGGGCGTCCAGTTAACGAAGGCGCGAAAATCGTCGATGGCGCCGAGGTGGTCGCCGGCGAGCGCGCGCGCCAAACCGCGTGCGTCGCGAAATTCTCCATTGTCCGGTTGCAGCAGGACGGCCATTTCCCCCGCGGTCGCATAACGTTTCAAGTTCTTCGGGTCGTGCAAACAGCCGAACCAGCACAGGTTTTTCCAACATGTGGCATCCGGTTCGGTCAAGGGGTCGATTTCGCGTAGCCGTTCGATCAGGGCGGCGGCTTCCGAAAACATGCCGTCTTTCACGAGTTTTTCGACGCGCTTGGAGATTGCCGTCGGGTGCGTTTTGTCATGGAACGCCGGAAATTTTCCAATCACGAACGCATAACGTTCGAACAACCCCTCCGGATCCTCGATTTTGCGTTTGGCGAAGTCCGGCAAGGACGCCGCCTGGAGGCGCTTGTCCGCCTCGACGAGCGCGGCCTTCATTCTGGCATCGTTCCGCAAGCCAAGCTCGCGCCCGGTCAACAGCAGATTGCGCCCTACCAAGATATTCAAGAAGGGCTCCGGCGCCAGCGGCAACTTGCCGTCCAGTTCGGCCGCTTGCTTCAGTTTGCCGAGAGCGACATCAAACTTCAGGTCCGATACGGACGCTTCTTTTGCATTGATCAGACGGTTGATTTTTTTTTCAATTTCTCGACGAGCGTCCATCACGAGCGCCCGCGCCCTGGCGCCGTGAACGAAAACGGTTGCGTCAACATCGCGATAGGACGGATCGAGTTTTTGGGCCTCTCGATACGTTGCCTCCGCGTTCGCCAGGTCGCCTTTTCCGCTTGCGTCAAGGGCTTTGCCGATCAAGTGCTCAACGTGAAAGCGTTGGAAATATGCTTCGGGCGATTCGGCGATGCCCGGGTCGATTTCTCGGGCATGGCGATACGCCTCCAGGGCGGCATTTGCATTGCCGTTTTTCATCTGTTCGTTGGCGTTCGAGAGAAACTCACTGGAATGTTTGCGCTGCAAATCCGCGAACGTCTTTTCCGGCGCGGGTTGATGTTGGTCCAACGTCTGCGCCTTGGCGAGGTGCGCCTTCGCCTCGGCGAGCTTCGCGGATTTCACCAATTCGTTGGCAAGCTTCGCGTGCGCTTCAACGGCGATCCGTTTGATCTTCTGGGATTCCGCATCGCCGTCGGTGAGGCTTTTTTGGAGGTCGTTCTCAAAGATGTTCAGAGCACTGGCAACCTTTTTTTCGTCGGCGGCGCGATAGAAGAGTTGGATTTGCTTGCGCACGTCGGCATGTTTGCCCATCCATTTCAACGTGCCAAGGACGCGATCCTCGTTCACTTGATAACGCGATGTCAGCTCCGCGGCGCGGCGCATGAGGTCCTCGTCGGCTTTTTTCGGCGCGCCATCCTTGGCGCGATCGATGACTTTGTTGACGATCCGAGGCGCCGCCGCAAGCTTGACCTCCTCGGCAAAGCGAGCAAGGTTCGCATGCGGATCGTCATTCACGAGCGCGATCAACTCGGTGACGGAGGCTTCGAATTCCGTCGGTTTCGGCGACTCCTGAACGAGCGCGGCCAGCACCTGCTTTTCGATGCCGCGAACGAATGGCTTGTCGCCTGCGACCTTGTTCAATGGATCGTTCCATTCGAGTTCGGTCAGTCCGCGACCGATTCGGCGCCAAAGCTCGTCGTTCGACACATCGGGGTTGGCGGCCAGGCGCCAGCGGCGCACGGCGCCTTCGGCGGAGATGGCAATGAAAGCGTTATTGTCTTCAAAATTCAGGGCGACGATGTCGCGTCGGGGGAACGTGTCAAATTCGGCGCCGAATCGGCCATCAAAACAACGCATGGGACTGGGTTGTTCGTCCTTCTTCAAGCTCGCGAGATTCCACTGCATCAAGAGGCCATTGACGTGCCCGGTGATGATCGAGCGTTCGAGGGGGTCGAAGGCGAATTTGGTTACTTGAGGCGCCTTGATCCTGAATTCAGTCGGGACTGTTTTTCCCGTCACGGACAGATCCCAGACCGAAACCCCCTCCGCGCTGAGCGCCGCGAGCCAATGATCATTCGCGCTGAAGCGGAGGGAAGTGACCGGTTGTTTCAGGCCCTGCAATCGCCGGGGAATCACATTGGCAGCACCCTTGTCGAGATCGTACAAGAAGACCTGGCCCTGGTCATCACCGGCAGCGAACCAGCGTTTCCCGCCAGGCCGGACGCGGTTGAACATCAGCGCACTGAATTTGGCTTGATTCACGATCGAGTCGCCGCCACGCCAAGTAGACGATTGCGCGTCGTTCCCAAGCGATAACTTCTCAAAGGTCGCACCTTTTTCGATTGGGCACAACAGCAGCCGGCCGCCGCTCCGACAGGCCGCCCATTTGCCATCGCCGCTCAGCCGGACGTCGTGAAGTTCATCGGGAGTGAAGTCCGCACCGCACGCCTGCACGAGCTCGGTTAGCTGGGCGTTTTCGTCCTTCAAAAAGTCGCCCGTGAACGACCACACCAACAATTGATGCTTTGTCACGATCGCCAAATGGTATTTTTCCGCCGCGCCGGCGCCGGCGCGGTTCAAGGCGATGCCATTGATTGAATCCGGATTTGTCGGCGTGGAGTGCAGGCCCTCGAAACTCTTAAACTTTTGCTTGTCTTTGGAATCTAGCCGGGCAAGGTAGAATTCCCGATTGTGGTCCAATAACGCCACCGCCAGGTATTGTCCGGCTACCGCGTGTTTTTCTTTCAGAGTCGCCGGTTCGGCGACCTTGACCGGCTGGGCGACCTTGACCGGATCGGCGGCCTTCAAAGGCACCGTCAGTTTCAGGGGGTCTCCAATCGGCTTCGCTTTCGTTTGATCATAGGGCCAGAACGTCACGGCTTCGTTCGTCTTGGCCATGAAAAGGAACCGTCCTTTTTCGATCCAATCCGCGGCCGGGAGGCCGCCAATTGCCAACAGTCGCGTTTCATCCACCGATAGGGCCCAGTTGTCCTTGTTCAAGTCCCACTGCCGGACGATTCCGTCCAAACCGGCCGAAACGAGCAATGGGGCCTTCCCCACCGTTGGATCCATCCTGAAAACCAGTTGCGTGACGTCGCCTTCGTGGCCCACGAGTTGGATCGGCGTGTCAATGGGACTGGCGTCCCTGTCCGGGTTGAATCGATGTACCCAAATAACCGGGCTGCCTTCATGCACGCTCGCAACCCATTGATTTTCCTCATCAAAGGTAATGGCCCGGACCAGGCCCTTGCCTTGATAGCCGCCTTTAAAGTCGAGTTTGGGAAGTTCCTGCGGCGATTCCATGTTTGGCTTGACCTTGTAAAATCGAACCTGACCGTAATCGTCGCCGACGGCTAGCCAAAGGTTTTCTTTGACTTTCTTGTTGTTGGTAAAGGTAACGACGCGCACCGGGGCGCCCAGCATCAAAGTGGTCGGAGGGCGGCGTATGCCGTTGCGAATGTCATCCAGATTCCAGAACTTGACGGTCCGATCAAGGCTGCCGGTGGCGAGCCATTGATTGTCGGCACTGAGGGCGACATCTTTGACCCAGTTGGAGTGGGCTTTGGCGGGCAAGGGAAAATCCTTGGGCTTGTTCGGCTGCAAGTCCAGAATGCGGACGATTCCATCCTTGCTTCCGGTGGCGAGAGTGGCGCCGTCGCTGGCGATGGCGATATCCAGAACTCCCTCGGTGTTGCCCGCCAACGACGTTGCGGATGCGACGATCTTGGCCGGATCGCGCAAATCCCAGCGACAGACGGAGCCATCTTCCGCGGCGGTGACGAGCCAATGCACCTCGAATTTGCCGTCCGACTGGCCGGCGCTGAATTCAATATCGGTAAGCCGGCTAATGTGAGCGTGAAAGCAGATCACGAGCGCGGGCTTCTTACGGTCTTCAATGTTCCATAAGCGGAGCGTGCCGTCCACCGAACCGGCGGCGGCCCAGCGGCCGGACGGATGTGCTGCCACGACACTCACCTTGGCCGCTTGTCCCGGCAACAGAATCGAGCTCATGTTCTTCGGATCCAGGTCCCAGAGCCGAACGGTCTCATCCTCGCTGCCGGTGAGCAACCATTGCTGGTCAACGCGAGTCATGGACGTGACTCGCATTCGGTGTCCCGGCAACGCTCTGCTGGTGATGCCGAAGCGATCGAAAGCGCTCAGGGCCTTGAAGAACGCATCCTCCACGACCGGGGATTTTCCGACGCCGGCGCCGTGGCGCGCTTCCAGGGCAAGCAGCAGTCGCAGTTGCGGTTTGGTCCGCGTGTTGATGGAGGCATTGGCGAGGCGTTCGGCGCGGTTGAATTCGGATTCGTCTTTAAACTTTTTCAGATTGGTTGTTGCCTTGGTCTCGTTGTCCTTGGCCAAGTCTGCGATTTTGTCGTTTTGCCACGCCAGCACGCCGGCGCCGCCCGCCAGGGCGATGGCCGCGAAAACCAGGCCTTTCAACCAATGGTTCTTCGTCTTGAGACTTGCGGAGTACTTGAGTTCTTCCTCCTTGCGCACATCCGCTTCTTCTTTCGTGATGCTCTCCTTCAGCAGAGCCGCTTCGTCCGGCGACAGTTGATGCGGGTACTTCCGCTGCCAGATTTTCGCCTCCGCCAGGTCAACCCCCGACAAAAGGTAGCCCATGTTTTTGGGATCCGTTTTCCACCGTTTGACCCGTTCGCCCACGTTCCGGCGCGTGCGCGTGATCATGTGTTCGTCGTACGCCCAGTCGCGGAGCCGTTTCCACTGGCGAATGATGCTTTCATGGGAGACATCGATCGGCGTTTTCTCACTCAATGGCTCCGGCGGCGGCGGCATCAAGAAAGAACGGCCGGACTGGCGGAATTCCTCGATGACCCGGCGCAGCGCATTGACGTCCGACGCGTTTCCGGCCGGCAACAGGTCCCTGCACAGCGTATCGAATTCGCATTCGCGGCGCGTCAGCGCGCCGTCGGACGTCACGTCGGTCAATCGGCGCCACATCAGCTCCGCGATTCGACGATCCCCTTCCTGCAGGCGTTCATAGATCGCCTCCGCGTGAATCAACACGCAGCCGCTCAGTCCCCCGACTTCCTTGTACGTCTCAAGCGTGAGTTCGATCGGCGTCGAATGGTTCTTGGCCTTCAATTGTTCCTTGCGCCACATGCGCATCAATAGGTGCTGCATCAAGGGAAGCTGGTCCGGGTCGGAGCCCATTTCGTTGAGGATGCGATTGACCACTTCGGGCCGCACCGTGGTGTTGAACATCTGCGCCGGCCCCTCGATGGCCTGGCGCTGTTCGTCGCGATTCAATCGGGGCGTCAGGTACTGACTGTCGTTGAGCGCCTCGGGCAGGCCGCGAAAGATCGGACAGCGACCGAGGAAATGCGAACGCATCGTCAGAATCACGTAAACGGGTATTCGACTTGACCGTGCCGACGCCAGCAGCAGTTCCACAAATGCTTGCGCTTCGGAACCGTCGCTTTCGCGTTCGAAACGAAACAATTCCTCGAACTGGTCCACCAGGAGCAAAAGATTGGTTTCCTGGTCGCATTGATATTCGGTGAGTGCGTCGATCAGCCCCATCGGACCGCGACGCAGGACGGCGTCCAGGAATCCGCCTTCCTCGGCAAACGGCTTGCCGCATGGACCGCCGGAAGCTTGCAGGGCGTTACTGAGGTTTTTCAACGGCTGAGTGCCGGGCCGCATGACCGCGACCTGCCAGTCGCAACCGGCGCCGCCGACCAAGCCGGCGTGCAGGGCGGGGATCACGCCGGCGCGGATGAGCGACGATTTGCCGCACCCCGACGGACCGACGATGCCGAGAAATCGCTTGGACTTCAGCCGCAACAGCAGATCGTCCACGTGGTCCGTTCGACCGAAGAAGATCTCGGCTTCATCGGTGTTGAAGGCGCGCAGACCGGGATACGGGTAGACGATCGCCTTGGGTTCGGCGGGAGCATTGGCGGTTGGCGTCATCGGTTCTCTCCGAGCGAGGGGCGGTCAACGGTCGCATCGCGGCGATTCAGCCTTCGTGCAAGGATGACGACCGTCCGTGCGTGACGTCGATTATTCTGCCTGTGTTAATGAACGGCAACGGGTTGTTCGATTGGATCTGGGTTGGCGATGGCGTCCAGGAATGGTCGAAAGGCCTTCTCGTCGATGCCCGACTCGGCGGGGATGAAATAAGTCCCCTCTTCCGGCGTCACCGTCTTGGAAGGCGGCGCCACCAGGACGCCCATTTCGGAACGTTGGATCCGGAGCCGGCGGATCTTGCCGATCTCCGTCAACTGGCACTTGTACCACAGGGACGGCGTTCGCCCGTAGACGACGAGCGTTGCGTCGGCAAGCTCGTAGTTGTCCTTGAAGTCTTCGCGAATTTCCTTGGGCGTGATCTTTTCTTGATCGCGGGCCGTCAACGTGATCGGAAGCCCGCCCAGAAATCCCTGCGTTGCCAAGAATTGTTCGACATCATGGGCAACCGCGCTGTCCTTCTGGTGAGCCACGATGAAGACCGACTTGCCGTTGGTGTGTCTTTCCGACGCTTCCCTGGCGATTTCGTCGGCTTTTTGCTTGAGTTGAATCTGCCGTTCTTTCTCGGCCCGAAGCCGATCGAGCGTGACCAGAATGTTCTGCGTAAAATCGACCAGCCGGACTGCCTGCACATCAGGTCCGTACAGCAACTTCCTGTGAATCGGATCCTCGATCGTGTTTTCGGCGGCGTCCTTCAGGCTTTCATCGCGCCATTGGAGTATCGGGATTCCCGCGGCCGCGGCGCATTCATGCTGGTGGCTCGCATAGGTCTGATGATCATTCAACTTCCGCCCGGGAACGAGACTCAATAGCTGGACGTAAAGCTCAACGTCCCTGAGATTTTCCTTCACCGCCGACTCGAACGCTTCATTGCGCGGCAAATACGACGTCGGCGCCACCGCGATGTTCTGACCTTCCAGGTATCGCTTGACTTTCCACCACGTCGGCTCGAGGTCGTCGGTCGTCTCGGCCAGATAAACGGTCGCTCGAGGCGGCTTGCTCGGCGCGGCGCCTTTGAGACTGAGCAGTGTTTTCGTGATCGCATTCGCCAGGGCGTCGACCTTGTTGTAATAATCGGCTTCGTGGAGGTACGGATCGAGAATGCGCGGCGCCGGCTCGAGCAAGTCCTGGCTCCAGAAACGATAGGCTTTATGATCCGTCATTTCTTTGGGCCGAATTTCCTCTTCGATCGGACTGAATTCAACCACGAAGACGCGCGTGGCGCCGTTCTTGAACGTCATGCCGCCGCGCAAGAATGCTTCGCGCTCCCACGGACACCATTGCGATTCGTGGTATCCGCGCGAAACAAACGCGATCAGGATCGCCGTCTTGGCCAGCGCGCCCTCGATATCAGGCGTGAGCTGAAACTGTCCGTCCAGCCGGCCGCGATCCATCCATATGGAGTGCGGTCCGACCATGCGCGTCAAGCGTTTGTCCAACAACTCAACGAGCGTGCTCACGCGACCTTTTCGGTCAGCTTGAGCCGCTTCTTTGAGATCGTCGCGGCTGGAGTAGCTGATGAAAATGTCGTGGTCGAAACCGGGAGCGTAGGCGATTGGGCGCGTCATGAATTTGGCTCCTAATATTGGCACGGTTTGTTGCGATAGATTGCAAAAACAGGACTCCAACGTGTGACCGCAACAAAAGATAGGGCTCACGTCTAATTGAAATTGTCCGCCTCAATTCATGATAAGAAGTTAAATGTGTCTGGGTCAATGAAAAAATCCGAATCCTTTTGACAATTCATGAGGCTATTCCGCCGACACCAAACGGCTGCAACGGGGAAGTCCGACCGTCAACAAACGGTTTGACGGGACACCGTGCTTTAGATTGTGGAACCGATGGCCGTGACAGGGCAACTTCGGGTGGTGTCTCCGTTTCGTGGCTGCAAGATTGAAATCTTGCCGAGTTCACCGGCAAGATTTCAATCTTGCCGCCACGTTTGAGAAAACGGAGACACCACCCAGGGGTTAGGACATTGACAGTCGAAGTTCGTCTCGAAAAAACGGCCATGCGTTCAAAAAAAGAGGGGGTTCATTCCAAAATCGCGGCCATGGATTTCGTTTTCGAGGCCTTGCTTCTCAAAATCGGGCCGGTACTTTTCATTTCGAGGCCCATTCTTCTCGAAAACGAGGGCGTTCGTCTTGTTTTTTGGCCCATTCTTCTCGCGAAAAAGGGGGTTCATTCAAGGCCAATTCTGCATGCATTCAGCGGAAGCGGTCATTCTTCTCGCGCCGAAGGGGGGGGTGGTGAGATGATGAGACGATTGAACGCAGCACGAATGGAAGGTAACATTCGCGAGCGCGGTTGATTCGTGGCGGCAAGATTCCGATCTTGCCGAGGAAATTGGCAAGATCGGAATCTTGCCGCCACGATCAAGCAAACGGAGACAGTACCCACGACGGTTGACAGTTGCAATCAACATCCGATGCGTGTATCATGAGCGTTCCTGCCAAATGCCGTTCCTTTCCGGGGCGTCGCGTCCGATGAATCGAATTCGCAAACTCTCCATTGCCACGTGCCTTTTGTTTGCTGGCAATTCATTGGCACAGGACGCGTCATTCAATCAAAAGATCAGACCCTTTCTCGACGCCCACTGCATCGATTGTCACGGAGCGGAAACCAAGAAAGCGGGCTTGCGGCTCGACAATCTGAAGCCGGACTTCGCGGACGCCAAGACGGCGGAGTTGTGGACGAAGGTGCACGACAAGCTCGCGCACGGCCAGATGCCGCCGCCGAAGCGGCCGCGGCCGGGCAAGGACGAGCTGACGCGCACAACGCAATGGCTGAACCAACAGTTGCATGCCCAATCGCGTGCACGGCAGGAAAAGGAGGGCCGCGTTGTCCTGCGCCGGCTCAATTGCACCGAATACGAAAACACCCTGAGCGACCTGCTCGGCGTCAACGTCTCGATCAAGTCGCTCTTGCCCGAAGACAACGTGGCGGCCGGCTTCGACAATATCAGCGCGGCGCTCGAAATCTCCGCGGGGCATTTGCTCAATTATCAACAGGCGGCGGAGAAGGCCGTCTTCACCGCGATTCCGTTCGCTCCGCCGATGCCGTTCAGCGACAAGCGGACC
>DAIOGM010000231.1:0-6163 GCA_036745215.1 Gemmataceae bacterium
CTTGCGGGCGCGCAGGGCGAGAAGGCAGACCCGGTCGGGACGTGGAAGTGCGAGTACGAGATCGGCGGCCAGAAGCGGACGTCCACGCTGACGATCAAGAAGGACGGGGAAAAGCTCGCCGGCACGATGAGCTGGCCGGACCAGAAGGAGGCGAAACTCAAGGACGTGAAAATGAAGGACGGAGATCTGACCTTCCACGCGGTGCGGGAGTTCATGGATAACAAGATCCCCATCGATTACAAGCTCACGATCAACGGGGACAAGCTCAAAGGGAAAGGCGCATCGGATTTCGGGGGCAAGAAGCAGGAGTTCGACATCGAGGGGAAGCGGGAGAAGAAGGACAAGTAGCGATTAACGGCATCGGGAGCATCGGCATCGGGGACATTCAGGTTTTCAAGGCCGAACTCGGCGTTGCAGACAGGGACGGCAACCTGGGCGTTGATGTCTCTCTAGCCGGCGCCGCTGCGGAACGCAGTTAGGCGGCGAGGTCCTCGTGCTGTGACGGCATGGAGAAAGCACTCATGAACGCTTTGCGCATCATCACTTTCGCAGCCGTCGGATTTTCTGTTAGTTGCGCGGTCGCTCAAGCTGAACCCCTGCCATCGTTTGGCGTCGAGTTATGCACCTGGGATGCCATGCATATCGTCGAAGTCACTCAAACGACAAAACGTGATGGGGTCTGCACAGTGGTTGCCTCCTGGAAAGGGGAATTGAAAAAAGACGATGTGCTCACGTTTCCGGAACTTCGTGGTTTTTCAGCGGAAGAACAACGAAGGATATTCGTTTTCCGCGAGATGAAGGTTCTTCCGAAGCGAATAACACACATCAGCGGCCTTCGTATGGTCTTGTTCCTCAAGAAAGGCGCAAAGGGGCCCGGTGAACCGGATCAGGCGGCACCCTGGCGCGGGGCGGGCTGGGGTCCAGGCGTCGAAACATCCGTTGCGTGGATTGACGGAGGCGAAACGTTCGCCTTCATGCAAGTAGGGTGGGGCGGACAGGTCGTTTGGCCCCTGGATTTGACGGAAAAACAATTCAAAGACCGGGTTCTGAAAATCACGGAAACCAAGGAAAAGTTGCGCCAAGTCCTGGATGTCAAGGACCCAGGCGAGCGCGCCGAGAGTCTTGCGAATTTGCTAGGCACCGATCTCAGAGTGTGTCAACGGGAGGCGGTTGCCGCCCTCGGCTTATGCGGCGAAAAGGGGTTGCCAGTTGTGCGGAATCTTTTGAAAGAAAAGCATTCCGCGTGGATTGCCCACGATTTGATTCGCGCTATGGGCAAGATCGGCGGCCCCAAGGCCGGAAAAGAGCTTGTCGCTCTTCTGGACACCGAATTGGTTTTTTGGAAGAAACGTGGGCCACAACTCAAAAAAGATTGGTGGCATGATTGGAGTCTTGGGGAGAAGGAAGTCTACGACTTGCGCGATCGGAATGGCATGTTCGTCGCCATTCTTGGCGCGCTTGGCGACGCCAAATATCCAGAATGTCGGCCGTTGGTTCGCGAGGTCCGCGATTTCCTCAAGGCTCATCCGCAATTGGACACAGGTGCAATGCGTATGTGCCGTGTGATCTTGGCGGAAAAGTAACCTGCAGGGAGGCGCCGCGGCGGCAGAAATGAACATACAACGTGACCGGGCCGACATCAAG
The DNA here is from genome assembly GCA_036745215.1 of Gemmataceae bacterium. GTDB lineage: Bacteria > Planctomycetota > Planctomycetia > Gemmatales > Gemmataceae > SIAQ01. The sequence continues at coordinate 1,645 of DAIOGM010000231.1, forward strand.
GCTCGCAGCGCGGCCGCCGCTGCGGAGTTGTCGTTCGGCCAGCGCCATGAACACAAGGGTCGCTCCCGATGTACGACGGTACGGATGTCGCATTGGTCTTGGGATGGCTCTTGTCGGCCGTTCTCGCTGGCCTTTCCCTGATCTCGGCAGTGATTTCGCTCGGGTTCTTCGTCGTCCAAAAGTCAAAGAACGCGACCGCTCGTGCGTCGTTCGCGGGCGGATTGGCTGTGCTTTTGTTCGTCGCTGCGGTCTTATGTGGAATCTCTTTCCCGAGTGGGTATGCCACCTATGAGATGTTTGAACATCGCCGGGGCTTTTCCAATCCACCTGGTAATGTCATTGCGGTAGCGATCGCGTCTGTGTCTGGGCCCGTCGCGGCAAGCATCCTTGTTGTAGTCTGGGTGCGCAGACGAAAAAACAAGCCAGGTGGCGATTCCAGCAACGCCGACCCAGTCGCCACACCTGACCGCGACGGCACCTAGCGTTTTTGGCCTTCAACGTCTCACCAGCGCCCGTCGCGGGTGAGCTTCATCGTTCGACCGCCGGAGGGTTTCACGGGTGGACGCGCCGAATCGTTGGGACGTGCTGGAGGCGTGCCCGGTCGCCGATGAGGCGCTGTGGCTGCGGCACGCCGAGGAGTTCGCGGCGGCCTTCGTCGCCCCGGCCAAGCGGGAACGATGGCGGGAGTTGCTTACCCGCCTCCCCCGGCGGATCGGCGCGAACTCGCACAAGCTACACTCCGACCTCGATCGCCGGGTCTGCCGATTGGTCGCCGAGCTGCCGGCGGCGGTCCGCGGGGACGGCCTGTTCTACGCCTTCGCCGACCGCCCCCGGGTCGTGCCCGCTGCCGACGCCCTGCTCGTTGCCGGCGGCGGGGACGCGATCTTCTCGCTGGTGCCCGGCGAGCTGGCGGTGTACTTCTTCCACGAAGGCGAAGTGTGGCTGTGCCGGACTGCAAGGAAGGCCGAACCGGGCGCCACCTGACCGGCAGGGCACATGGGCCTTCCCAGCATCATCGTTCACTCGGCCCCGCCGGCAGGTGAGCGGCGAACAGGCAATGGTGCCGAATGCAAATGCATGAACGTGGCACATGCGATACGTATTGGCACAATTGTGATTCAATATCCAAATACCTTCCAGGCGATCCTCGTTTTATTTTTTTTGGCCTTGGGTGTTTACCTGGGAGCTGAGTCTGATGCGAATATGGGCCACTCAGCTCTCATAATGCCGCTCTTGGGCGCGCTGGGCGGAGCATTGGTCGGATTGTTGGTAAGTGGCACGATCCTAATGATCACGAACTATTGGGGAAGACGCGGTCGAGACGATTGAATGACGTCCTGCACCTGTGCCCTTTTTCTGATCCGCAAATGGCAAATGGACATTGGTCAATGCTCAATGGCCAATTTTGTTGTCGGTCCAACGCGATTGGCCATTTCCCATTGATCATTGTCCATTTGCCATTTGAACCTCGGTCACGCAGAGCGTGATGACTACATTGGCCCCGTCATTTGGCGCCGGCGCCCACGAGCTGGCCGCCGGTTCTCTGCGCATCGGTGGCGCCCATTTTGCTAAGCTGAAGCGCCATGTCGGCGTCGGTCGTTGCGAACAGATGCATGGCCCGAGCGACGATGCCGGTCCAGCCGGTTTGATGACTGGCGCCGAGGCCGGCGCCGTTGTCGCCGTGGAAGTATTCGTAGAACAGGATCAAATCGCGCCAGTGCGGATCGTCCTGGAACTTTTTGGCGCCGCCGTAAACCGGACGGCGCCCGCCTGGGCCCTTCAAAAACATGCTTGCCAGTCGGCGCGAAATCTCCGCGGCCACCTCGTACAAGTTCATTTGCCGGCCTGAACCGGTCGGACATTCGACGGTGAAATCCTTGCCGTAGTAAGTGTAATAATGCAAGAGCGCCCGGATGAGCAGGGCATTGACCGGCATCCAGAGCGGCCCGCGCCAGTTGGAGTTGCCGCCGAACATGCCGGTGTCCGATTCCGCGGGCAGATAGGTGACGCGGTACTCCTGCCCGCCGACGTGAATCACATATGGATGCTCGGCATGGAAGCGCGACAGCGAACGGATGCCGAACGGGCTCAAGAATTCATTCTCATCGAGCATCTTGGCGAGCACGCGGCGCATCTTGGTTTCGTCGAGGATGGATAACAGCCGTCGGCCCTCGACGCCTGCCTTGGCCGGGTCGTGAATTGCCGCGCGAATCTCCGGCCGAGCGTCGAGAAAGCGCCGCGCCCGTGTCTGAAACTCCGGGTATTGGTTGAGCAATTCACCGTCGAAAACCGTGGCCGCACAAAACGGCAGAAGGCCGACCATCGAGCGGACCTTGAGCCGCTGGGACCGGCCGTCGGGCAGGCGTAGCACGTCGTAGAAGAAGCCGTCTTCCTCGTCCCACATGCTGGTTTCGCCGCCGCCCATGGACGTCATGGACGAGGCGATCCACATGAAGTGCTCGACAAATTTAAGGGCCATATCAACGTAATCGGCATCGGTCTTCGCCAGCTCGGCGGCGATCTCGAGCATGTTCTGCGAGAAGAGAGCCATCCACGCGGTGCCGTCGGCCTGTTCGAGATAGCCGCCGGTCGGCAACGGGGCGCTGCGATCGAAGACGCCGATGTTGTCGAGGCCGAGGAAGCCGCCCTCGAAGACGTTACGGCCGGCGCGGTCCTTGCGATTGACCCACCAGGTGAAGTTGAGCAGCAGCTTTTGAAAGCTGCTCTTGAGCCAATCGGTGTCGCCGACGCCCCTTTGCGCCTTGTCGAGGCGAAACGTGAAGATGGTGGACCACGCGTGCACCGGCGGATTGACGTCGCCGAAGTTCCATTCGTACGCCGGGATTTGGCCGTTCGGGTGCAGGTAGCGCTCGCGCAGCATCAGCTTGAGCTGGCTCTTGCCGAAATCGGGATCGACGAGCGTCAGGGCGATGACATGAAACGCGAGGTCCCAGGCGGCGTACCACGGATACTCCCATTTGTCGGGCATGGAGATGATGTCGCCGTTGTACATGTGATGCCAATGTTCGTTGCGCGGCGCCTGCTTGCGCTGCGCCTTGAACGGATCACAGCCGCGTTCCTCGAGCCATTTGTCCACGTCGTAGTGATAGAACTGCTTCGTCCAGAGCATGCCGGCGAGCGCCTGGCGCATGACGTTGGCCTGGTCGGCGCTCAGCGAGCCCGGGATGACTTCGTTGTAAAACAGATCGGCTTCCTTGTGGCGGAGTTCGAGCGTGTCGTCGAAGTCGCTGAACGCGTTCGTCGATTTGTGGTTGGCGTGGGCGAACGACGCAGGGGCGCGATCGCTCAGCCGCAGGCGAATCGTCTGGCTTTCGCCGGACTTGATCGTGACGCGATAGTGGGCGGCGGCCTTCGTGCCCTTCTGTTCCGGGTTCACGGCGTTTTTGTCTCCGTGAACGATGTAGCTATTGATGCTGTCCTTGACGTACGGGCTGCGATTGGGCACGCCGAAGATGCGTTGCGTGTTGGTTTCGTTTTCCGCGAACAGAAGCTCCGCGGGGCCGTCGCAATAGAAATAGCGATCCTTCAGAAGCTCGTGAGTCGCCTTGATCGCTTCCCCGGCTCGCTGCAACAGCGGCCTGTCCCCCTCACCGGCCCAGGACCATTGATTGCGAAACCAGAGCGTCGGCAACACGTGCAGCTCGGCCGCCTCAGGCCCGCGATTGTGCACCGTGATCTGGATCAAAATGTCTTCCGGCGACGCCTTGGCGTATTCGACGAACACGTCAAAATAGCGATTCTCATCGAAGACGCCGGTGTCGAGTAGTTCATACTCGAACTCGGTTCGGCTACGCGCCTTGCTGGTCTCCACGAGATTGCCGTACGGGAACTCGGCTTGCGGATACTTGTAGAGATACTTCATGTACGAATGCGTCGGCGTGCTGTCGAGGTAGAAGTAATACTCCTTGACGTCCTCGCCGTGATTGCTTTCGCTGTTGGTCAAACCGAACAGGCGTTCCTTGAGGATGGGATCCTTGCCGTTCCACAGGGCGAGCGCGAAGCAGAGTTGTTGAGTATCATCGGAAAAGCCCGCGATTCCGTCCTCGCCCCAGCGATAGGCGCGGGAGCGGGCCTGATCGTGGCTAAAATAGTCCCAGGCGTTGCCCCCTTCGCTGTAATCTTCGCGAACGGTTCCCCACTGGCGTTCGCTCAAGTAGGGGCCCCATTTTTTCCACGGAATCTTCTTGGCGCGGTCTTCATCGAGGCGGACGTGCTCTGCGGACATGGGGTGCCTTTCGGTTGATTGCGTTGCATCATCGCGCTGGGTTCGCCCTCTCCCGTTTATTAAGGAGGAAGCGTCAAGCTGTCAGACCGAGCATGTATTTGTAATGCCCGGGCACGGGTTCGAGCGCCGTTTCGTCGGTCGGATAAAACGGCTGGCGCTGGCTCCAGGCATCTTCAACTTCGTTTACCGGCACGGTCCAGAACTGGCCTTGCGAATCCAACACGATCCATTGCTGACTCGATCGATCCACATACAGGGCGAACGTGAGTCTCC
>DAIOGM010000231.1:6173-11317 GCA_036745215.1 Gemmataceae bacterium
CCTTGCTTCGAGTTCGCTCAGGCCTCGTGGGACGCGCCGGCACGACGGAAATCCTGCCGATTTCGCTTGTGCCACGAGAACCTTGATCTGGATTTTCCCCGAGTAGACGATGTGACTCTCGAACCGGGTGTAGAGATCGACCATGCCTTTGTACACGATCTTGACGCAGAAATCCATTACGAACTCGAAACGATTTGATGCGACAGGTTGGCCGAACCGGTTTTGCCGGTACCACCGTCAACCCGTGCCGCTTGAACAGCATATTTCATCTGTTATCCGCACTACGTCCGTACGGTTAATCAAGTCGCACTTGGATCAATTATCGAGCCTTCGCCGTTGCGTCAAATGGCCAAAATCAACAAAGACACTCGCAGCCACGAGCCGGTCTATCTGGCTTTTGGACTTGGATTGGTTGGAACAGCTTGCAGTGCCGTATTCGCGTTCCAAATCGGCAACGGCGTTTTTGCTGAGTTATGCGCCTGTTTTGGCACGGTCTTAGGATTTGCCCTTGGCTTCTTGTTTGGCTGGTTTGTCGGCTTGATCCTATGCGCCTATTTTGATCGACGACCAGTTAGTCTGTTCGCACAAATGGAATCCGGAGGCCCCCAACTTGTCGGCGAAAAATGTATCCATTGCCAAAAAGAAATCACCAGCATTCTCGAAGGCCAGTTTTGCCTCGGCTGCGGTCAGCCCGTACATCATCAATGCTTGCCAGCATCAACTGAAGTATCTCCCGAGGGATGTCCGCGCTGCGGCGCGTGATCTTGGCCACGAAGGAAACAACGCATGAACCGGATTTCCCTTTGCTCATTGGCACTCCTGACGATCGTCATCTCCGTCAACGACGCATCCGCCTGGAACGCCGTCGGCCACATGACGGTTGCGAAGATCGCCTACGACGATCTCGACGACAAGAGCCGCGTCGCGCTGTTCAATCTGCTCAAGCAACATCCGCACTTCAAAGATTACCTGTCCGCGAGCAAGCCGTCCGACGTGGACAACGAAGTGCAATGGGTCATCCTGCGTTCCGCCGTCTGGTCCGACTGGATTCGCGGTTCAAGGAAGGATAGCCGCGGCGTCAGTATCAACACGTATCATCGCGGCGAGGAGCATTACGTCAACATTCCGCTCATCGATCCGAAGGACGAGAAGTTCTTCGCCGGCAAGACGCTCATCGATCCCGATCTGCCGAACATTGTCACCGCGCTCAAGCAGCGGGCCAACGAGGTGAAAATGAAGAACGCCGCGGCGGAGGATCGCGCCATCGCGGCGTGCTGGCTGTTCCATTTGGTGGGCGACATCCATCAGCCGTTGCACAATGTCGCTTACTTTTCCAGCGACGCGGCGTTTCGCAAGGGGGACCTGGGCGGCAATATCTTTGGCATCAAGGCCGACGGTCGAAAGTGGAAGCTGCATCAATACTGGGACGACATCCTCGGCTACGACTCCGACTACAACGACGACTCCGGCAATCATCAGGGCAAACTGTATCGCGAAGCCGTCAAGCTTGCGGAATCCTTGCGCGGCTTGAAGTTGACCGACGCGGACCTGGATAAGCTCGCCACGAACAAGACGTTTGAAAGCTGGTCGCGCGAAAGTTTCGAGTTGGCCAAGAGCGTCGGCTATCTCAAGGGCGACGGCAGCGGCCTGCTCAAGGCGGTCGCGATTCCTTTCAAGGCGCCCATTCCCGACGAAGCGGACGAAGTCGGCAAGGAGTACATCCAGCGGGCGCGTGCGACGGCGGAGAAGCAAGCGGTGCTGGCGGGCAAGCGATTGGCGGCACGCGTCAAGTTGCTGGTGAATTGATTCAGCGAGCCACGGGGTTTATCCCCGTGGTAGGGCGGTCCATTCCGCGGGGATAAACCCCGCGGCTCGCCATTAGACAAACAACTCGCTGATCGATTGATTGAAGTGAATCCGCTTGATGCCGTCCGCCAAAAGCTCGGCGACCGTCAGCACGTCGATATTGGCGATGTGCTTCTCCGGCGTCAACGGGATCGTGTCGGTGATGGTGATGCGTTCGATCGGCGCCTCGCGCAAGTTCTTCATCGCATCGCCGCACAGGACGCCGTGCGTGGCGAAGACGTAAACGGCCCGCGCCTTGCCGATGCGTGCGGTCCGCGCGGCGCTGGCGACCGTGCCCGCCGTCGAGATCATGTCGTCAAAGATAATTGCGACTTTTCCATCTAGTGACGCCCCAATCAAGTTGGCCGCCTCGACGCGTTCGGCGCTGACGCGGCGTTTGTCCACGATCGCCATGTCCACGTTCAGCTTTTTCTGATAACGCAGAGCCCGCTTGACGCTGCCCTCGTCCGGGCTCAACACGACCATTTCGCGCGTGTCGATACCCAGCCGCCGCACGGCTTTCATGATCACGGGGCTCGCATAGAGGTGATCGACCGGGATATCGAAGAAGCCCTGAATCTGGGCCGCGTGCAAGTCGAGCGTCAGCACGCGTTGAGCGCCGGCCGAGGTCAGCACATTTGCGACCAGCTTCGCGGAAATCGGCACGCGCCCCTCCGCTTTGCGATCTTGACGGGCGTAGCCGTAATAAGGCAGGACCACGGTGATGCGCGCGGCGCTGGCACGCTTGAACGCATCGAGCATGATCAGCAATTCCATCACGTTTTCGTTGACCGGATGGCAAGTCGATTGCACCACGAACACGTCTCGGCCGCGCACGTCTTCGTCGATGCGGGCCCAGAATTCGCCGTCGGGGAAGTTCATCAGCGTGATTTTGCCAAGCGGATCGCCGAGGTATTGCGCGATCTTTTCCGCCAGAGGCACGTTGGCGCGGCCGCTAAAGACCTTGAGCTGATTGTTGCCGTTCATGCGAGGCACGCCTTTTGTCAGGAGCGGCGGAAAAGGGCTTGTGGAATGGAATTATGAAGGTTTGGCGTGCATCCGTCAAGGCGCGCAAGCGAGGAAAGCCGGGAGTTGCATGGGGGATGGCGTATTTCGTGGACTACGATTCCAATCGTGGTGCACCACGGAAAAACCGGCTTCGCCACGATTGGAATCGTAGTCCACGGCCCAACCCCATCGCGGCACATTGAGCTTGCACATTTTCGACGGCCTTCCTATGGTGTCGGCCCTTATGCGTCGGCCCGTTGGATTCTGGCGTTTCATCGTTGCGCTAACGTTAATATGCGGCGCACCGGCGGCACTTCGCGCCCAGGGCGTCGGGGCGCCGGCCGGGAGCATGGGCAGTTTCCAGTCGATGCCGTCGATGGGCGCGCCCATGATGGGCGGAACATCGTTCAACAAGCAGCCCGACGTCGATCCGGCGCTCAGCGTCACCGGCACGTATGTCAGCTTCATCGACAGCGCCGTGCCGCGCAATCTGGTCGGCATGCGCTTCGAGGCGCTTTATCGCAATCAACAGCCGATGAAGTCGGAATATTTTCATCCCAAGGGCGGCTTGCCCGGGTCAACCGGGTTTCCGTTCGTCGAGACGCGCATCGATTTTCAAGAATTGACCAGCTACGCCGAGTATAGCTGGACGCCGTGGTTCTCCGTGTTCGTCGAGGCGCCGTATCGCTGGCTCAATCCGGAGATCAACGCGAATCGCTCCGGCGGCGGCGACATGCGCTATGGGCTCAAACTGTGCACCTGGTCGGACGAGGACATCATCGCGACCATCCTCTTGCGGCTGTATCAACCGAGCGCACGCTCCGAGGCGCTCGGCACGAGCCACTGGAGCGTCGAACCGGGCATCCTGGCGGCGTATCGCGTCACGGATCAAATTCACCTCGAAGGTGAGTTCCGCTGGTGGATCCCGCTCAACGGCAGCGACTTCGCGGGCGATCTGTTGCGCTACGGTCTTGGCGTCTCGTATGGTCAAAAGCACTCCGGCGTCTGGTATGCTCCGGTCGTGGAGTGTGTCGGCTGGTCCGTGATGAGCGGCAAGACGATGATCGCGTCGTCGCCGACCGACTTCATCGTACAGGACGCGCACGGGCAGACGATCGTCAACGGCTACCTCGGCGTCCGCTGGGGCTACGGGCAGCATCTCGATTTCTACGCGGGTTATGGCCGATCGTTCACGGGCGACTTTTGGCAGCGCGAGACGTATCGATTCGAGGTGCGGTTCTGCTATTGAGCGAGCCACGGGGTTTATCCCCGTGGATTGACATCCATCCCGCGGGGATAAACCCCGCGGCTCGCCAGCGGTTCGGACAACTCCGATTGCTCGCCAATCCACTACCACGGTAAAATGAACGCATCCTTTCCCCGTGGAGTAAACACCATGTCGGCAACCCTCGAAGGACGACACTATATCGCCGGCCAATTGCGCTCGGCTTCGGGCAACACATTCGCCAGCACGAATCCCGCTCGGCTCAGCGAAAAGATCGGCGTCTTCCCGCTCGGCACAAAAGCGGACGCCGATGAAGCGGTTGCCGCTGCGCGAACGGCGTTTCCGGATTGGCGTCGCAATAGCCGGATTCGCCGGGCGGAGTTGTTCGACAACCTGGCACAACTCGTCAAGCGCGACACCGACGCCCTCGCGACCTTGATGGCCCGCGAGTGCGGCAAGGTCGTCAGCGAATGCCGGGCGGAGGTGATTGAAGGCTTGCACATGATCCAGTACGTCTTCGGCGCCGGCCGAATGCCGATGGGCGACGTGCTGTCGAGCGAGATCCCGGAGAAGGACGCGTACATGCGCCGCAAGCCGTGGGGCGTCGCGGCGGTGATCACGCCGTGGAACTTCCCGTTCGCGGTGCCGCTGTGGATGCTTGGACCGAGCCTGGTCGAGGGGAATACCGTCGTCTTCAAGCCGTCGGAGGACACGCCGGCGATCGGGCAACGGATCGTCGAACTGTTCGTCGAAGCGGGCTTCCCGGCCGGCGTCATCAATCTCGTACATGGCGAAGGCGAAGCGGGCGAGGCGCTGGTGAAGAATCCCAGCGTCAATTGCGTGCTCTTCACCGGCAGCTACGAAGTCGGCAAACGCATCGCCGAGATTTCCGCGGGGCTGCACGACCGCATCGTCGCCAGCGAGACCGGCAGCAAGAGTGCGGTGATTGTCGCCGAGGACGCAAAGCTGGATCTGGCGGTCACGTCGGGCATCATCAGCGCCTTCAAGACGAGCGGCCAGCGTTGCGTGTCCGCGGGGCGCATTCTCGTGCATGAGAAGCTGATCG
>DAIOGM010000232.1:0-241 GCA_036745215.1 Gemmataceae bacterium
CTTCGCTTACGCTTCAGGCTCGGAAATTCACTTTCAGACCGCGATTACTTCGTCGAGTACGTCGGCGCTTCGAAGGTCTGGCGGATGCCGCTCTTCACGCCTTTTTCGATGTTCGACAAAGCGTTCGGCGACCACTGGCCGTCGAGGCTCGTCGGCGCGAAGTCATGCACCGCGACCTGATACATGCCGCTGCCGCCCGTGGAGGTGCGCAACGCCGCGAGGAACGCCTCATTCGCGCCAA
>DAIOGM010000232.1:251-11309 GCA_036745215.1 Gemmataceae bacterium
GATCTCGCTCGCGAGTTCACGTGCGAAGAGCGTCGGCACGGTGCCTTCGACGTAAAGGACGTCTTGAGCGTTCTGCAGATAGAGTTGCGAATCGGGGGTCGGCATCGTGCGGGTGATGCGGCGCAGCACTTCGAGGCCGGCGCCGTTGAGCTTGTCGGTCGGCGCGCCGGTCTTGTCCATTTCGAAGTGCCAGTTCCAGATGGTTTGTTCGAGCAGGTGGCCCTTGTCCGCCTGCGTGTTGTGGAAGTCGCGGATGCTGTGGCGGGCCATGGAATTGTAACGTTCCGGCCAGCATGGATCGACGAGTTCGCGATAGTGGTAACAGCCGATGAGCGAAACCAAGCACGCGCCGCTGAGGCAAAGCCTGAGCGTGTTTTTGGTGATGAGTCCTTTCATCTCCGTCTCCTTACGGGTAGTGGTGAGTGGTGAGTGGTAAGTGGTGAGAAGCAACGAGTGGTGGTTGTGATAATCAATTCCGATTCACAACTCGCCACTCGCCACTCGCCACTCGCCACTATTTTGGTTTCAGCAAGCTTTCCATGATGTTGATCGCCGCGGGCCCCACCAGCACCACGAAGATGCCGGGGAAGATGAACAGAATCAGCGGAAACAACAGTTGCACCGCCGTCTTGGCCGCCTTTTCCTCCGCAAGCTGCTTGCGGCGAGTACGCATCGAATCGGACTGCACACGCAACGCCTGGGCGATACTGGAGCCGAAACGATCCGCCTGAATCAAGATGGCGGCCAGTGATTTCACATCATCGACGCCGGTGCGGACACCGAGGTCGTGCAACACTTCGCGGCGCGGCCGACCCATCTGCAACTGGAAGTTCGCCAGCGAAAACTCTTCGCTGATCGTCTTCGCATGGGCGCCCATTTCTTCCGTCACCTTCCGCATCGCGGCATCGAGGCCGAGACCGCTTTCGACGCAAACAACCAACAGGTCGAGGGCGTCGGGCAGCGTGAGGAAGATTTCTTGTTGCCGTTTCGACCGCAAGTACCAAAGGATCATGCTCGGCAAGTAGAAGCCGACGCCGGTCATGATCACGATCCCCTGCAACATCCGCCAGCCGAACGGTCGGCCCGGCACGAAGATGGCGAGGGAAATCAAAAAGCACACCGCCAAGCACACGAGCCGGATGCCGGAGTAAATCATCGGCGCCGCGTCGGAGCGAAAGCCGGCGTTGGCCAGCTTGGTTTTCAAAGCGTTCTGTTCCACTTCGCCCTGCGGCATGAGCGGCTTCGAGATCGACTTCACCGCGTCCGTGATGCCCTGGAACTTGTTGGCCTTGGCCTTGAGCGGATCTTCAATTTCCGCGAGCGACGCCGGCCGGCTCAAACGCGAGAGCCGATCGAGCGCCTGGCTATTGCGGTTGGAGATCATGGACAGCACTGCCCAGATACCCGCCACAATGCCGCCGAACACGAGCAAGGGCACCAAATCTTCAAAACCGAGTATCGCGAACAACATGGCTCAATCCTCTTGGTGGGGAGTCGCGGGAGAGCCGTATTTGACGGAGCTATCGGACCAGTTGTTCTGTCTGATATTTTCGTCACTCACGGCAAGGTTTCTTTACTCCCGCTTACCATTAATTTCGTATTTACCTGCGCTGCCGGTTTTAGTAGTGGCGAGTGATGAGTGGTAAGTGGCGAGTTGAAAACCGCATTTTCGCCATTTTGCCACGCGCTTCACCATTCGCCGAACACCCGAACTTAGTAGTGGCGAGTGATGAGTGGTGAGTGGCGAGTTGAAAACCGCATTTTCGCCATTTGCCACGCGCGTCACCATTCGCCGAACGCCTGAACGATTGCCTCTCACTTTTAACCACGATCATCTGTCCACTCACCACTCGCCACTCGCCACTCTCCACTACGCTTCGCCACTCGCCACTCATCACTACACCTTGATGTTGACGATGTGTCGAATCACCAACGCTCCGACCAATTGCATGATCAAGGCGCCGATCGCCATCTTGATGCCCAGCTCGTGCGTCCACAGCTTTTCGACGTAGTCGTATTTGATGTGGAGCATGATGAGGAACAAGAGGAACGGCAGTGCCATCAGGATGACGCCCGACAGCCGGCCTTCCGCGGTCAGGGCTTTCACCTGGCCCAGGATGCGGAAACGTTCGCGGATGACGTAGCCGATCTTGTCGAGAATTTCCGCCAAGTCGCCGCCGGTCATGCGCTGGATGACCACGGAGGTCACGAAGAAGCGTAAATCGAGGTTCGGCACACGATCGCACATGGATCTAAGCGAATCGTCGATCGGAATACCGAGGTTCTGCTCCTCGTAAACGCGATTGAACTCGTCGGCGATGGGAACGGGCATTTCCTCAGCAACGACGTGCAACCCCGCCGCGAGACTGTGTCCCGCACGCAATGCACGGGCGACCAGCTCCAGCGCTTCTGGAAGCTGAGCGGCGAACGTCTTCAATCGGCTCGACCGCTTGTGCAAGAGCCACGCGAACGGCACCATCGCCAGCAAGATGCCCAGGAGCGGCGCGAAATAAACTTTCACGCCCGCCAGCCAGCTCGCCGTGAAGCCGAGCGCGCCCAGGATACCGGTGATGATCATGAACGTGCTCGGCATGATGTTGGCATCCGCCTGCACGATCAATTTCTGCAACGTCGGCACGTTCGGGGTCAACGCGTCGATGAGCGATCGCTTGTCGCGATCAATCGCCGTTTTTTTCAAGATGTTTGTCGCTTCATCTTCTTTCTTCCTGCGCCCCGTGAGCATGTCGAGGCGTTCGGTGGTCTTCCCTCCGGCATCTCCGAAGATGAAGAACAGCACGCCGATGACGGCCGAGACGCCGATGAAGACCAAAGCATAAATAATCAGGGGAGACATGGTGCACTTCCTTCAAACAACGTTACAACAAATTACCTAGGGGCCAGGGGCCTCGCGGAACCTCATCCGCGGTTCATCGGACGGTGTTTCTCCCCTCGGGCCGGAGGAAGAAGAATGAACTTCCCCCCGATCGGCCCGAGGTGGTGGTGGCTTCTCGCCGCTTGCGGCTTCGCGCTCGCAAGGCAGCGAGCGCGAAGCCGCAAGCGGACCATGATCAATCGCGCATCAAAACGCGCTCCTGGAACAAGTTGGTCGGCAGCTTGATGCCCGACGCTTCCAGGCGCGGGATGAAGCCGGGGCGCACTCCCGACGCTTCGAACTGCCCGTACGATCGGCCGTTCTGGTCGATGCCGAGCTGCTTGAAGCGGAAAATCTCCTGCATGATGATCACGTCCCCTTCCATGCCGAGCACCTCGGAGATCGACGTGATCTTGCGCGGCCCGCCTTGCAGACGGTTCGCCTGAATGATCAAATCGACCGCGGACGAAATCTGCTGACGCATCGCCTTGATGGGCAAATCAAGGCCCGCCATCATGATCATCGTTTCCAGGCGAGATTGGGCGTCACGCGTCGTGTTCGCGTGCAGCGTCGTCATCGAACCCGCGTGACCGGTGTTCATGGCCTGGAGCATATCCAGGGTTTCCGGACCGCGGCACTCGCCGATGATGATGCGTTCGGGCCGCATACGCAGGGCGTTCTTTACCAGATCACGCGTGTTGACGGAGCCTTTGCCTTCAATGTTCGCCGGCCGCGTTTCCAGACGGACGACGTGATCTTGCTGCAACTGCAATTCCGCCGCGTCCTCAATCGTGATGACGCGTTCATCGTGCGGAATGAAGCTCGACAGCGTGTTCAGCAGCGTGGTTTTACCGCAACCGGTACCGCCGGAGATGACGATGTTGAGCCGAGCCTTGATGCACGCTTCCATGAGCATGGCCATCTCGGGCGTGAAGGCCTTGGAATTGAGCAGATCTTCGAGCTTGAGCGGATAGGCGCCGAAACGGCGAATGGACATCGTCGGGCCGTCGAGGGCCAAGGGCGGGATGATCGCGTTAACACGAGAGCCGTCCGGCAAGCGGGCGTCCACCATCGGGCTGGTTTCGTCAACACGTCGGCCAACCTTCGATACGATGCGGTCGATGATCTGCAGCAAGTGTTCGTTATCGCGGAACTTGATGTCGGTCTTTTCGAGCTTGCCGCGACGTTCCACATAAATCTTGTGCGGGCCGTTCACCAAGATATCGCTGATCGTCGGGTCCTTGAGCAAGGCTTCGAGTGGGCCGAAGCCGAACGTCTCGTCGAGCACCTCGTCAATGAGGCGTTCGCGTTCCATGCGATTCAAGAGCGGGTTTTCGGTATCGCAAAGGCGTTCGACAACGAGGCGAATCTCGCGGCGAAGCGTGTCGCCCGCCAGGTCGCTGACGCGCGACAAATCGAGCTTGTCAACGAGCTTGCCGTGGATGATGCGCTTGAGTTCTTCGAGGCTCTTGGCGTTGCGTTCGTTATTGGTGCCGCCGCCAAGACTGCCGCCTCGGCTGGCGCCCGCATTGGAAACGCCACCGCCCGTTGAATTCAAGCCGCGTTGGAGACGAGACATTTTAGACCCTCGCTATTTCTTACACCGAGTACTCAGCACTCAGCACTCAGCACTTTGTCGATTAACGGAACGAGAAGAACCCACGACTCTTCTTCTTCGGCTGCTCCGTCGGCGCTTTGCCGGTGAGCGTATTCGCCAGGCCGACCAGGCTCTGGTGCACTCGGCTCTTGGGAGCATGCGTCATCAAGGGCACGCCGCTGTTGCGAGCGCCGAGCATCGACTTGAAGTCGTTCGGCACTTGCCAGAAGATCGGCTTGCCAATCGTGTCTTGCGCCTTATCCAGCGTGATGTCGCTTTCGTCGGCGCCGACGCGGTTCATGACAACTTTCACCTTGTCGCCGAGGCCGTCTTCCTTGTCCATCGTGTGCACCATGCGGACCACGTTGCGAAGGCTCGTCAACTCGAGCTGGGCGACGAGGATCACCACGTCGCTCATGCGCATCGCGGTCAAATCGGTCGGCGTAAAGCGTTTGCTCAGATCAAAAACCAGGTGCGAATAACTGGCGCGAAGAAGTCCGATCACGCGGCCCAGATGTTCATCGTGGATCAGGGCGATGTCTTCCATTTGGACGGGATGTGGTAAAAGCGACAGGCCGCTTTCGTGTTTGCACAAGGAGCGACGTAGAAACTGCATGTCGAGGCGATCCACGTTCACGGCTACGTCCGCGAGCGTGTAATCGGGGATCAGATCGAGGGCGACGTCCGCGTCACCGAGGGCGAGATCGAGATCGACGAGGGCGACGTTGTACTTGGATTCCTGAGCCATGTTGCACGAGATATTGACGGCCAGGCTCGTGCAGCCGACGCCTCCCTTGGAGCCGACGACGGAGACGACCAGCGATTCAGCTCGCGTCGCGCCGTTGTTCGGATTGCTCGTATCGCCGCCGCCGGGGCGATTGGCCCGCAGGCGTTGCAAGGCGAGCAGCAATTCTTCGAGCACGACGGGGGCGGTCAGGAATTCCTTGGCGCCGGCACGGAGCGCTTGCAGGATGGACTGGCCATCGCCGCGCGAGCTGACCGCCAGGATCGGCATGTGCGGGAATTCCAGCGACAGCTGTTGAATCAGTTGCAGTGCTTTATTGTGATCGGAATCCAGGGCGATCACCACGACGTCCGGACAGGATTGGCGAGCGACGTCGATGAAAAACTCATATCGCGAACATTCCGCCTCAAGCCAGACCGCTTCGACGCCCAAAAGAATGTTGCGAAGCGGTTCACGAGTCGAGTCGGAGGGGTCGACGATTGCAATTCGTTGCACGTCCTTCATATTGCCACCACCAAAAAGAACGCATGGGGAGTTCTGGCTGAATCATCACCAGAGGGCTGGGTATGATCCATCCAACCGAAACCATAGCTTTTTTTTTGGCGCGGCGCGGCAATTTAGCGGATTTTTCGAGATCTGGCACGATTCACGCGAACATGAACCAACGCAAACGCGAATCACGAAAGCACGACAAAGGGAAAACACGAAAGGAAATCGGACTTGCCAGTGTTTACCAACGTGTTTTTCGTGCTTTTTCTATTTCGTGTTGTCGTGATTCGCAATCGTTTTCAGTCGCCCGTCACGGTAACAATGATCGTCCGTTCACGCGCGTGAATGTCGCATTCGATGTGAAATACTTGCTGCCAGGTGCCGAGGACCAGCTTGCCGTTTGTGATCGGCACACTCAACGACGGTCCGATGACGGTCGCTTGCAGATGCGAATGGCCATTGCCATCGTGCCAGGCTTGCTCGTGTCCATAACTGCGGCTCGGCGGCATGAGGCGATCGAGCAACTCCGGCAAATCGCGTTGCAAACCCGGCTCGAACTCGATGACGCCGATCGCCGCGGTGCTGCCGACGGCGAAGACGTGGGCGATGCCGATCTTCACTTTCGCGGCGGAGACGACGCGCTGCACGTCGGGGGTGAGGTCGTGCATGTCGCCGTGGCCTTTGGTGTGGATTTGGATTTGTTCTTGATGAGTCATGACGGCATTTCCTTTCTTCGTTTAGCGCCCGCGCGGCGCCGCGCGGGCGCTAAACGAAGAGGCTTAGGCCTCGCGCTTGATCGCCGCGACGCCCATCATCACCATGATCCACCGGCTCGCCGCCCAAACCAAAATGAACGCGACCGACGCCATCACGAACACGGTCAAGCTCAGATTCAGCACGCCCGTCACGTTGCCCATGTCGATGAAACGGCGCACCATCAACACGCCGGCCGACATCGTCGTCGAGGTGACGAAGATCATTGGCACGAGCGTCACCCACGCATATTTGCCGCGGCCGCTGTTGAAAAGCAATGTCGTTACGAGACACAGCGCCAGCACCGCGAGCAATTGATTGGCGATGCCGAACATCGGCCAGATGGTGCCGATGGAGCCCGTTGCAACGAGTGAGCCCCAGCCGACGGTGACGACGCCCGTCGCAAAGATCGAGCCCGGAAGCCAATCCGTTTTTGCGAATTGCGGTATCGCCTGACCGATCGTTTCTTGCATGAGGAAGCGCGCAATGCGCGTACCGGTATCAATCGTCGTGAGGATGAAGAGCGCCTCGAACATGATGGCGAAGTGATACCAATATTGAACGAGCCACGATGTATGGCTTGGATCGACGACACTGGCGCTGGCGTGCGTCAGAATCCGCGACATGCCGACCGCCAAGGTAACTGCGCCGCCCGTGCGACCGCGCAGTGATTCGCCGCCGACCAAAGTTTCCATTTCGGCTAGATTCGCTTTCTCGATATTGACGGGCAAATTGTGCAGATTCTCGACGCCGATCGCCGCCTTGGCGGCATTGCGGTCGATGTTCAAATCCTTGTACAACGCGTCGAGCTTGCCTTGAAACTGCGGCGCCTTGTCGAGATCGACGTTGATGTCGTAGTACATATCAACCGGCAACGACGCGGCGGCAATCAACGCGACGACGCCGACCAGCCCTTCGATCAGCATCGAGCCGTAGCCGATCATGCGGACGTGGCTCTCCTTGTCGATCATCTTCGGCGTCGTGCCCGACGAGACGAGCGCGTGAAAGCCGGAGATCGAGCCGCACATGATGCAGATGAAGACGAACGGGAAGATGTTGCCGGGAAAAGTTGGGCCACCTTCGGAGAAAAACGGGTTGACCGTTGGGCACGGCAACGCCGGATTCGCGACGATCACGCCGATCACCAACAGCGCGATGGTGCCGATCTTCAAGAAGCTCGAAATGTAATCTCGTGGGCAAAGCAGCATCCAAACTGGCAGCACCGAAGCGATGAAGCCATACGCGCAGAGTGCGATGACCGTATGATCCTTCGACAGGGAAAAGATCGCATCGAGCGGCGTGCCGCGAATCCAACCGCCGGCGACGGTCGCGAACAAGACGCCGACCGCGCCGATGGCCGACGCCTCGACGACGCGGCCCTTGCGAAACTTGTACATCCAGAAACTGACGAAGAACGCAATGGGAATCGTACAGGCGATCGTGAACGTGCCCCAAGAGCTGCCAGGGATGACTTGCACGCAGCCGGCGGGCAAACGGAAGTGATCACGCGTCGTGCCGACCGCGTCAGCGCGAATCTTGAATCCCTCGATCTGCAACACCGACTCTTCACTAGCTGCGCGACGCACTCGGCTGCCGGCCGGGAACGGCACTTCAAACGTCTTGTCCCCTTTACCTTGGGCGAATTGATCCTTGATGGCCCAGATTTCGGAGCCTTTGGGCAAAACTAAATCCTTTCCAGTGACGCCAGCGAAAGTTTGAATGCTATCGGCACTAAGAGCGACGATGACACCTGCCTGGATGCCAGCTACCGGTTGCTTGGCGTCGGCTGGCGTGGCTGGCTCACTGACTTGGAAACCTTCGGGGCGGACGAACCAGCTGTCCTTTTCCGAATAGCGTATTTCGCAACCTTCGGGAAACTCCCAAACGGTGACGCCGTCGCGCGTCGTTTGTTTCGCCTGACTTTTAACGGGCAGCATGATTTCCATCCCCGCCGGCAGCTTGACCTCCTCGCCGCCAAGCGCCTTGACCACGACGAAGCCGAGCCCCGCGAGTGCGATGACGACGATGAACAGAATCGCCACGGAAACGATGAGCGACGCCGGTTTGCCGAGTTCCGTGAGCGCGATCTGCGCCAGCGACTTGCCGCCGCGCCGCACACTTGCCGCAAGAACGAGCATGTCCTGCACGGCACCTGCCAGGCAAACGCCGATGACGAGCCACAGGAGGCCCGGCATGTAGCCGTACTGAATTGCGAGCACCGGCCCGATCAGCGGCCCGGCCCCGGAGATGGCGGCGAAGTGATGGCCGAACAGCACCCACTTATTGGTCGGATGATAGTTCTGCCCATCGTTGAACTCATGCGCCGGCGTCTGCTTCAAATCGTCGAGCATCGCCACTTTCGCGGCCAGAAAGGCGCTGTAAAAGCGATACGCGATGGCGAGCACGCACAGCACCACTAGCAAGAGCGGCATGGCTCGCAAGACGGGTTGGCCGTTGACTTCCGCGGTGAAGAGATCCATGAAGCAATCCTAAAAATGGGAAACGCTCGCTCCGCGAGCGCGATGGCGGGGGTTAGCTCAAGTACTCGCGAACTTCGTCCAGCGTCTCGGCATGCTTGAGAAAGCGCGCGAATTTTCGCAACGTTTTGACGTCGTCAAGTGTTCGAACTTTTCGCAGCAATCGAAGGCCGGTCGGCCCGAATTTCGCGTCGAGAGCCAGCGCAATTCCTTCGACCAAGCCCTTGCGATGGCCTTGTTCGCGGCCTTTTTGCATGCCCCGTCTTTCAATGCCGCTGATGTACTCCATCTTGCTCTCCTCGTGGTATCGGTCTATTTCCTCATAGAATTCCGCGTCCAAGTCATCCGGCAATGTCATGATCCAATCAATCACGTTAAAAAGCTTGCGGATGTCTTCCTTCGACCAATGCCGTCGATACAACCCTTTGACGACGGGCAATTTCCACTCGCGCCGCGTTGCTGGATCCCGTTTCGTTTCCATCGTTTTGCAATGCGCCAGCACCACCGCCGCGAATGGGTTGTCGTTCGCCTCAAGGTCTGCAGTCTTGTCAGCAAAATCGAGTAGTTTTGCGCTGCGAAATGTAAGGCTCATTTCACAGCCCCAACGACCGGATACGTATTGGGTTGGCCGCCAATCGGCGCGGTCGTCGCACAGTATCGTCACGCTCACAATTTCGTTATTGTACAACTGACGCGCCGCGCAGTTGTAGTCGAACATGCGTTTCGCAAACTCCTTTTCATAATCCCCTTGAATCTCGATGTGGATCAGCAGCCAATGCTCGCTCCCATCATTCAGCCACACTTTGAAAAGCTTGTCCGCGAGCCGTTTGCCGACCTTTGCTCGCCGCGCAATCTTCTGAAACTCCTTGTCAAGCGATGCGTAGCCGCGCGACCAATCAATGTCCGCGTGAATGTCGCCGAAGAAAAACGCAATGAACGCCGGAAGGAAATCTTGAAGGGCGTCCTTCCACGGACTGTCGAACTCGTCCGATTTGCGCGTTCGTTTGGCCATGCCGGCGAATCTAACAGGAATAACGGGACTTGCAAACGGTTTTGTAGGGCCGAGTCTTCGCCCACCTTACGACTCGCAGTCACCCTCCTGCCGATTCGTCGCGCACACACACAGACACCCCCCTGCAGATTCGTCGCGCACACACACAGACACCCCCCCACTTTCGCGCGACGAAAGCAACGGACCTTGCCTTTTCCATGTTCCCGAGGCGGGCTGAACATTGTGAAAGTTTTCACTATAACAAAAGCTTCATTAGTTGAACGAAACCCAGAGCGAATGGTCATTACACGGAGCGTTGCACGGTCATGAAGTTACTCAAGCAATATGCATGGACCCTCCCCATCTTGCTGTTTACCGCGGCTGCGGTGCAAGCGGGCGAGCAGGATCTCGCGATTCCCGATCTGTGGAAGCACGGCAGCTTCGAGATGAATGGCTTCCGCAAGGACAATCCCATTTCCGCCGGCATGCTGCTCCTGGTGGGCTCCGCGGTCATCCTCTTCACGCTCGGCATCAGTCTGTTTCAGCTCACACAAATTCACAAGAACCCCGCGCACAAGTCGATGCTCGACGTCGCGGAAGTGATCTTTCAGACCTGCAAAACCTATCTCATTGAACAGGGCAAATTCCTCTTGTATCTGTTCGGCTTCATCGCCGTCGCCATGACGTTTTATCTGTGGTACTCGTCCACGCACGCGGAGCCGCCGCAACCCGGTGATCCGCCGCGCATCAACACGGCTTTGACGATTGTCCTCGTCCTGTTCTTCGCCGTCGTCGGCATGGGCGGGTCGTACCTGGTCGCGTGGTACGGCATTCGCGTCAACACCTACGCCAACGCCCGCACCGCCTTCGCGGCCCTGCGCGGCAATCCCTGGCAAGTCGTCAACATCCCGCTGCGTTCGGGCATCTCGATCGGCCTGTTCCTGATTTCGCTCGAACTGGTGATGATGGTCTTCATCCTTCTGGCCGTCGATCGTTCCATCGTCGGCCTGTGCTTCCTCGGCTTTGCAATCGGCGAATCGCTCGGCGCGTCGGCCCTTCGCATCGCGGGCGGCATCTTCACGAAAATCGCCGACATCGGCTCGGACCTCATGAAGATCGTTTTCAAAGTGAAGG
>DAIOGM010000233.1:0-11265 GCA_036745215.1 Gemmataceae bacterium
GATTGAAGCCTTTCTCAAGGACACAAAGCATGCGGCGCCAGGGCGTCGCCTGGCCTACGAGTGCCTGGTGAAACACGATCCGAAAACGCCGGACCGCTTGCTGCCGACGCTGCTCGACGATCCCGCCGCCGAGTTGCGCCGCGATGCAGTTGAAGTCAAATTGAAAAACGGCAAGAGCACGAAATTCGAGTCAGCGGCCGCGCACAAAGATTTCCTGCAAGGCGTCCTCAAGCACGCACGCGACAGCGACCAGGTCGGCACGCTCATCATGGAACTAAAAAAGCTCGGCGTCGAGATCGATCCGACGCAACACTACGGCTTCATCACGCGCTGGCAATTGGCCGGACCGTTCGACAACTGCAAGGGCGTTGGCTTTCACAACGCCTATCCCCCCGAAAAAAGCGTCGATCTCAAGGCGAGCTACACCGGCAAGGACAATCAGACCATCCAGTGGCGCGAACACGTCGTCGCGGCCAAGAAGTTCACCGAGAAAACCAAGAACGAAGATCTCGCCGTCGTCGATTTCAATGCCGCCGTCGGCAAGCTCAAGGGCACGGTTGGTTACGCTTTCGCCGCCGTTTCGTCGGAAACGGAACGGCCCGTCGAGCTGCGCTGCGGCAGCAACAACGCGGTTCGCATTTATCTCAATGGCAAGGAAGTCTTTTTCCGTGAAGAGTACCATCACGGCTTTGAGATGGACCAGCACGTCGGCAAGGGCACGCTCAAGGCGGGGCGCAACGAGATTCTGGTCAAGGTGTGCCAGAACGAGCAGACGGAGAACTGGGCGGAGTTGTGGTCGTTTCAATTGCGGGTATGTGACACGCTCGGCGCGGCGGTGCCGGTGGTCAATGTAACGGGGAAATCAATGTAATTCGGCAGGGAAAACCATCATGAAATCCAAGATCACTTTGACGATAGCACTTATCTTGACGGTGCGCGCGAGCGCAGAGGACGCGACGCAGTTTCGCGGCGCCGGCGGACTCGGCCTTTCGAAGGAGACCAAGCTGCCGATCGAATGGAGCGCCACCGAAGGCATTCGCTGGAAGGCCGAGTTGCCAGGCAAAGGGCTGTCCAATCCCGTTATTGCCAATGGCCGCGTTTATGTGTCGGCGACGCAAGCGTATCAGCAAAAGCGCCAGGTCGTCTTGTGTTTTGATGTGAAGACCGGCAAGAAGCTCTGGGAACGCCAGGTGTGGGGCACCGGTACAACGCTGTGCCATCCGAAGACGAATATGGCTGCCCCGACGCCAATCACGGACGGCGAACGCGTTTATGCCCTGTTCGCGACCGGCGATTTCGTTTGCTACGACAAGGAAGGCGACCTCGTCTGGTACCGCTCGATCGTCGGCGATTATCCGACCGTCGGCAACAACGTCGGCATGGCGGCGTCGCCCACGATCGCCGGCGACGTGATTCTCCTGTGCATGGAAAACGTCGGCGAGTCGTTCGCCGCCGGCATCGACAAGAACACCGGCGAAAATCGCTGGCGCATCGACCGGCCACGCGGCATCAACTGGGTCAGCCCCCTCGTCACGAAGAACGCCGACCAAACGGAAGTCCTCTTTTACGGCCCGGACGGTCTGGCGGCGCATGATCCGAATACCGGCAAGAAAAAATGGAGCGAGCCGACCGTCAAGGTCTGGGCCTACGCATCGTTGACCTACGACAACGGCATCGTCTATGCTCCGGGCGACAAGTTCATGGCGCTTCGTCCGGGATCGGGAAAGGCGGAACCGAGTGTGCTTTGGCAATCGCCCAAGCTGCGTGCGCCCTATTGCTCGCCGATCGTGCACAACAATCGACTCTACGTCGTCAATGGCAACGGCGTCCTCAACTGCGCCGACACCAAGAACGGCGACGTGATCTGGTCGCAGCGTGTCGAGGGCCCGTTCGCCGCGTCGCCGCTGTTGGCCGACGGCAAGCTTTACGTCGTCAACGAAAAAGGCGTGACCACCGTGATCGCCGAAGGTGGCAAGGAGGCGAACGTGCTCGCGACGAACACGATCGACGACACGTTCCTCGCTTGTCCCGTGGCCGCGGACGGCGCCATCTTCCTCCGCTCCGATGCCGCGTTGTACTGCATCGACGGCAAGAAGAAATAGCCGGCGAGCCGAGCCCCGTAAGGGGCCGGTTGAGTGGCGCCGATACTCAACCGGCCCCTTACGGGGCTCGGCTCGCCAAGCGCCACTGGACTAATTTACTCCCGATTGCATAATATCTGTTCCCCTAAAAAGGGAATTGCTGCACAAAACGAACGCCCGAGGGAATAGTCATGGCTCTGGGATTGATGGGTTTGAAAGTCGGCATGACGCAAATCTTCGACGCCAACGGCAAAATGGCGCCGGTTACCGTGATCGAGTTGGGTCCGTGCCGCGTCTTGCAGGTGCGCACCGCGGAGCGCGACAAGTATCACGCGCTGCAGCTCGGCTTCAAGGACAAGCTGCGCCGCAAGGCGATTCGCGCCGAGCGCGGCCACGTCGCCGCGAACTTCGAATCGAAACGCCGCGACGGCATGCGGCAAGCGGGCGTGCAGATTCTGGAAAAGGCCGACTGCGAGCCGCAAAAGTACATCCGCGAGTTCCGCCTCGACGCGCCGCCGCCCGACGGCATCAAGGTCGGCTCGGTGCTGACGGCCGACCAGGTCTTCAAGGAAGGCCAGAACATCGACGTGATCGGCACGAGCAAGGGCCGCGGCTACACGGGCGTCATGAAGCGGCATAAATTCCAGGGCATGCCCGCCGCCCACGGCGCCAAGAAGGTTCACCGGCAGCCCGGCAGTACGTCGTCGAACGCGTCCAATCGCGGCAGCGGCAGGCCCAAGAAAGGCATCCGGATGGCGGGCCAGCACGGCAACGCCCAGATCACCGTCCGCAACCTCGACGTCGTCAAGATCGACAAGGAAAACAATCTCCTGCTGGTGCGCGGCGCCATCCCCGGCCCCAACGGCGGCCTCGTCCTGGTCCGTCCCACCAACAAGAAAGACATCCCCTCGCCGGAAGAACGCGCCAAGGCCGAGTTGGCCAAGAAGAAGGGCAAGGGCGTTGAGCTGGCCAAGAAGAAGAAATAAAGTGCTGAGTGCTGAGTACTGAGTGCTGAGTACTAAGTGTCGGCAGAGTATTTAAGAACGATGCGTCTTGATACAAGGAATTCTACTCAGCACTCAGCACTCAGCACTCAGCACTCAGCACTAATTCAGATCATGAAGCTCCTCTTCATCGGCGACATCGTAGGTTCCCCCGGCGTCGAAGCGGTTCGCGGCCTTGTTCCGCAATTGATTGAAAAACTCGCGCTCGATCTCGTCATTGCCAATGCGGAAAACGTTTGCGGCGGCTCTGGGTTGACTCCCAAGCAATATCGCCAGGTGCGCTCGGCCGGGGTCGATCTCATCACGATGGGCGATCATATCTATCGCCGCAACGAAATTATTCCAACGCTCGAAAGCGAAGAACGAATCTGCAAGCCGGCGAACTTCCCGCGCGAGGCGCCGGGCCGCGATGTCATCTATGCGCACGCGAAAGACGGCACGCTCGTCGCCGTGTTTTGCCTGTTGGGCCGCACGTTCATGCGTCCCGTCGATTGCCCGTTTCGGGCCGCCGAGCGCGTGCTGGCAGAAATCGGCGACAAGACCAGGACGATCGTCGTCGATATGCACGCGGAGGCGACGTCGGACAAATACCTGATGGCTCACTTCCTCAAGGGCCGCGTCAGCGCCGTCTTGGGCACGCACACGCATGTGCCCACCGCGGATGAGCAGCTCATCGGCACGACCGCGTTCATTTCGGACGTCGGCATGACGGGGCCGCACGACAGCATTCTTGGCCGAAAGATCGAACGGGTGCTGGCGCATTCGCTCGACTTTGTGCCGATTTCATTTGACGTGGCGACCGGCGACGCGCGGCTTTCCGGCGCGATCGTCGAAGTCGATCCCGCGACTGGACACGCGACCGCGATTCGGCGAATTCAAGAGAAGGTCGCCGTCAAGGAATTGAAGGATCAAGAAGAAGAGAACGGCTCGTGAATCAGGCCGATAGCCGGCGGACGAGCGTTTCCAGACGGGCCGTGACCGCAGCCGAATCGGCATAGACGCGGTTCTCGTGATAGAGCCACATCAGCCAGTTGGCGGCCGCGAGCAAGACGCCGGTGCGATCAAGGACGCGCGCCAGCAATTTTTCCGGAAGCGTGAGCGGGCGGATCTTTTCGTACGCGGCCAGCGCGATTTGCCATTGCGCGTCGTCGCCGCCGATCAGGCTGCCGAAGAGTCGGGCGAGATCGACGGCGATGTGGTCCACTTTGGCGCTGCCGAAATCGATGATGCCTGTCACGTTGTCGCCGGTGAAAAGCAAGTGATCGTGCCATAAGTCGCACACGCACGGTTGCACGGGGAGCTTGCGATTGAGCCAGGCGGACAGCATCATCGGCATGGCGTCGATCTTGAGCTGAACGAGTTGCAAGAGTTTTTCCGCGGTTTCTCGATAGGGATCGAGCGGAACAAACGTGGGCCGCCAGCCGGTTTGCACGAGTTCATTCCAGGCATGCAAGGTCGCCTGACGGCGCAGAGCGGCAGGACAGATTTCGGTCGGCGCGCCATCGGGGCGCCACGCCTGGTGCAATTGCGCCAGCGCCGTGGCGGCGGCCTCCAGGCGGGCGGGCGATGGCGACTTTCCAAAGTCGGCGGCGCCGGGCATCCAGGTCAAGATTTCCCACAATCGGCCATTGGATTCCACGAACGTTTGGCCGTCCTTCGTCGCCATCACGCGCGGCATCCACGGATGCGTCGCCGCTTTTGCAAGCAAGCCGTGAATCCATGCCAGGTCGGCAGGCGAACGCCAACCGGCAGGCCAGGCCTTGAGAGCAAAGTTGCCGGTCGTCGTTTCGATCCGCCAGAGCGCCGCGCCGCTGAAGCCTCCGTGAGCGCCCAAATGAACCAAGGCGCCGCGCGGAACGTGGTCGTACCCGGAAAGGACCTCCAGCGCCGCGGATTCGAAAGTCATATCATTGATTATTGCGCCTTTTCCAGGCGCGTGCGTGGTTGGTGGCGTCATTTCATCGCGCCGCCTGTTTCATCGCTGCCGGTTGCGCCGGCGAATTGCTTACGGCCGATTGCCGGGCCGATCCGAGCAGCCAGTTGGCGCCGGGCGGCACGCTGAGCGCGATGGTCGCGACTACGCACAACAGGAGCGTCGCGAAACCCGGATACGTGCCCGGAGTTTCAATCGGCTTGACTGCGGTGCGCAGATACATCACCGTGATGATGCGCAGATAATACCACGCGCCGACGGCCGCGTTGATCATACCGATCAGCGCCAGGAGCGGGTACAGCCAGGCATTCGGGCCTTGCACGCTCATCGCGCCGAAGAAAATCAAGAACTTCCCGGTGAAACCCGCCGTCAACGGAATGCCAATCAAGCTCAAGCAAAGAATGGTCACGAGCAGGGCGACCACGGGATGCGTTTTCGCCAGGCCGGCGAGATCATCCACGCTTTCGACCGGCCGCTCGCGCCGATGCAACATGGCGATGACGGCGAATAGGCCAAACGTCATCGCTCCATAGGCGACGAGGTAGAACAAAAGCGCCGCGACGCCGCTCGTTGCGGAATCGGCGCGCGACAGATACGGCGCCGACGCGACCGCGACGAGCATGTAGCCGGCATGCGCGACGCTGGAGTACGCCAGGAGTCGTTTCAGATTGTCCTGCAAGATCGCCAGGAAATTGCCGACGGTCATCGTCAGGGCGGCAAGGAACCAGAACAACGTCGGCAGTTGATCGCTGAGCGCCATGCCCGCGAGATGATCGCCCAGTTGCACGCCGGACGGAACGATCAAGCCGAAGACGCGCACGATGGCGACAAAGCCGGCGATCTTCGGAATGTATGACAAGAACGCCGCCCCGCTCGTTGACGTCCCTTGAAAAACGTCCGGCGCGTAAAAGTGAAACGGCACCGCGGTGATGCGGAAGCCCAGCCCCGCGGCGATCGTCAGCATCGCGACTTGTGCCAGCCCGGCGACGGCCCGCGAATCGTCGGCGCCGTGAAGCACGTGCAAGATTCCCGAAATGTTCGTCGTGCCCGTCAAGCCGAAGAGGTAGCTGAACCCGAAAAGCAAGAGCGCCGAGGAGAAGGCGCTCAGAAGAAAGTACTTGATCGACGCTTCTTGCGAGGCGTCGTCATGCCGCGGCAGATAAAGGAGGATATAGGTTGGAATACTGACCAGTTCGAGTGATAGGAACAGGGCCACGAGATCGTTCGACGCCCCGACCAGGCTCACGCCGGCGATGATGATGAGGACGCACGCATGATGGTCCGCCACCTGCCGCTCGGGCATGTCGTGCCACGACAGGAGGATGAACGCCGCGCCGGTCACGATCGCCAGGATGCGCGTCCACTCGGCGAGCGAGTCGAACAGAAACGGCACTGCGAATACGGCGTCGCCGGGAACATGTGGCTCGGCAAAGGAAAAGTCGCGCGATAGCGCGAACAACAACGAGCCGATCGCCGCGACGCCGCAGGTGTGCCGATCGACTTTGAACAGCGCCGCGATGAAGAGCAAGCACGCGCAGAAAACGAGCACCATCTCCGGGAATAGATGTGGAAATAGATTGGCCAATGGTTCTGCGTACGGATGATGCATGGACTCTCACTAACGTCGCTTGCGGTTTCGCGTTCCTCGCGCCGCCTATTCCTCAACCTGCGCCACCGGGCCCGGCCCCGGCATCGCCGCCAATTTTTCCTGTCGAACCTCCAAGATCTTTGCGACCACATCGATATCCGGCTTCACCGAGTCAAGAATCGGCTGCGGATAAACGCCAAGCAACAAACAAAGCGCCATGATCGGCGCCAGCGTAGCGATCTCGCGCGGCGTGATGTCTTCCACCGTGCCGTGATGCTCCGGCTCCTTGAGTTCGCCGAAGAACACTTGCCGCAGCATGGTCATCAGATACCACGCCCCGAGGATGATGCCGCCCGTGCCGAGGACCGCCAGCACTTGTCGCGTGTCGAACATGCCGAAGAAAACGAGAGCTTCACCGACGAAACCGTTCAAGCCTGGCAACCCGACGCTCGACAGGCTGATGAACACCATGCAGAACGTGATGATCTTCAATTTCGAGCCGAGCCCGGAATATTGATCGATCATGCGCGTGTGGTAGCGTTCGTAAATCATGCCGACCAAGAGGAAGAGCGCGCCCGTCGAAAGCCCATGGTTGATCATTTGCATGAGGCTTCCTGTCAACCCCGCGCGATTGAGTGCGAACATGCCGAGCGTGCAAAAGCCCAGATGGCTGACCGACGAGTAGGCGACGAGTTTTTTGATGTCGTCTTGTGCCTTCGCGCAAAGTGCGCCGTAGATGATGCCGATCACCGATAGCGTGCCGATGACGGGAACGCCGACCGTGATGGACGCGTCGGGCGCCAGCGGCAAACAGAGCCGTAGGAAGCCGTACGTCCCCATCTTCAAAAGGACGCCTGCCAGGAGGACGCTGCCGGCGGTTGGCGCTTCGACGTGTGCCAAAGGCAGCCAGGTATGCACGGGGAAAAGCGGCACCTTGATCGCGAAACCGGCCATCATTGCCAGGAAGACCCAGAATTGAAAGCTTTGATAGAATTGGAGTTCCTCGCCGACGGCCGCGTTCAAGTTGGCATTGAAAAGTTCCACCAGACGCGGGATGGAGAACGTCAATTCATGCGAACGCTGATAACACACGGCGACGACGGCGAGTAAGCCGAGCAGCGTGATGACGCTCCCGGCCAGCGTGTAGATGAAGAACTTTCGCGCCGCGTAACGCCGCTCCGGGCCGCCCCAGATGCCGATCAGGAAAAAGAGCGGCACGAGCGTCAGTTCGAAGAAAACGTAAAAGAGAATGATGTCGAACGCGAGAAACACGCCGGTCATGCCGCAGCCGAGCGCCAGGAGCCAGGCGTGAAATTCGTGAACGCGCTCCTCGACGGAGTGCCACGAGATGAGCACGGACGAGACCATGAGGATTGAAGTCAGGACGATGAGCCAGATATTCATGCCGTCAAGGCCGACGTAAAACTGAACGGCGCCGAGCTTCGGCGCGTTCTTTTGCGCCTTGGCATCGCGGCCGAAGTTGAAGTCAATCAGGTTCCATGTCGATTCGTGTGGCGATTGCGCAGTTGAGCCGGGGACGAATTCGGGCCGGTACGTCGTCCCATTCATTTCAGTGCGCGAAACAAGAAACGCACACGCCAAGAAGAGCGCGACAACGGCGGTCGCGACCGTCGCGGCGAGGGAAATCTGCCGCACCAGGAGCGCGCGGCCGCTGCCCAGGCACGCGACGACGATCGCCGCCGCCGCAGGCAGCAACAAGAGCAAAATCAGCAGCGATTGAAGGAATCCCATCCGCTATTCCGTATTCCCGTAGTGCAAGCGTCTCGCTTGCACCTTTCCTGATTCGTGCAGGCGAGACGCCCGCACTACGGTTACTTTCCTTGCAACAAAATCGACAACAAAAACCCCGCCAGACCCAGCGCCATCAAGAGCGCGTAGAACTGCACGAGCCCGTTCTGCACCGGCCGCACGAGATAGCCGAGAAATCCGGGCAAATGCCCGACCAGATCGACCAGCCCGTCGATCAAATAGGCATCGACGATACGGCACACCTGCGCGATGATCGACATCGGCTTGACGACGATCAGTTCGTAGATTTCATCGAAATAGAACTTGTTGCGCGACAGATCGTATGACTCCCCGGCACGCTTGGCGAATGCGTCGGCGAGCGACGGCTGCTTGACGTACATCCAGTACGCGATGCCGATCCCGGCCAGGCCCACGACGGTGCTGACGAGCATCAACCCGATATTCATCGGGTGAGGTTCGGTTGGCGCCAAATGTACGTATTGCGGTCTGATCCATCGGTATTCAAGAATGTTCGCAAACCAAGGCGTCAACGGTCCAATGACGAGTCCGACGCCGAGCGCGCCCACGGCGAGGATCCGCAGGGGCCAGGCCATGACCGGCGGCGCGTCATGCGGATGGTGCCCGGCTTCCGGCGGAAACTTCTCGTCGCCCCAGAATGTCTTGAAGTATGCGCGAAACGTGTAGAACGCGGTCAACCCGGCCGTGAAGATTGCGCTCAAGGCCAGCACGCCATAAATGATCCCCGCCGGGCTATGATGACCTGCCTCACTCGCCTCGATAACCGCCGCGAG
The DNA here is from genome assembly GCA_036745215.1 of Gemmataceae bacterium. GTDB lineage: Bacteria > Planctomycetota > Planctomycetia > Gemmatales > Gemmataceae > SIAQ01. The sequence goes on from DAIOGM010000233.1 coordinate 9,168, forward strand.
GATTTCGTCCTTGCTCCAGAATCCCGACAAAAGCGGAAATCCCGCCAGCGCCAGCGCGCCGCACAGAAACGTCCAGTGCGTGATCGGCAGGACGCGTCGCAGGCCGCTGAACGCGCGCATGTCGCACGTGTCGCCCATTGCGTGCATGACGCTGCCGGCCGCGAGGAAGAGTAACGCCTTGAAGAACGCGTGCGTGAACAGATGAAAGATCGCCGCCGTCACCGCGAACGCCGCCAGTTTGTGATCGGGAACCACGACGCCGCAGCCGAGCGCGAGGAACATGTAGCCGAGCTGGCTCAGCGTCGAATACGCCAGGACACGTTTGAGATCGGTTTGCGTCAACGCGATCAGCGCGGCTAACAGCGCCGTGAAGCCGCCGATCGACGCGACGAGCAATTGCGCGTTCGGCTCCAGCGCGAACAGCGGCGTGCAGCGCGCCACGAGATAGACGCCGGCCGTTACCATGGTCGCCGCGTGGATCAGCGCGCTGACGGGCGACGGGCCTTCCATCGCGTCGGGCAACCACACATGCAGAGGAAACTGAGCGGACTTGCCGGCCGCCCCGATGAAAAGACACACGCACGCCCAGAAGAGCACGTCGGGATCGAGCGTGCCGGCATCGAATTGCGTCTTCACGTTCGCGAACACGACGTCGTATTCAAGCGAATGGCCGAAGTTGTGCCAGAGTATCAAGATGCCGATCAACAGCCCGATGTCGCCGAGCCGCGTGACGAGGAACGCCTTGCGCGCGGCGGCCGCGGCCGACGGTTTTGCGAACCAGAAGCCGATCAGCAGATAGCTGCACAGGCCGACGCCTTCCCAGCATGCGTAGAGCAGGATGAAATTGTTCGCCAGCACGAGGCCGACCATGAAGAACAAGAACAGGCTGACCGCCGCGAAGAAGCGCGGATAGCCCGGATCGCCTTTCATGTACGCGGACGAATAGATCGCGATCAAGGCGCCGATGAAGGTGACCATGACGAGCATGACGGCAGTCAGCCCGTCGGCGCGCAAGGAAAAATTGGCGACGAAATTGCCCGCGCTGATCCACGGCGTGTCCTTGCCGACGGCGATCGGATCGTCCAACGTCGTCACGCCGACAAACGCGATGAGCGCGAAGACACACGCCCCGACGGCGCCGGCGATGCACGGCCAGTGACAGGCGTCGGCGAACCAGCGCCGCCCCGCCGCCGCGATGACGACGCTGCCCAAGAGCGGCAAGAGCGGGATCATCCACAGGGACAGCTCAAACATGGCTGACCTCCTGCGGCTGTTTCTTCGCCGGCTCCGCGCCCGCGGGGGTCAGATGTTCAAAGCTCTCCGGCCTGGGCGCCGGCGGCAGGGTGTCTTCATCCTCGATCGGCGCCTGGTCCGGCTCGCGCAGCTCTTGCCAGACGCTCACATCGAGCGTCTTCTTGCGCTTGTAGAGCATAAGTACAAGCGCGAGCGCGACGGCCGCCTCGCATGCTGCCACCGCGAGAATGAACAGCACCAGGACTTGCCCGCCGAGTTCGCCGCGGAACTTGGCGAATGCAACGGCATTAATCGCGACACCCTGGAGCATCATCTCGACGGAAAGGAACATGACAATCATGTTGCGCCGCGTCAGGAAGCCGACCATGCCGAGCGCGAACAGAACGGCGCCGACCACCAGATAACCTTCGAGCGTTGCGGGGCTCATCGCAGCTCCTCCGTCTTGCGGGCCGCGATGGCGATCGCGCCGATGGTCGCGACGAGCAGGAGCGTCGCCGCGAGTTCGACGGGAATCAGGTAATCAGTGAAAAGCGTTTTGCCGATGGCGGCGACGTTCTCGGCCGGCAGGCGTCCGGGCGTTTCCGACTTACCGGGCACTTCGCGCAGCGCCAGCGTTCCTTTCCGCTGGCGCGCGTCGTCGATTCGCTCGGCCAGCGTTTTCGCCTTTGCTTTGAGCGGCTCGAAGTGTTTCTTTGGATCGATCCGCAAAAGAAGCAAGTGACGGCCGAGTGTGTCCACATCCGGGTCGGCGAGGTGTTTCTTGAGGCGGTCGATGAGCGGCTCGTCGGCGGCCCTGGCGGACTCGTCGAAGATGCGTTTGACCTCGGTTTCATCCTTGGCCTCG
>DAIOGM010000234.1:0-577 GCA_036745215.1 Gemmataceae bacterium
TCTCCGGATCGCGCACCGAAAGCTCGTCTTGCACGGTGTACCTCACGCCTTGGCTTTGGGAGATGCAACATGGCCGACCGCATCACCCGCCGCGGCTTCTTCGATCGCGCCAGCGACGGCTTGCACGGCGCTGCCCTCACGTATCTCTTGAGCAACGACCTCTTCGGCACATCCTCGCTCCGTGCCGACGAGCCGACGCCGCGCCGGACGTTTGACCTGCGGCCGCAGCGTCCCCATTTCGAGCCGCGTGCGAAAGCGGTGATCCAGTTGTTCATGAACGGCGGCCCCAGCCAAGTTGATACATTCGATCCGAAGCCGATGCTCGATCGTCATCACGGCCAATCGTATTTCAATCGCATCGCCGCCGACGTTTCGTCGCCGCAGGCCGCGGGCGGATTGATGCGCAGCCCGTTCACGTTTGCGCAGCACGGGCAATCGGGGATCTGGCTGTCGGACGCGTTGCCGCACCTGGCGCCGCACGTGGACGACATCGCGGTCATTCGCTCGATGTTCAATTCGCATCCCAATCACGAGCCGGCCCTGTTCAAGATTCACTCCGGCCAGCTGCTGCCCGGCC
>DAIOGM010000234.1:587-11256 GCA_036745215.1 Gemmataceae bacterium
CCGCGCTCGGCTCCTGGGTCGTCTACGGTCTTGGCTCGGAAAACCAGAATCTGCCCGCGTACATCGTACTCGACGATCCGCTGGGTTTGCCGGTCAATGGCGTGCAGAGCTGGCAAGCGGGCTACCTGCCGCCCGTTTATCAGGGCACGCGATTCCGCTCGACCGGGGCGCCGGTGTTGAATTTGCGGCCCGACACGCCGCAGCCCGCGGAGGTGGAGCGCATCCAGCAAGATTTGCTGGCGCGGCTCGATCGCATCCATCAGCGCGAGCGCCCCGGCCAGCTTCAACTCGACGCGCGGATCGCCAGCTATGAAATGGCCGCCCGCATGCAACTCGAAGCGACCGACGCGCTCGACCTGCGCCGCGAAAGTGCCGCGACGCTGGAAATGTATGGCGTCGGCCGTGAACCGACCGATTCGTATGCGCGCCGCTGTCTGATGGCACGCCGTCTGGTCGAGCGCGGCGTCCGTTACGTTCAACTCTTCATCAATGCGCAGATATGGGACAATCACAATCGCCTGGAGAGCACGCTGCGCGCCGCCAGCTCCCGCACCGACAAGCCGGTCGCCGCGCTCTTGCAAGATCTGAAGCAGCGCGGCCTGCTGCAAGATACGCTCGTCATCTGGGGTGGCGAATTCGGACGTTTGCCGATCGCCCAGTTTCCGGCCGGCGGCGATTACGCAAGCGCCGGCCGCGACCACGGCCCGCGCGGCTTCAGCATCTGGATGGCCGGCGGCGGCATCAAGGGGGGCACGACCTATGGGCAGACCGACGAGATCGGCTACGCCGCCGCCGAGAATCGCGTCAGCATCGCCGACTGGCACGCCACGATCCTGCACCTCCTTGGCATGCACCACGAGGAGCTCTTCTTCGAACGCAATGGCTTTCGCGACAAGCTCACCGGCACATTCCCGGTGCGAATCGTGAACGAAGTGCTGGCGTGAGCGATTCGATCCTGACACGCAATTGATTTCAGGCCAGACCTATGATGTCGTCGCTCGGCGCGATTAACGACCAATTCAACAAGGACTTGCGATTCTGTTCTCTGCGTTCTCTGCGCCTCTGCGTTTCTAAATTGGATGCCATTCACTCACGGCGCGGATTACCCTTTTTTAGAAACGCAGAGGCGCAGAGAACGCAGAGTGTTTCAGATTGTGAACCAAGCCCACCGCTTCGGATTTGCATTCATTGCGGCTTCGCCGCGCCGCGTAATAACCGAGACTTAGCTTAAATTGCGTTGATCATGATTGTACTCGTGCGCCGGCCCGGTTGCGTTTCTACCACGACGGCAACGCCAGCGCCGTTCGTTTCCAGTTGAACCAGGAGTTCCCCCGTCTCCGACCAGATCGCGCTGCGCCCGGCGGACGCGAGGCCCCCCGATGGACTACCAAAGTTTGCCAGTGCCACCATCATCGAGTGTTGCATCGCGTATCGTCTCAGTTTCGAGATCTCGCCTTCGAAATCCGATGGAATGACGAACATGCTCGCCAGATAGGTTTTTGCGCCTCGGTCCGCTGCCAGTTGCGGATGGGACGGTCGGCCAATGTCGGCGCACACGGCCACCGCGGCAACGTTGTTGCCGAACCGGATGAGTGGCTTGCGGTCGCCAGGTTGAAACACCGTCGCTTCCGCAGGGGGCACATCGCCATCGCAACTCGCGCTGGGTGAAAAAGCCCCAAGGTGATGCTTCGTGTAAAGGTCGATCGTGCGGTCCGCATGGAGGATGAACGCACCGATGTGGAGCCGCGGCCCGATTCGAACCGGAGCGCCGACGATCAGAGTCATCGAGTGGGACGCCGCCGTGTCGAGCAAGACGCCAAGGCGTGGATCGTTCTCCGCAAACGCCAGTGCGCTGGCCAGGCTCAGCTCGTAGCCGGTGAGCGATAGCTCGGGAAACACGACGACCTGCGCCCCCTCCGCCGCCGCGACGCGAGCAAGCCGAACATGATCTTCGAGGTTCGCCTGCACGTCGCCCTTGATCGGGCACGTCTGAGCGACAGCGATCGAGCGCGAGAGCGTCATGCAGGTACTCTGGGAACCCCAGCCGCCGACAGGCCCAACGGTCAGGTACAGCGCCGACAAGCCGCAATGCCGCAATCACGCGCGGTCGGCGTTGAACCATTCTCGGCCATTCCACCACGGTTCATGCCCGCCAACCGGGCCGAACTCGATCCACGGATCTTCCGAGCGGACCAGACAGAGGAACCGCCGGCCAAACAGGAGGTTGTCCCAACTCGTGTGGGCAAAGATGTCGAGTAGGTCGCGGGCGACCTCCGGCAATTTGGCGGCCACCCGGTCGAATCGATGGAGCACCACCGCGAACCCACCGTCCGCCGGAACTTCGATGTAGCGGCAGTCATCGTTGAATGCGTCCAGGTTAGGATAAGGCGCGCGCTCGAAGCCCAGGACGCTGCCGATGGCCCACAGCACTTCTTCCTTCGAACCACACGCCTCGCAATCGGTTTGGGCCACGGTGTACCCGTGCTTCTCCAGCCAAGCGATCGAATCGGCCAGGACCGCGGGCTTCCGGAACATGGCAATCGGACCGTACCGGAGCATGGCCCAGTCGAGGCACTCTCGTTCTCGACCATCCGAATCTTTGAAGTTCAAAGTCGTCTCGTCAAATGCCGCCATCCTCGGCCCCTTCCGTTGGCTTACGCCCCATCGACTATGCGAAAACTCGTGCATTGGCGGGTTCGGACCTGGCAGACCGTATTGGGCGAGGGAGCGGCCGTCCCGTTGCCGGACGCGTGAATGCTCCCGATTCAAAAATACGCAATCGCGACGCCAAGTCAAACCACAGGCCCTCCGGGACTTTGAAATCAGTTTTCCGGTAGTGGGTCAATCGGCACAATCATTGGAGTGCGGCGGTTTGACGCCGCTTTCTTTCTATTTTTCTTTGGAAACTCCATGACAAAAAAGAAAGTAGGAAGGAAAGAAAGCGGCGTCAAACCGCCGCACTCCAAAATGACCTACGACTAGTTTTCCCTTCCTATCGGCCGGCGGATCGGTTCAAATCGATGTGATAGACATCTCGGCCGAAGGTTTGCTCCATGAAGCATTTCATTGCCTTTCTTCTCATCTGGATAACGGCGGCCGCCACCGCGCGGGCTCAGAATCCAGTCGAGTCGCTCCTCAAGAAACTCGACAGCAAGAAGAGCGACACGCGCTTTGACGCCCTCATGGCCCTTGCCGACCTTGGACCGCAGGCTGCCCCGGCCACGGATCGGCTCATCTCGATCCTGAAGCAATTCGACGAGGAGGATCGCACTCTCGCGACCATCGTCCTCGGCAAGATCGGCAAACCCGCCATCTCGGCGCTCGAAAAGCTGCTCGACCATGAAGACGAAGCCGTGCGGCACAACGCCGTCTGGGCGCTGGGGCTGATGAGTTCCGACGCGCGCGCGAATGTGCCGCGTCTGTTGAAGCTTCTCGAGCGCGATCCCGACGCCGACGTGCGCGGCAAAGCCGTCTTCGCCTTGACGCGAATCGCGCCGGCAGATTCGGACACGTTCACTGCCTTGGCGGCCCTGGCTGTCGAGAAAAAAACACCGCTTCCGCTTCGGCTCGTCATCCTTGAAGAGATTCGTCATTGCGGCGAGCCCGCCGTCGGCACGCTCGGACGGGCGCTTCAGAACGAGCGAACGTATGAGATCGCACAGCAATCGCTCAAGCACCTGCTCGAAAAGCAGAAGACGAAAGCCGCGGCGGAGGCGATGTGTCCATACGTCGAGACTGCTTACGCCCAGGCAATCGCTCACCCCGCGCCGCCATGGCTGCGAAATCAGAATTCGCCCATCGTCTCCGATCTCTGCGACGGCGCGGGCATGAGCTTCGTGATCGCGACGCTCGGCGAGCAGGTCCTCGCGCCGGTCGAAAAACGCTTGCAGAGCAAGGACGCCGCCGAGCGTGCGTCCGCGGGCGAATTGCTCGGCAAGATGGGTCGCACGCTCCGAGCCAACGGCGACGCGCCGGAACTCGTCGAGCGAATCGTGAAGACCCTGTTGCCGCTCTTTCATGATCCGGACCCCGCGCCGCGCGTGGCGGTGATCGAGAGTATTTCGCATACCAAGGCAAGCGTCGCTGCGCTGCGTGCCGCATTCCTGGACGAAGATAGACATGTTCGCCGCGCGGCGTACTTTTCGTTGCCGAGCGGTCTTTTCGAAGTCATGGGCGCGCTACGGGCGCGGTTCGCCGAGGCCAAGGGTGAGGAAAAGGTGCGTGTCGCTTGCGCCCTCGCTTCCCTCGAATACGACAAGGACGCGCTCGCCTTCTTGTGGAAACACCTGGGACAGCCGAAGGCCGAATTTCGCCATCGGGCGGCGTACAGTATCGGCGCCAGTCAGCCGCTCACGGCACAACAGTCGGAGGACGTCAAGAAGCTGGTCCTGCCAGTTTTGGTCGAAAGCCTCAAGAGCGACGATCCCGTGAAGCGCGTGCAGGCCGCCGAGGCCATGTCGGTTGCGTTCGGGCAGCTCGACGGCCAGCACGTGCCGACGTTGCTCGCCGCCCTCAAGGACAAGGACGCCCGGGTGCGGCAGCACGTCATCGCGACGCTCCGCTACCAGGCCTACCATACGCGGGACACGCGCAAGGACATCCTGCCGGCGGTGCAGCCCTTCCTGCGCGATCCGGACCCGCAAACGCGGATCTATGCCATTCAATGTTTCGGCAACACCGGCAACGCCGGCGTCGCGGATTTGATCAAGCTGCTGGAAACGGAAAAGCACCGCGTCGTCCGCAATCAAATCATGACCTCGCTTCAACAACCCGGTGAGGCTGCGGCGGCCGAGGTCCTGTTCAAGGCGCTCAACAATCCGGACGACTGGAACCACGCGATCGACGCTCTTTGGCGTGTCGGCGAAAAGAAGACGTTCCCGCGCACGCTCGAAATATTGCGCAAGCAGGACGGCGCGGTCGATCTGACGTTTGCCGAGGTGAAGGTCCAAACCCCGATGATTTTGGATGCCGTCCAATCGCTCTTTCCGCTGTTCCAGCGCGACGATCTCGCCGTCAATCGCCGCGCGGTGCACACGCTGGGCAAACTCTCGATCATTTTCGGGGACGATACGAAATACTGGATGATGCCAATGCAACGGGCGATCGAGCAGCGTTTGCAGAGCTTGAAACCGGCGCTCGAAGCGAAGGACGAGACGAAACGCGCCGAGGCGGTTGCATTTCTCGGCGAGCTCAGGGCGAGGTTAAGGTCGATGTACTACCACATCTCGAGCCGCACCGACGCCAAGCTTCGCCCAGAGATGGACGAGCTTTTCCACAAGAATCACCAAACGATCGACGATTACTTGAGCGTGGCCCGCCGCGATGACGTCTTGTCGATCCGCCGGGCGGCGCGCAAGGCGATGCTGACGCTGACTCCGCTGGATCCATCGCGCTAACGGGAGGGCGCGAATCTTGGGTGGAACAAGAAATGGGTAGCCGATCATCGCCGGATACGACGCAAGCTCGCTTGACCGGCAATGCAATGGCCGCATAATTGACCTTGCGACCTAAATCAAAACGCCGAGCCTGCATCCATGCGACTCCCAGCCGCTAGCTTCATTTGCTTGATCGTGAGCCCGTTGTTCGTTGGCGTTGCCCGCGGCGGAGAGCGTTCGCAAAAGCCCGAATTGACGAAAGCAGACGTTGCGTTCTTCGAGAAGCATATCCGTCCCGTACTGGTCGCACGCTGTTACGAATGTCATTCCGCGAAATCTCGAAGTCCCAAGGGAAAGTTGCTGCTCGATTCGAAAGCAGGAATCGTCAAGGGGGGCGTCGGCGGCGCCGTGATCGTCCCTGGGGATGTCGAGAAAAGTCGCCTGATCCACGCCATCCGTTGGACCGACGCGGACCTGGCGATGCCGCCCAAGGGGAAGCTGTCGGCACAACAAATCGAGCGATTTGAGCAATGGGTCAAAATGGGTGCGCCCGATCCGCGTGCCGATTCGGCCGCGAAATCAACGGACGCTCCCGGCGCCAAAGTCGGCCGCGACTGGTGGGCGTTTCAACCCGTGGCTCAGGCGCCCGCGCCGGTCGTGAAGCAATCCGATTGGCCGCGGCGAAAGATCGATTCCTTTATTTTGTACAGTCTCGAAGAGAAGGGCTTGTCGCCGTCGCCGCGTGCCGATCCGCGCACGTTGGTTCAACGCGCCTACCTCGACCTGACCGGACTGCGACCCAGCTATGAACAAAGCGAGGCCTTCGCCAAGAATCCGTCGGCGGAGGCTTACGCACAAATCATCGACCGCCTGCTCGCGTCGCCGCACTACGGCGAACGCTGGGGCCGCTATTGGCTCGATGTCGCCCGCTACGGCGAAGACAATCCGACGTCCGAAGCCACGAATCGGCCATATCCGTACGCCTGGCGTTATCGCGATTGGATCATTGACGCGTTCAATCGCGATGTGCCTTACAATCGGTTCGTCACCTTGCAACTGGCGGGCGATTTGATGCCGAAGACGCCGCGCCGCGATCTCGCCGCGACCGGCTTCCTGGGCGCGGGGCCGATCTATCACAAGGACGGCCGACTGTCCAAGGACGTGATCGAAAACCTCTACATGGACGATTGGGACGAACGCGTCGATGTCGTCACGCGCAGCATTCTCGGCCTGACCGTGGCATGCGCGCGTTGTCACCATCACAAGTTCGATCCGATCTCGACGCGCGATTATTATGCGCTTGCAGGCGTGTTCGCATCCACGATCGCGGCGCCGCGTCCGCTTGCCGAAGTCGCACCGGAACTTGAAACGCGATTCATGCACGCCACGCAACGCGTTTTCCAGCTGAGCTATCTCGCCAATCTCATGCGCAGCGAACCGGGAACCAATCCCAGGCAAGCCCGGCAACAAGTCGAACGCTTTGTAAGTGAGCTGGACAAGATGGCGACCGATATCACCGACATGCGCGACGCGTATCCGAAGCTACATGCTTACGTCGCGAAACTTGATAAGCGCCCAGCGCCGTTCGAAAAGGGGGGCGCCAAGGCGGCGCCCGCGGCGAAGCAACCGAAGACGCGCGGCGGAAGCGAAAGTGTAGAGCCGTATTTCCACTCGGTGTTCGACGCCGGTTTGTGGGTCGATGGCTCCGATCCCGATTTGACGACGCTGGACATCAAGCCGGGGACGCCACGCGATCTCCACGTGCTCATCGGCGGCAACGTCACCAGGCCCGGCGAACTGGCGCCGCGTGGGTTCCTGACTGTCCTGGCGAAAGGCGAGCCCGCTTTCAAACGCGGTTCAGGTCGACTGGAGCTGGCCGAAAAGATCTTCACCGACGCCGCACCGCTGGCGGCCCGGGTCATCGTCAATCGCGTGTGGGGCTGGCACTTCGGCAAGCCGCTGGTGGACACGCCAAGCGATTTCGGCACGCAGGGCGAGAAGCCGTCGCATCCGCAGCTTCTCGACGACCTGGCGGCCCGCTTCATCACGAACAACTGGTCGCTCAAATGGCTGCATCGCGAGATCATGCTGTCTGCCGCGTATCAACAGGCGAGCCGGGCGCGGGCCGATGTCGCCAAAGTCGATCCCGCGAATCGGCTGCTCTGGCGCATGAACCCGCGCCGCCTCGACATTGAAGCCTATCGCGATTGCATCCTGCAAGGGACCGGCTGTCTCGATGCCAAGATGGGCGGGCCCTCCGCCGAAGTGGACAAATCGGACGACCTACGGCGCACCGTTTATGCACGCATCAGCCGTGGCCGCAACAGCGGTCTATTGCAACTTTACGGCTTCGCCGAGGCGACCATGCACAGCCCCGGCCGCGAGACGACGATCACGCCGTTGCAACAACTGTTCGTCATGAACAGTGTTTTCATGCGCGACCAGGCCGCTGCGTTAGTGAAAAGCGTCGCGCGTGAGCCGGACACCACTGCCAGAGTCCGCTCCATGTACCGCAACCTTCTGGAACGCGATCCGAGCGAACGCGAGCTGGCACTCGCCGACAAGTACCTTGCGGCCGGCACGCTTACGGAATATGCCCACGCGCTCTTGTGCACGAATGAGGTTATCTTTTGGCCATGAACCAGCCGATGTCACGACGTGCGATGCTGCAGTCTCTCGGCGCCGGCCTGGGATCGGTGGCGCTATTTGACTTGTTGAACAGGGAGCAAGCTCGCGCGACGGCGCCGCACTTTCCCGCGCGGGCGAAACACAGCATCGTCCTATTCATGCCGGGCGGGCCGTCGCAGGTGGACTTGTTCGATCCCAAGCCCGCGCTGCATCGTTACGCGGGCCAGCGTCCCGATGCCGTGAATCTGCGCACGGAGCGCACCACCGGCGGCTTGCTGGCGTCGCCTTTTGTCTTCCGGAAGCATGGCCGATCCGGGCTCGAAATCAGCGAACTGTTGCCCAACCTCGCCAGGCTCGCCGACGATCTGTGCGTCGTTCGCTCGATGTACACGTTCAATCCGACGCATACGCCGGCCCGTAGCCTGTTTCATTCCGGCAATATCGCGGCGACGCGCCCGTCAATGGGTTCCTGGATTTCCTACGGGCTTGGAAGTGAAAATCAGAACCTGCCTGGCTTCGTCGTTCTCAGCCCCGGCGGCGGCGGCGGTCCCGGTCTGCGCAACGGCTTTCTGCCGACGCGCCATCAAGGCGTCGCGTTCGACGATTCGGTCACCGATCCCGAACGCATGATCAACAACCTGCGCAACCGCCAACTATCGCCTTCCGCACAACGCCAGCAGTTGGACCTCGTGCAGCAGCTCAACCGCGAACACGAACAGGCGGTCGGCGGCGACGAGATGCTCGAAGCCCGCATTCAGGCGATGGAGACCGCGTTTCGCATGCAATCGGAAGCCAGCGAAGCGTTCGACCTGCGCCGCGAGCCAACGTCCATTCGCGAAGAATACGGCAACACGAATTTCGCCAACGGCTGTCTCCTCGCGCGGCGCCTGGTGGAGCGCGGCGTCCGCACCGTTCATGTCATCTATGGACCGGGGCAACCGTGGGACGATCACAGTCGAATCAATCAAAACCTGCGTGACCGCTGCCCGGACATGGACCGTGCGTCGGCCGCGTTGATTCGCGACCTCAAACGCCGTGGGCTGCTCGATGAAACCGCGGTGCTGTGGGGCGGCGAATTCGGCCGCACCCCCGTCTCAGAAAGCGGCGATGGCCGCGACCACAATCCCTACGGCTTCACCATGTTCATGGCCGGCGGCGGCTTCAAGGGCGGAACTTGCCACGGCGCCACGGACGAGTTCGGCTTTCGCTCCATCCAAAATCGCGTCTCCATTCACGACCTGCATGCCACATTGCTTCATGTCCTTGGAATCAATCACGAGTTGCTCACGTACCGCTACGCCGGCCGCGATTTCCGGCTGACGGATGTGTACGGCGAAGTCATCCGCGGGCTGTTGGCGTGACTGGATGAGACGCCGAATTCTGTCCGGCTCGTTATCGCTCGGTTGCGTCATTTCTTCACCGTCTTGCCGCTGATCTCGTTGATGAAAGCTCTTGTCTCCCTGATAACGTCGCTCGTCATTGAGATATGACCCTTGTCCTTGTAGTGAACGAATCGGTGGGGCGCCTTGGCCTTCTCCAAAGTCTGCACCATATCCAATGCCTGCTGGATCGGAACCGACTTGTCGTCGTCGGAATGCAAAATCAACATCGGCTTCATTTGGTTGCTGACATGGTTGATGGGCGAAGCCAGTTGTCGTGCTATTACCGGTTCCTCTCCCGCAGGCGTCCAGCCATTGCCCCAATCGAGCTTGTTGAGTTCATACGGCGCCGAGACGCAAATCACGGCCCGGAAGTCGTGGGGTCGATCCTCCCAGCCGCCCGTTTTCTTGAACGGCCCTTCGCCGAGCGTGTTCGCCAGCGATGCCAGATGTCCGCCTGCCGATTGGCCGATCAGGAAAATACGCTTGGCGTCGATGGGGTATTTATCCGCATGAGCATGGACCCAGCGAATCGCACAGAGTACGTCCTGGTAGCAAGCCGGGGCAGGAGTGCAGCCGATCAGTCGGTAATCAATCGACATGGCGAAGAAGCCGAAGCCAGCCCACTCGCGGACCTTGATGGCACTGTGGGTGTTCTTTGACTCTCGGAACCAGCGGCCGCCGTGGACGGAGAGGATGACCGGGAAAGGGCCTTTGCCTTCGGGGTAGGCGATGTCCGCCAACAAGCCCGCCCCCTGGACTCTTCCGTAGACCACATCCGCATGCACAATGATCTTCGCATCTTTGTCCTGGGCGAAGGCTCTTGCCGACTGGATTTCCATTGGCCTGTCTCCCGTCGCATCGTGACCGAACAAAACGAGGGCCGCGGTTGCGACGACAATCGATTTTTTCATGGGGTACTACTCCTGGTTTCACTTCAGCATTTAGGTCTTTCTTCTTGGCAGTCATGCGAGGTTCCAGTGCGTCGGCAACTCTTTCCCGCAGAACAGACAGATGAGCCAACCATCCTTGACAATGTTAATCTGATCGCACGAAGCGCAGCGCCGAAAAACAATCTCCTGGGTGAACCTTCCTGGGTGTTGCAACGGAATGGTGTCCAGGGCAAGGGCGACCCGGGGCCACGATTCGGGTTCGGGACAGTAGCCCGTGGATTGGTTTGACACGGCGATGACGATAAGCTCGTCACCATCCACAAGGAAGCCCATCTCCCCTGCTGAAAGAACCGGCTCGCCACCCGCACAGGCTACATGCTCTGACCGGCGATCT
>DAIOGM010000235.1:0-11236 GCA_036745215.1 Gemmataceae bacterium
CCTACTTCCGGAGATTGCCATGCGACACCTCCCCATTGGCCTGTGCGTCCTGTCATTGACCTTGTTGCCCAGTCTAGGCTTCGCCAACGGGCCGCCGACGCCGCCCGCGTTGCGATACTTGCGACAGCCGGATCAGAAAACCAAGGACGATGGCAAGGCGACCCAGGTGAAGCAGGTCAAGCTCATCGAAAACGCTCCCGTGACGCTGACGTATCGTCTCGATGTGACGCGGCCGAGGCTCGTTATTCCGCAGAAATACGCGGTCGTCGAAGGCAAGGTGGAGAAGGCCGACGCCGAGCCGGGCGGCCCGCGCAATTGGTTCGCGGGCTTGGCGCTGTCAGCGGCGTTCGTCACCGGCGGATTTTGGCTGGTGCGCCGCGGCGGCAAAACGAGCGCGGCTCTGCTGATCGTCGCCATTGTCGGCGGCTTGTTGAGCGCGGCGTTTGTGTTGCCGGAAGTCTTCGGCAACGGCCCTCGACCGCCGCGGATCACGACGCCGCTGGAAACCAAGGGCAACACGGCCAATCTCGGCATGGACATCGTCATTGTTGCCGAGGGCGAGCGCGTCGAGCTTCATTTACCCAAGAGTATGTTGCCGGCGATCATGATTCCGCGTGAGATATTTAGCAATGATGTGTTCGACCTGCTGCGTCCGGGTTTGCCCAAGACGGACGAGCCGGCGAAGAAGGGGGAAGAATAAACGATGAACCGTTTCGTGTCCTGCGCGGTGTTGTTGGTGGGCGCCATTGCGACTCTAGCTCGCGCCGACGTGTTGCCGCCGCCGATTGAGCGCGATAACGGCAGCATTTCGGTCGCGAAGCTCAATCAAAGTTTGTCGATGCTTCATGGTGATCGCGTGCCGATGCGGCTCGTTTTTCGGGATGCACCAGATATCGACGTGACCATTCCGACGCGTTTCGCGGTGAAGGCGGAAAAACACGGGCTCAAGCCGACGCCGCGGCCGAGCATTTTGACCGAGGCGACGTCGTCGCCGGGTCCATTGCTCGCGAACGTCGTGATGGGACTGGCGCTGTCGGCGTGCTGCGTGGCCGCGCTGATTTGGTTGGCGCGGCGTCCGTCGTGGATGGCGTTGGCGGTGACCGCGTTCGTCGTCGTGGCCTCGGCGGCGCTGGTTGTGGTGGTCCTTTTCCTGCAATGCCTCGCGAGCGCGCCACGAGAATCAGGCAATCCGCCGCCAATACCGGCGAATGCGAGCTCCGACACCGCGATCACGATATCATTCGTTGACAGCGACGAATCGGTCCGCGTGATGTTGCCAATGGCGTTCAAGCCGGCATGGATGGGCGCGGAAAATGAGACGGTCTATCCGTCGCCGAATCGACCGCGTCCGTCGGTGCCGCGTCCGCCTTCGCCGCAGCCGGATCCGCCTTTCAAAGACAAGAACTGATGTCCACGACCGCCATCACCGCCGAATCGATCCGCGACGCTCGCCCGGCCGGGCTGACGTTCGGCGCGTGCGCGCTGGGCTTCGTGATCGCGATGGCGGCGATCGCGGGCTTTTTGCCGATTCAATTCTCAATCGTCTCCGTGTTCCTCTGCGCCGGGCCGCACAACTGGGTGGAGGCGCGTTACTTCATGTCGCGCCTGCCGGGGCGCTGGGGCCGGCTGTGGTCGTACTTCGTGCTCGGCTTCGCGGGCGTCATTCTCTTGACGGCGGGCTTCGCGGCGTTGCCGATGGTGCTCGATGCACTCGGTTCGAGCGGTCCGGCGTTGCTGGCGAGCTACGCGACTTTTGACACGCTGCTCGTGTTGTGGATCGCGGCGCTCGTTCACATGCGCAGCCGGCAGAATCCGCGCCGCGACTGGGGCTGGATCTGGGCGGCGGCGTTTTTCCTCATCGCGCTCGCCTGGCTGTCACCGATTCTTTGGGGCCTCGGCATCGTCTACCTTCATCCGTTGGTCGCGCTGTGGATTCTCGATCGCGAGATTCGCCGCACGCGTCCGGAGTATCGAAGGCTCTATCACGTTTGTCTTTTGGCGATCCCCGTTTGTTTGGGGTTATTGTGGTGGCGCCTCGCGGATGCGCCAAGCCTCGTCGGCGACGATCTCTTGTCGCGCATCACGCAACACGCCGGGTCGGAAATCCTGACTGGCATCTCGTCGCATTGCCTCGTCGCGACGCACACGTTCCTCGAAGCGGTCCATTACGGCGTCTGGCTGATCGCGATTCCCTGGCTCGGGTTGAAATCGAACCTGTGGAACGTCCCGAACATGCCGCTCGGCCGGCGCTCGCTGAACCTGTCGCGCGCCTTGCAAATCTTTCTTCTGCTGAGCGCCGCAATCGTCGTCGCTCTCTGGCTGTGCTTCTGGGCGAACTATCCGATCACGCGCGACATCTACTTCACGCTGGCGATGGTGCACGTCCTGGCTGAGGTCCCCTTCCTTCTGCGAGCGCTCTGATGAGCGATTTCCTCGAACGTCTGCAAGATCCGTGGTTCTTCCTCGGCGTCGGTTATCTGTTCACGATCTCGATCGAGACGCCGATCCTGTGCGTCGGTTTGTCGCCGCAGCATCCGATGTCGCGCCGCCTGCTCGCCGGCGTGTGGCTGACGGCGTGCACCTATCCGTTGGTCGTGCTCGTGATTCCGCAGTTTTTTCCGCTCGACGAGAATTATCCGCTCTATTTGTTGGTGGCGGAAAGCGTCGCTCATTTCGGCGAATGTTTGCTGTTCTACATCGCTTTTCGGCCGCTCGATCGATTCTGGCGCGACATGGCTGCGGTGTTCTGCGCCAACTTCGCGTCGTTTGTTTTGGGACTATTGGCGTGGTATGCGCTTTACGGGCTGTTCTGGGAATGATAAACCGACATATACCATGCCGACCTATGCCGAATACTTGAAGCTCGACGCGTTGCTCGCCCAGCAGCAGCCGGGCGGCGATCATGACGAGATGCTGTTCATCGTCATCCATCAAACCTATGAATTGTGGTTCAAGGAAATCCTGCACGAACTCGACTATCTCAAACGGCTCCTCGACAAGGACGATTTGCCACGCGCCGGCCATGTGATGAAACGCATGTTGACGATCCTGAAAGTGCTGGTCGCGCAAGTCGATATTCTGGAGACCATGACGCCGCTGGAGTTTTCGAGCTTTCGCACCCGGCTCGAATCGGGCAGCGGATTTCAATCGGTGCAGTTTCGCGAGTTGGAATTCACGGTCGGCCACAAGCGTGCGGCGCCGCTCAATCAATTCGCGGCAGGAAGTGCCGAACGAAAGCGCCTGGAAGAACGCTATCGAGCGCCGTCCGTTTGGGATTGGTTTGCGGCGTTTCTGGCGCGGCGCGGGCATGCGATTCCGGACGACGTTTTGAAACGCGATATCACGCAGCCGCCGGCGGAATCCAAGGGCATGCAGCAAATCCTGATTGGCATCTATCGCAGCGACTCGGCGCTCGCGGAGTTCTGCGAGCGGCTCGTCGATCTCGATGAAGGCTTGCAGGAGTGGCGTTATCGCCATGTCAAGATGGTGGAGCGAACCATCGGCACAAAGGCGGGCACCGGCGGCTCGGCCGGCGCGGAATACTTGCTCACGACGCTCATGCGCCCGGTCTTCCCCGATCTCTGGGCGATTCGCACGGAGTTTTGATGCGGCCTGACGATCTCTATTCATCGCCGAACGCGCTCGCCGCCGATTACGCGCGCTTTCGCGTCGCGGATCGGCTGCTCTTGTCCGGGCATTCACACCAGGCCTGGCCCGATTGCGGTTTCGCCGCCCAATCGCAAGCCTGGCTTGACGCCGCCGAGTTCGTGGACGACAAATGGCCGCGCGCTTTTGCGAAAGCCGACGAGGTCAAGCGCGGCTACGCGCGGCTCCTGGGCGAGCCGGACGCCGATATCGCGATTGAGCAGAATACGCTCGACTTGATCGTGCGCTTTCTCTCCGCGCTGCCGTTACGAACACGGCCGCGCCTGGTGTCCACCGATGGCGAATTTCACACGCTTCGGCGGCTGCTTGATCGACTGAGCGAGGAGGACGGCATCGAGATCGTACGCATCGCCGCGTCGCCGGTTAACACGCTCTCGGAACGGCTGGCGGCGATGGTCGATGCACGCACCGCCGTAGTCTTTTGTTCATCGGTGCTCTTTCAAACGGCACGCATCGTACCCGGCCTGCCGATTGTGGCAGAAGCGTGCGTCAAACACGGCGCGGAGTTGCTTATCGACACGTATCACCATTTGAACGTCGTTCCCTTCGACCGGACAGGCCTGGAGCAAGCATTCATCGTCGGCGGCGGCTACAAGTATTGCCAGCTCGGCGAAGGCGCGTGTTGTTTGCGCATACCGAAGAATTGCACGCTGCGGCCCATCACGACGGGCTGGTTCAGCGAGTTCGACAAGCTCACCGCGACGCCCGGCCGCGTCGGCTACGGCAGCGGCGGCTCGCGATTCGGCGGCGCGACGTTCGACCCGGCCAGTTGCTATCGCGCCGCGGCCGTCTTCGCGTTTTTCAAGGAACGCGGCCTGACGCCGGAATTGTTGCGCGAGGTGAGCCAACATCAAATTGGTTTGCTGGCGGCGCGGTTTGACGCGCTCGATCTTGATCCAAAGCTGATTCGCCGCGATCGCGAGGTACCGCTCAACGAGATCGGCGGCTTCCTGGTGTTGTGGTCGAGCCGCGCCGGCGAGATTTCGCAAAAATTGAAAACGGCTGGCGTCTACACCGATCATCGCGGCAATGCGCTGCGTCTGGGGCCGGCGCCGTATTTGTCGGACGCACAGCTCAATGCCGCGATGGAGATCCTCGGACGAATCGTCCACGGTTTGCCGGTCACCTGATTCCCTTGATCCCCGCCTCGCGTCCGATCCCGCCCGGGCTGACGTACCAGCGCGGCAGTTGATCCACGTTGACCCGCGGCGCCGGATTCTTGACCAGGTCGTCGGCGGGGAATTCGACGGCCAGCAATTCCGCATTGGCCGCGAACGCGACGCTGCTGGTGTACCAGATGCGATTATCCGGGCCCTGTCTTGCGACGCGGTCGCCGTTGGCTCCCCTCTCCAGGACGCGTTCGAAACGAGCTTCGTCGAGGTTGAAGACGCTCGCCCGGAACAGGTTGCTGTCCCAGATCAGGAGATGCTTGGCGCTGATCCAGGTGATCGGGCCTTTCAAATGCGCATGATTCTCAATCGGGAAGTGAGATTTCCGTTTCCCGTCCGCGACGTTCCAAACGGTCAAGAATTCGCGCGATGGCAAGCCGCCGCCGCTGATGGTGTGGACGGTCGCGAGCAGGGTCGCGTCGCGATTGAACGCGACGGACCATGTGTTGCCGACGCGGCCTTCTTTCGCGAGCGAGTCCGTTTTGCCTCCCGCCTTGCCGGTGAAGGGGTCGAAGAACTCGTAACCATCGCCATTGGCCAGAGCGAGCAAGTTGCCGTCATCCGACAGCGCCATGTTCTGTGGGCCGCGGGCGAAGCCGTTGACGATCATGAACGGAACATCGCGCCGCTTCGCAACGGTGTATTTCGTTTTTTCGAAGTTGGCGTCCCACAGGTCGAAGCGGCCGGACTGGGCGACCGTCAGCAGGCTTTCTTCATCGAGAAAAGCCGCCCAGGCGAGATCGCTTCGGTCAAAACCGCCGGCGCCGACTTCCGGCTGATTCGCGTTGGGACGCCATTCCTTCTTGAGTTGCTTGCCGTCGGGCAGCGACCAGATATTGATGGACTTCGGGTTGAATTGATGGGCGAGCAGACGTGTGCCGTTGGGACTCATGGCCACGAAGCCGCCTTGCTCCGAGGGCGCCGGGACGCGCGCGATGTGTTTGCGTTCCTTCCAGTCCCAGAGGTCGAAGTACTTGCGTTTTTTGTTGGCGTCGCCTTCCCAGCCGAAATGGCCGACCCGGTTGGCGTGCGGCGCGAAGACGACATCCTTGACGTCCTGGCTCTTGGCATTGAGCGCCATTCGGACGGCGGGCGCCTGGATCACGTCGAGCGGTTTCGCCTGGATCGGCAACCCCTGACCCGGAAGCGGTCCTGGACCAACACCCGGTACCGGCCCCGGCGGCGCCGGCATTGGCACGCCCATCGGACCATCCGCGTCTTCTTGGGCCTTCGCGGCGACGGCCATGCGTTCCTCGGCAACGGCGACGCGCACCTCGGCGACTGCGGCCTGTTGGGCAACCTGCCCCTGCATACGCATGAAAAACAGGCCGACGCCCGCGAGAAACGGCAGCACGCACAACACGAGACACACGCCGACGACGGCGAGTACAATCCATAATCCCGCCGACGAGCCGCTCTTGCGCACGTTTGACGGCGACCCTTGATCGTCCACGCCTTCGTCCCAGCGGCGGCGCGGCGGCGTTGATTCACTGATGCGTTCGTCGGCCATGATGTGCTCGCTTTCAACTCGAGGTGATGGACGGCTTCCAGTATAACCAATTCATGCGCCATGTCAAAGCAATCGTCTATGACGCCGTCGGAACGTTGATTCACGTCACGCCGTCCGTGGCGCAAATCTACGCGGACGTGGGCCGGCGCTTCGGCAGTCGGCTCGAAGCAAAAGACGTGCGCCAACGCTTCCCGATCGCGTTTGCACGGCAGGAACGTCTCGATGCGGCAACGGGCTGGCGGACCGACGAAGAGCGCGAACTCAGGCGCTGGCGCGACATCGTCGGCGAGATTCTCGACGATGTCCACGATACGGACGCGTGTTTTGCAACGCTCTGGGATGCTTTCAGCGCTGCCGACGCATGGACCTGCGACGCACCGTCGGCCGAAGTCATCGCGGCGTTGCGGGAACGCGGTGTTGTCCAAGCGATCGCGTCCAACTTCGATGGCCGGCTCCATGGCTTGCTCGAAGGGATGCCGGCGCTGCGCGGGTTGGCTCCGATCGTCATCAGCTCCGAAGTCGGCTGGCGCAAACCGGCGCCGCAGTTCTTCGCGCACTTGCTGCATTTGCTGAAGTTGCCGGCGAACCATGTGCTTTTTGTCGGCGACGATCGCGGCAACGATTACGACGCCGCAATGCGCGCGGGCATGCCAGCCGTGCTTCTCGATCCTACAGAGAAGCACGTCCAGTTGTCGGATCGAATCCGTTGTTTGAGCGAGTTGATCAATCTCATTTGATTCCCCGTGGTGCAGGCGGCTCGCCTGCACGTTCGATTACTTTTTCAAAATGTGCAGGCGCGACGCCCGCACTACGGGCGGCGTCCTATAATAACCAAGAAATCTCCGCCACGGGAGCTTTCACCATGAGCGATCACCTTTTCCTGCAAAACCGTATCGGCTATCAAGGCATCACCTTCGACGACGTCCTCCTCGAACCCGGCTACAGCGAAGTGTTGCCGCGCGATGTCGATGTGCGCACGATGCTCACTCGCCGTATCCGGCTCAATATTCCCATCGTGTCGTCGCCGATGGACACCGTCACCGAAAGCGAACTGGCGATCGCGCTGGCGCAAGAAGGGGGAATTGGCGTCATCCACAAAAACATGGCAATTCACCTGCAAGCCCGCGAAGTGGAGAAGGTGAAGCGCAGCGAGAACGGCATCATCACCGACCCGATCACGCTCAAGCCCGAAGAAACCGTCGAAACTGCTCGCCGCATCATGGACGATCAGCACATCTCCGGCATCCCCATCACCGTGAACGGCCATTTGAAAGGCATTATCACCAAGCGGGACTTGCGTTTCATCACCGATCATCAGCAACGGCTCTCGGAGGTCATGACCAAGGACAATCTCGTCACGGCCCAGGAAAATACGACGCTTGAGACGGCTGAGCGGATTTTGACGGAAAATAAAGTCGAGAAATTACTGTTGGTTGACGAAAATTATAAACTGAGAGGCCTCATCACGATTCGCGATATCGACAAGTTGAACGCTTTCCCCGCCGCTTGCAAGGACGCGCGAGGCCGATTGCGCGTCGGGGCGGCTGTCGGCGTTCACGATTTCGAACGGGCCGAGGCGCTGATCAAGGCCGAAGTCGATGTGCTCGTCGTCGATTCCGCGCACGGACATTCGAGCAACGTCATCGAAACGGTGCGACAACTGAAGAACCGTTTCGACATCGACGTGATCGCCGGCAACGTCGCCACGGCTCAAGGCGCGAAAGCACTGGTCGATGCGGGGGCGGACGCGGTCAAGGTCGGCATCGGGCCCGGCTCGATTTGCACGACAAGGGTCATCTCCGGCGTCGGCGTGCCGCAGATCACGGCGATCGCGAGCGCCTGTCAGGGCCTCAAGGGAACGGGCGTCCCCGTGATCGCCGACGGCGGCATCCGTTACTCCGGCGATTTGGTCAAGGCGCTCGCGGCCGGCGGACACACGGTGATGCTTGGCAGCTTGCTCGCGGGGCTCCTGGAGAGCCCGGGGCAGCTCATCATCTACAAGGGCCGAAGCTTCAAGATCTATCGCGGCATGGGCTCGATCGGCGCCATGGTCGGCGGCTCCAGCGAACGCTATCGCCAGCCCGGCAGCACGACCGGCAAGCTCGTACCCGAAGGCGTGGAAGGGCGCGTGCCGTACAAGGGCAACTTGTCGCCGTTCGTTTATCAACTGGTCGGCGGGTTGCGAGCCGGCATGGGCTATTGCGGGACGCGGAATATTGAGGAGTTGCGCACCAAGACTCAGTTCATTCTGGTGAGCGGGGCCGCGGTGCAGGAGAGTCATCCCCATGACATTCTTATCACGCAGGAAGCGCCAAACTACTCATCGCGCATCACCAGCCAAACGAGCGGCGAAGATCATTAGCGCCGCCCTGCTCTGGCTCGCCGCCTGGTCCGGCGCGTTCGCACAAGACCATCAAGCGGTGACGCCCAAATTCGTGCCGACCGGCCAGCGCGACGTTGAACTCATCACGGCGACGCACGAAGAAGCGCCCAATTCGAAGCAGCCTGGCATCAAGAATGGCGTCCAGCAGGTCGGCGGGCAATCGGAGAAAACCACCGATCAATACGTCATTCGCACGGAACTGCCCGGGCCGCAACGCCAGTTCATGCGCGAATCGCAAGCGAAGTTTTACGATCGCATTCGCCAGGAATTGAAATCGCAAGGCAGCACCAACCCCGCGATCTTCCCCGAAGATATGCCCGTCAGCAAAGAGGTCTACACCCGGCCGTCGTATCCGCGCGTCGATCCGCTATTGCGACAGCCGTTTCCTGAAATGATTGAGCTCGTCGAGCCGGCGTATGTGTGCCATCGCCGCCTGTTGTTCGAGCAGCCGAACTTTGAACGCGCCGGCTGGAACCTGGGCGCCGCGCAGCCGCTGGCGCACATCACCGTCTTCTATTACGATTTGGCTTTGATGCCGTATCACTTCTACTCGGACTTCCGCAATCGCGGCGAGTGCAGCGTCGGCAAATGTTTGCCGGGCGATCCGGCGCCGTTCACGGTGCCGATCGAGCGCTTCAGCGTCACCGGCTTGATCGGCGAAGCGGGCGCCATCATCGGCGGATTGTACCTGTTCACCAATTAAGCGAATGGTCTCTCGCAAAGATTCCACAAGCCCCTGGGTAATCCGAACCCCGGGGTTCGGAGTACCTCGCCCCAGGGCTTCATCTGTTTTTGTGCAAAGCAGTCCAATTACTTGTCTTTGTTCGGATCTTTCTTCTTGCCGAAGTTCCCGCCGCCGAATGTCGGCGCCGCGAACTTGAACTCTTCGCCGGTCATTTCACGCCAGGTCGCGCGTTGCGTCTTCGTTAGCACGCCGTTGATCTTTTCGGTGGCTTCCTTGCGAACCTTGTCGGCCTTCTCGGCGTTGCCTTTCGCGGCGTCGGCGCCGCCCTTGCCTTTGCCGAATCCGCCGAAGCCGCCTTTGAACTCCGCGAGTTCCTTGGTTTGCACTTCGAGGATGCCGTCGATGCTGGTTTTTTGTTCGGCGGTCAGGTTGAGTTCCTTTTGCACGCCGGCGTCCTTGAAGGCGTTGTTGCCCATTTGCTGCACTTGAATTTGTTTCAAGCGTTTGAGCTGCTTTTCGTCGAGGACCTTGCCGAGCGCGGCCAGAACCTCGGCGGGGATTTTCGCAGCTTGCTCGTCGGTGATGTTGAGTTCCTTCTTGACATCTTTGTTGTTAACGAGCGTGAGGACATTGCCCCCGCCGCCGCCGCCGCCGCCGCCGCCGCCCTTGGGTTGACCTTGCAAGCCGTCCACCAGGACGGCGCTCAGGCCGAGAATGGCGGCGCCCGCGAAAAAGAAACCGTACTTGCGCATGTTCGATCCTCCGAGAAAGGGTTGAGTATGTCGAGTGTCAGGAAAAGGAACGGAGCTGATAACGGACATGTTTTTCCAAATCGCGGCGAATAGCAATCAAAAACTGATGAGAAATTGATGAGACATTGCATCGCCGAATGTGGCGAGCGCGAAAAAAATCCCGCAGGTTTGCTTGCGCTCGCCTGCGGGCGTTCGGGGAGGGGGGATCTCTACTTATCTTTGTCGCCATCCTTCTTGGCGTCTTTTTTGCCGAAGCCGCCGAAACCGCCGCCGAACGTGGGGGCGGTCATTTTGAATTCGTCGCCGATCATTTCGCGCCAGACTTTGCGTTGATCCTTCGTGAGGACCATGAGGATCTTGTCGCGCGATTCGGCGTTGATCTTGTCAACCTTTTCATTGCCTTTGCCGAATCCGCCGCCGCCGCCTTTGCCGAAGCCGCCGAACCCGCCCTTGTTGGCCTCGGCGATGTCTTTGCCGGCGTCTTCGAGGATGCTGCCGATGTTTTTCTTTTGTTCGTCGTTGACCTTCAGCGCCGTCTGCACGGTGCTGTCGGCGAATGCGCGATTGCCGCGTTGTTGCAGCTCGATTTGTTTGAATCGTTTGTATTGTTTCTCCGACAGGACCTTGGAGATGGCGACCAGCACTTCCGCGGGGAGCTTTTCGAGTTGCTCGTCGCTGAGTTCGAGTTCTTTCTTGACGTCCTTGTTGTTGAGAAGGGTCAACGATGCGGAACCCGGCGCCGGCGCGAAGGCTCCGAATCCGCCGCCGCCGCCACCGGCGCCGCCTTTTTTGGGTTGTGGCTGTTGGCCGTCTACCAACGCGACGACGATCAACAACACGAGGCCGCATGTTACCAGGTAGCCGATCTTGCGCATGATTTGCCCTCCGGTCATTTGAGAATACGATGAGACGTGGAACGATTGTTGGTGCTAATCTCGCTGAACGGGCGTCAATAAGCAATCAAAATTGGATGAGAAATCAATGAGAACCGTTTGGCGAGCCACGGAGCTTTGCACAAAAACTCAGCTTTGAACCACGGGGGGCACGGGGAACACGGGGGAATCCCACACA
>DAIOGM010000236.1:0-8588 GCA_036745215.1 Gemmataceae bacterium
CGCGCTGCCGGCCTTGATGACGCCCTTGTTCTTCGGCGGCGTCTGAAACGACGTGCCCGGCGGCGTCGGCACGTGCGGCGGTTGATTCTCTGCATTGCTGCCGACCGTCGCCGCGGCCTTGCCCATGATCTTCACGTTGCCGCTCAGGCCGCCATTGAGAATCCCCGCGAACGGATGCGGCAACGGCGTCGGCACGGGGCCGCCCGGCGACGGCACCATCACGATGTGCGTGTCGATCGCCGTCACTTGATCGCCTTCCTTCGCCGCCGGCATGCCCATGGCATCCCTCAATTCAGGTGAATCGTTTGGCCCTTCAGCTTCATGTCGGCGCCGGCTTCGAGCGTCATCGATGCCTGCGCCTTGATCTCGATGTCCTTGCCCTCCACGACGATTTTCCCCGTCGCGGATTTCACCGTGATGGCGTTGTCCTTGGTGCTGATCTCGATCGAATTCTTGTCCCCCTTCGCGATGATGCGAATCGTCTCTTCCCCCTGCGTGTCGATCAGCAAGATCTGGTGCCCGGCCTTGGTGCGCAAGATTTTCTCGTCTTTGGACGCGGACCGGTGCGACGCCGGCTTGTCCGCCCCGTTGTACATTCCGCCCAAGACGATCGGCAGCCGCATGTCGCCATGGACGAACGCCACCACGACCTCGTCGTTCACTTCCGGCACAAAGAACGCGCCGTAGCCGTTGCCCGCGTAGAACTGGCACACGCGGCACCATTCGGAAATCATGGACTCATCGAACCACGGAAACTTCAGCTTGACGCGCCCCTCTTTGTCCGGGTCGTTCACATCGACGACCAACGCTTCCACAACTCCGTAGTAGCGGCGATCGGTCGAACGACTGCGAGCGGCCACGGTCATACCGTTCCTCCGTCGGCAAACTTGCGCACCTCAAACTGCGTCGAATAGCCAGATCCGCCGATCGAGTGCGTGACTTTCTTGACGAAATAGCGGCCACTGAAGCGCTTGCCGAGCCCGTCGAGAAGGAGATTGTCGCCGGGGCGCAATTCGGGCAGGCCGATGATTCGCCCGCCGCCGGTGATGAACTCGTACGCCTTCTCGCGCAGCAAACTTTCGGCGAGATGCTTGGCCTCGTCCACGCTGGTGACCGGAGCATCGACGACGCGATCCTGCTTGCTGCCGCCGCCGGAGTCAGCGACGGCGGCGGGACCGGTCGTTCCCTGAGCGCCCCCTTTATCGATGGCGCTTGAGTCGGCCGTGTAGGTGATGGCCTGCTTCGTGCGCGGGTCCCAGCCGCGCACCGTCAGCTTGCTGACCTGTGCCGACGTCGAAAGCGTCGGACTGAAATCGATCAGATTTTGTCCATAGATGAACTGATAAACGGAGATCGGCCTGCTGTCGCGGCCATCCGTCGGCTTGACGAAATGCAGCACGTCTTCGCCCGTCTTGGGATCGGTCTTCATGAACAAATCAAAGTCGATGCGCTTGGCTCGTTCCATCAGGAATACCGCGTCGTCCTGGTTTTTCTGCAGCACCTCGGCATGCACCGGGCCTTCCTTGGTTACCTCCGCCTTCAGTTTGTTGCGCGTGGCCACCGCCTCGGCGATCTCCCAGTCCGCCACCTTGAGAAACTGCGGCTTGTCCGTGTCGCGCGGCTTGCTGTTCTTGAGGCGAAAGAGCATGTCCTGCCCGCTCACGTTGATCGTCGGCGAACCTGAATCGGGAAATCGCGGCGTCAAGGTCGTTATCATGCCGCGCACCATCGACACGAGCCGGCCGGCGTAGCCCATCTGAATATGCACGCGGCGATTGATATCGAGCTTGTTCGTATCGCTGTATTTGAAGAACAGCGTGCGGTCGTCCCAGTTGTTGAACGTCAAATCGAAGCTCGTGAGGTTGTCCATCTCCATCGACACCTTGACGTCGAGCACGTCACCCTTGGTGCTCGGATCGAGTTCCTGCCCCTCGACCTCGACGCGAAAATTCGGCGCGTAGTAGTCTGGCGCGGGCAAGCCGGATTTGAAGACTGCGGTCGCCATGGTGTTTACCTTGCTAACGAATCTTCGGAATTCGCAGCACGCGGCCCGGCGCCAGGCGGCGCGGGTCGCGAATCTGATTGGCGCGGGCAATCTCGCGCCAGACCGTCGCATCGCGATAAAACTGAAACGCGATGCTCGCCAGCGTGTCGCCGCGCTGGCTCACATAGCTCTTCTCGAAATCCGGCGACAAGGTCGGCCGTTCGCGCACCTGCACCTCGACCGGACGATACTCCTTGAGCGCGACGCTGAGCTTGGCGCGAATCGGCACGCCGTCGGGACGGAACAGCGTGTAGGAGATCGACAAACTTTCCAAAACGCCGCGGAAGAGCTGCGTGTCCCAGATCAGCTTGACGATCGGCGGCGCGTGCAGCTCGCTCTGAATGTTCAGGAGATTGCGGAGCCGATTGACGTACTTGGTGCGCACGTCGTCGAGCGTGTCCGACGTGTCCACGAGCAGCTCCGCGCTCAGCTTCTCCGCGGCGCCGCGGATGAACTGGATCGGCGGCGACTCCAGGCCGGGGATGCCGATCTCTGCGAAGGTATTCTGCTTTTGAAGCTGGTACTCCGTCGGATTGAATTTCACCGGCACGATTTTTTGATCCGCGGGCAGGCGCGGCTGTTCGATTTCCAGGAACGCCTTGACCAGCCCCTGGCCGATCACATCGAGTGGCGTGATCATGCGAGCTCTCCTTCCACCGGCCGGTCGCCGAGCGAGCGTTCACGCGCGGAGCGCAGGTCGCGCGTCTTCTGGACTTCGGCTTCCGCGCACCACTTGCACATGTAGTCCTTGAAGAGCTTCGCGAAGCGCTGGTTGTCGTCTCCTTCGACTTCGAAATTCACTTCGAGGTTTTGGATAGTGATCATGATTTTCCTTGTGCCGCTTGCGGCTTCGCGCTCGCAAAAATCGTAGGGTGTCGCTTGTGTCAAACGAACAATTGCGCCTGTTCGATGCCCTGGTGCGCAATCTCGATGCTCTCGAATGCCAGCTCGGACTGCATCGCGTTGAACGTCGGCCCGGTCCACTTGACCGCGAGGCCGCCGAAGAACACCCACGTGTAAGCGGGGAGGCCGGCGGGATCGAGAAGCATGATCATGCCGCTGCGACGGGCGCCGAGCGACTGCGCCATGCCGGCGCGATACCAGTGCCAGAGTCCGAGACCTTTCACGATGCCGCGTTTCAGGGTGAGGCGCCCCCAGTTGTGCCGGACCGGGAGTTGATGGACGAACCCGTTGTTGCCCCCCTCCGGGTACGGCATCACCTCGAGTTCGGCACCGAGGCCCGCGACTTCTTGAAAGCCCGCCAGCGCCATCACGGGAATCAGCAGTGCCTGAGGAGCGGGCAGGTACGCGTCGGCGGGATCGAGCGTGACCCAGAATCGGCAATTGGCCTGCTCGCTCATGTGTCGAATACCTCGATCTGCTTGTCCTCGCTGAGGGCGACGCGGAGCGAGATGAATTCCATCGGCACGGCCGGCGCCAGCGAAATAAGACAGATCACGCGGCCCAGATCCTGTTCGGAGGTCGGATTGGTTTGCTCATTGCATTCGACCTTGAATCCTTCCTCGGGCCGTTCCCCCTTGAGAGCGCCGGCGCGAAAAGCGGCGAGGAGCACCGTCGTGATCGCGCGGGTGAACGCCAGCCACAGCGCGGGCGTGTTGCCGTCGAAGACGATCGGCTCCGCGACCCGGCGTATCGCGCGGACCAGGCGATGGATCAAGCGGCGATGCGCCACGAACTTGGCGCCGTCGTCGGGATCGAGCGTGCGGCCGCCCCAAACCATCAAACCCCGGCCCGGCTGGCAACGAATCAAGTTCATGCCGGCGTCGATCAGCGCGATTTCTTCTTCGGGCCGGAAGCCCTTTTCGAGATCGACGGCGTCCAGGAGCGACACGTTGGCCGGCGTATGATGCGCGCCGCGTTCGCGATCGAGTCGCGAGATAATGCCGGCGACGTGGCCCGACGCGGGCACCGTTTTGAGCGGCGCCGCGACGCCGCCGAGCGGATCCGGCACGCGCAGCCAAGGACCGTACACCGCGCAGCTTCGCAAGAGCCCCGCCCCCCTCGAACGCAGACGGTTGACGACGCTGCGCACGACTTCCGCGCTCGCATCGGGCGGATCGATCAACACCAGGCGGTCCTGAAGCTCGTACGCCTGCTGCATCAACGCCAGACGCACGGTATTTCGTTCTTCCACATCTTTCTCCGGATGCTTCTCATCTCGGAGATCATCGCACAGGCCCGGCACGGCCAAGAGCGCCACTTCGGGCTCATCGCCCAACGCCTCCATTGCAGCGAGGTATTCGTTGACCGTCGGCCGGGCTTCGACCGGCTCGCCTTGCCATTTCAATGGGATACTATCTCGGCGTTTCGTCAATTCGGCTTCCGCAAGCGCGGGTAATGGCTGCAGCTCGATCAGGTCGGATTCCAATTCGATCCGGCTCCTTATGGTCGTGCCGCGGCCTTCGCTTTCTAGTTCCGTCGTGATCCTGGCATTGAGGTCGGCGTGATACTCGGTGCGTTCGCCCGGCGCTGAAACGATCAACCGCCCGTTTTCGTGGGTCCAGTCCCAGGTCACGGCGATCTTCCGGCCCCAGACGCCCGGACTTCCGGCGCGAATCAGGAAGCGCAGCGGAAGCAACTCGTCCAGCGCAGTCGAATCGAGGCCGCGAGCCGTCTGAATACGTTGGCGTTCCACGGCTGCGCCTGCTTCGATCGGCAACGTCCACTCGGCGCCGGCCCGCTGTTGCACGCCGCCGGCGACGCGGACGATGTAGGCGATCTTGCCGCCGTTTTCGAAATAGCCGCGGAGTGCGTACGTGAACGGAATGTCCGCATCGAGATCGCCGAAGAGGCGGACGAAGCGGCGCCATCCCTCGACGCGGATTGCTTGCCCCACCGGGCCGCGCCGCGTTCGACCGATGAAACCGGCGACGTCCGAGTGAACGGGCGAAGGCTCGGCGCGTCGGCCGCGCGGTCGGAATTCCAAACCTGGGATCGCCATTGCAGTTACCCTGGCTGCCCGTCGCCGTCGATCGCCAGGCCTTCGTGGCAGATTTCCAGCGATTCCATGGCGATCTCGTTGTTTTTCGCGTTGAGGCCGGGGCCGGTCCACTTGCACGGCCAGGCGCGTTTGAATTTCCACACCATGACCGGAGTTTTGTTTTCGTCCAGCAACGTGATCGTGCCCTGCGTGCGGCGGGCCAGGCCGTTCATGCCGTCCACGACCCAGAGCCAGAACTCGAGGTCCGCCGTCACGCCGCGCTTCAGCGTGATGTTGGTGAACTTCTTCAGGCCTTGAATCTTGCGCATGCGATTCTCTTCGCTGCCGGTGCGGTAGTCGATGGGATCGATGGCGACTTCCAGCCCCGTCACTTCGGAAAACGATGCGTTGACCGCCTTGCCCTCGGTGGCAACGCCGGTGACCGAAACCTCAAAATGGTACCCGCTATACGGATCGTCTCGACGAACCGGCATGATGGTCCCCTTTTTTCAAGCCGCGCGACTCGGCTAAAGCGCGGCGTCAGTTGTGCGGAAGCAGCCGCGGCCTTACGAATTCGTGGCGTTGAGCGTCTTCTGCTGGATGCGAAAGATCACAAACTCCGCGGGCTTGACCGGCGCGATGCCAATCAGGCAAATGAGCCGGCCGTTGTCCAGATCGTCCTGCGACATCGTTGAACGATCGCAGCGGACGAAGAAGGCTTCGTCGGCTTTCGTTCCCATGAGTGCGCCGCTGCGCCAAACGGTTTCCAGGAAATTGCTGACCGATTGGCGCACGCGCACCCAAAGTTGCTCGTCGTTGGGTTCGAAGACGACCCATTGCGTTCCTTCGTCGATCGATTCTTCGACAAAGATGAACAGGCGGCGCACGTTGATGTACTTCCAGGCGCTGTCGGAAGTGAGCACGCGCGCTCCCCAGACTCGATTGCCGCGGCCGGGGAAGAAGCGGAACGCGTTGATGTTTTTCGGATTGAGCATGTCCTGTTCGCGTTTGGTAACATCCTCCGCGAAGCCGGTGATGCCGCGGACGACTTCGTTGGCCGGCGCCTTGTGTACGCCGCGTTCGACATCGACGCGCGCGTAGATGCCGGCCATGTGTCCGGAGGGCGCGACGCGCACTTCTTGCCTGCTCAACGGATCGCGCAGTTTGAGCCAGGGGTAATAAAGTGCGGCGTACTTGGTGTCGATGGGTTCGCGGAAAGAACGGATGCCTTCGATGTCGAGTCCGTCCGGCGGATCGACGATGGCAAAGCGATCCTTGAGTGTTTCGCAATGAATCATCAAGGCGGACAAGACGCTCGGCGCCCAGATGCCGGGGGCCATGCAGATGCTGATTTCGTCGATGTCTTCCAACGAAGCGATGCCGGTGCGTTTACCTGGGCCGTTGTCGGCGCCGATGAAATCTTCCGGCGCGAGCTTGTGGAGCGCATCCGTCCCATTTTCGAGATCCTGCCAGCCGCCGTTTGCGGCGCATGGGAATTTGGACAGATCCGCATCAAATGCGACCGGGCCATGCGTAATGGTAACAAGTGCAGATCGCGAATTGACGTAGTTGGCGATCGAGCTGGTGCTGCCATCCTTTTGCAAACGCACCGGGGAGAACGCCTCTTCAACAGGATTCTGACCTTCCGGTTCAAAACTTACCAATACCGAGGCTTCGACGATTCGCGCTTTGTGTCCTTCGAAGTAGCGAAGCGACAGATTGCCGCCGTCAAAAGTGACTGTGTCGCCATCGACGGCGTTAACCTTTCGAAACTCCTTCTGGTTGCCATTGTCAAGCTCCACGACAGAACCAACGTAAAGCGCAGATGCCCCCCAGATGTTGAGCTGGGCGCTGCTATTGGCAGCATTCGCATTGCGTAGCCGGCGTACGGTTGTTCCTGGAACCCAGTCCTCTACGTCGGGGATATTGGGTTCGACTTTGAGAGTATTAGCCGGAGCGGCGGCCAAGTTGGTTACCTTGTACTCTTTGCCGTTGACCAAGATCCAGAAGTTGTTTTTCAAACCATCGACCGCAGCCATCTTGATCGTGCCGTCCACAGTCCTTGAAACATAGGTGGCGTTGAATGCGGGATCGATCTTCTTCTTGATCGGTGTACCGGCAGGCCAAACCGGTGGACGAACCTGGAGACTAAATCGATTGTTCGCCGTGTCCACGGTTTGTGCGGTATATTCTCTGCCATCAACCACGACAACTTCGCCGCCATTAAGCCCGGTCACATTATTGACGGTGATCGTCGTCACAAATGTCACCGATTCCACAGTCGTGGAAAAGCTGGCATTGTCCGCCAACGCCGCGTTCGCGATGAGATTCAAGGACGCTGCAACCGTAGGAGTCACTCGAACGCTGACCTTGTCTCCCCAGGCGCCATACGACTTGGCTGCGAATAACAGCGTAATCTGATCGGCCGCAATCGGAGACGGCGACCGCGTTTTGATCTCGGCGAAATCTCCGCGTTTCGCTTGTAGGTCGTTGGGTAGCAATGGATCAACCGTGATGTAGCCGGATTGTGAATCGTAAGATTTAATGGTGAAATCCGTGCCGATTGGTTGGTTCGTCTTTCCGTCGAAGAACTTGACTTGGTGTTGGGCGGGATTACCTCCTTGTGCAAGGATCGTGTTCTGGATGCCGATTAGATGCGCGAGTTTGATCCGGGTTGCGCCTTTCGGCGCATCCTGTATGACATCGCTTACCAGGCCCTTGCCCAGTTTCCCGCTCGACGCGGCCGCTCCGGAAGGTCCGGAACTGAAGACTCGCTTGATGTAAATTCGCTGGCCGCCATTGTCGAAAAAAGCTTTCACACTCAGGGGAAATTGCCACCAACGACCGCCTTCCGATTTGGCATCGTCCCATGTTTGACGAAGAGTCGCGGACGGCTCAGGCAAAAACCCGCCGAACTTGCGCACAAACTCCGCAAAGCTCGTCACCAGCACCGGCTTGCCGTCCGTCGGGCCGAACGCGGTCACGCCGACCGCGCCGGCGGTGCTCGTGCTCACGCCCTCGATCGGCTTCGGGCCGGCATCGATCTCTTCCACGTAAACGCCTGGGCTCAGATATTCCGGCATGACTTGCAGTCCTTTCAGGGTATTTCAATTCTCAGGTTTCGACCAAGTTGACTCGGAACATGCACGGGGGTTGTCTTCACGCGACCGCCATAACTGGCGTCGATCGGCAACACCACGCCGACCACTCCGCCGATGACCGCGCCGACGACGCCCGTCTGGGCGCGATGCAACGGCAAGGCGAACTCGCCGCGCTCGTCCGTCAATGCTCGCTGCCGATTGTCTTCCGCCACCTCCGCGTCCTTGAGCGGCGCCTTCGTGGTCGCGTCCACGACCTGGCCGCGCAGCACCGGCACCTCGGCGGGGAACGGATAGTGCGCGGCCGGCAAAAGAATGACCTGCAGGCGCGGCGGCATGTTCGGCGGCGGATGCACGTCGTTGAATGCCGGCGCCTCGAAACGGTAGCCGTCTTCCGTCGGCGGATAGACGCGATAAAACTCCGCGGACAATCGAACGCGAAACATCCGCTTCGGCTCACCATTCTGCGGGAACGGATGCCGATTCAGCCCAGGAAATACGAGCA
>DAIOGM010000236.1:8598-11215 GCA_036745215.1 Gemmataceae bacterium
CCTGCTCGTCCTGCCGCTCCAATTTCGCGCGGATCTTCCCAAGCGGCGCCGACTGCGTGAAATCATCCACGAGAATCAATCCGACCGGACTCGCCAGGATGCGCTGCTCACCCACGCGAAGGCGGATTTCGATCACTGCTCGTCCTCCGCTACGACGTCGCCGTAGCCGAAGCGCCCCTGCGCCACTGGCGAGACTTCCGTGAAATGTTCCGGCTCAATGTTGACGACGCGCATCTCGAACGTCAGCGACAGCCGATACGGCAATTGCAAGCTATTCCAGATGCGCGTGCGATCCTCGAGCGAAATCGGCGCCAGCGTCACCTTGAGAGCCTCGTTCGGATGCTCCAACGACGCGCCTTTCAAATCCGGCTTCGTGATGATCGCTTTTTCGTAAAGCACCTGACTGAGCCGGCCTATGATCAACTGGTCCGAGAACGGCGCATTCAGATTGTCAATCCACGGCGTCACGAGATACCGCAGCAGCAAGCTCAAGTTCGGCTTGCGAATTTGAAAGCGCGGCCCGACCGGCACGCGCGAGCGCGGCCGATTGCGAGCGCTCGGGTCCTCCAGCACCTCGTAAAGAAACAAGGTCACCACCGGCGCGGTGGGCTTCGTCATCAGGTTGTCCACTTTCACTTTCGGCGAACCTTCCAGCCCGTTGAGGCCGTTTTCCAGAACGCCCTGAAGCGTCAGCGAGGCATCGGAAATCGTCGTGTAATCACGCACTGCGCGCCGATCCAAGTGGGGGTGTTTTTGGTGATTGGCTTTCGCAAAAGATGTGCCGCATCGAAAATCCGTCATCGGCTGCATTTTTCGATGATAGGCAAATAAACGAGGACAAAAACATCCGCGTGCGCCAGGATGAAAATGTCCGATGCTTTGGACCACATGGCGATGCGCTGACATTTGACCGTTTTTGTGCAACGCCACGGCGATGGTACTTTTTGTTGCAACGGCGTCGATTTGTCAGTAGATTGGCAACGTCGATCTCACGCCTTAACTCCCGTGCTGGCCCCGCCTGATTTTCGTCTCGAAACTGATGTCAATTGCCTTCATTCGGTCGGCCATTGGAAAGGTCATCGGTCCATGAAGAACACCACATGCATGTGCCTCGCCTCCATTATGTTTGCGATCACGCAGGTCCACGCCCAGGACACGCAGACAAAGCACAAGAGCGGCATCGCCTTCAAGATCATCGCCGGCGAAGAGAACGGGTCCAAGGCGATCCTGGAGAAACGCAAGGCCGAGCTCCTGGAGAAGCGCGGCGGCAAGCTGCAAAGCCATGACTGGTGGCTATGGGGCCTGACGCCGATCGATTACGACAAGGACGGCGACCCCGATTTCCTCGTCACGATCCACGGGCCCAACCACGGCGTCGTCCTCAGGCATCAGTTCAAGGAAACCGGCAAGCACACGTTCGTTGATGTCACGAAGGACCTCGGCGTCGAAAACATGCTCCCCGCCGCGACCGGGCGACGCACCTTCGCCTGGGATTTCGACGGCGACGGCTGGCTCGACATCGTCGGCATCGACTCGCCGCACCTGTTGAACCTGCAGGGCAAGAAGTTCGTCGCGTCGGGCAAAGCCGGCTTCGCCTCGTTCAGCCCGCAAGCCATTGTCGATCTCAACGGCGACGGCCATCCCGATTTCTACAACAACGCCGGCCAAAACGGCGTGTGGTCGCCGGCCAAGAAAACCTTTGAGTTGAAGTCTTTCACGCACCCGCTCGAAAGCAAGTTGCCCGCAGCCACATCGAAGTTCTTGACGGACGCGAAGGCCAAGCCGGCCAATCGCTTTCTCCGCATCAAATACCTCACTGACGACGACCTCGATGGCGACGGCACGCCGGAAGTGATTCTGACTGGTTACGCCAGTTACGGTGGCGACGTGTTTGCCCGTTATTTCCGTAAGGACAAGGACGGCTTGCGCGACGCCACCGAAGATTTGGGCCTGCCGATCGAAGGCACGCCGATCCTCGTTCGCGATCTCGACGGCGATGGGCATCTCGACATGCTCATCGCGGCGGCGTCCTCAGCCGGGTTCTATCGTAACGACGGCAAGGGACGATTTCGACTGCAACCGGGGTCGCTTACCGAACAAATCAAGAGCCGCGATCCGTATTTGCATCGTGCCGAGGCCGTGGACTTCGATAACGACGGCTTGCTTGATCTCGTCGTGAGCAAGCCGCGCAGCGGTCAAACGGTGATCTACGCGAATCTTGGCAACGGCGTCTTTGAGCCGATGCACAAATTGAAAGGATGGGACAGCGATCCGGTGGCGATCTGCGATCTGAACGACGACGGCCTCGTTGACGTCGCCATCGGCGGCGACAAGGATCAGGTAACGTTGCTCGTCAACGCCACGGAGCGCCCCGGTGTTGGCTGCCGACTCTATCTGCACATGGCTTCGCCGAATCATTATGCCGTCGGCGCCAAGGTCGAGCTGTTTCGCGCGGGTACGCTGAAAAAAACCGGCGTTCGTCCGGTGCGCATCGACCTGGCGCCGCATGACGGGACTCCGATTCACATCGGGCTCGCCAAGGAACAAGCGTTTGACCTGCGCGTCAGGTTTCCGGGTTTGGAAACGCGCGCCGCCACATTTTGCCATTCGCGCGTTT
>DAIOGM010000237.1:0-9235 GCA_036745215.1 Gemmataceae bacterium
CGTGTACGCGCACGCGGTCAGTCCGGTGTCGTGGATCGTCGCCAAGCCGGGCGTCATGCTCGGCACCGTCGTCGCGCTGCCGCTTGAAATCGCGGTGCCGGCGGAGGCGGGCCAGACGTGGCAGGCGAGCGTGCGCGTGTTCGCCAATGGCGCACAGCGTTTCGATATTCCGGTGGAAGTGACCGCGGTTGCTGTCGGAGACAAGGAGACAAGGAGACAAGGAGACAAGGAGACGGCAAGCGACCTGCCGACGCCCGGCGTGGCCGGGTTGCCGGTGACGGCGTCGCCGATCCTGCCGATCGCGGCGGCGGCGGATCTCGCCACGAACCCTTCCAGCGCAGAGCAAAGGAAGGGCGCTTCGGCGTTCTTCATCCACGCATGCGCCGTCGTCGTGTTGGCATTGATGCTCTGCGGCCTGGTGGCGCTCGACATCTACCATGATCCGCCGGGCGATCAGCAAGCGCTCGTCAACGAGGAGCCGCAAGAAGAGCCGACGCCGAACGTGCGCGAGGCGGTCTTCAAGGTGGCGATCCAGGACGAACCCGACGACGGCCCCCCCGTGATCCCCGTGGTTCGTTTCAAGATCGACGATGAACCGGAGGACGTGTTCGCCAAACAGCCGCCGCCGCCCGTCAAGGTGGAGATCAAAGACGAGCCGGGCGAGACCATCAAGGTCGGCGACGTGCCGATCGCGCCGAACCCGCTCGTTCGCTTCGCGTACAACACATCGCCGCGCACCTTCGGCATCAGCGCGGCCGCGTCGGCCGGCGCTGCGGCGTCCAAGAAGCTCACCTTCGCCCGTAACGGCAACACGAATTCGACCATGGTCAGCATCGGCGGCTCTCGCGCCGAGTTCGGCGGCTCAAGCGGGCACTGGGCGCGCATGAATCAGCCGCTCGACAACATTCCCGCGACGCCCGGCGCCGTCCAACCGTCGCACTCAACGTGGATGTGGAACAGCATCGCCTTTCATCAGGTGCTCGAAATCGTACCCGGTCAGGCGGTGACCAGCGACGGCGTCACGAAACGTCCGCTCGATTCAGTCCTGGTTCGCTGGATCATGCAAAACAACGGTACGGCCGCGCGTACCGCCGGCCTGCGCTTGCAGCTCGACACCATGATCGGCGACAACGACGGCGTCCCCTTCACGGTCCCCGGCCGCAGCGGGCTCGTCAACACGTTCGCCGACTTTCGCATCGCCAAGGACGTGCCCGATTTCATTCAAGCGCTCGAACGCCCCAATCTGCGCGACCCCGGCACCGTCGCTCACTTGACGCTCAAGCCCGGCCGCGGCATCGAACCGGCGAGCCGAGTCAGCCTGACGCTGTGGCCCGATCGCGCCTTTGCCGGCTCACGTTTCACATACGATGTGCCCGTCGCTCATATGCAAAACGATTCCGCCGTCGTCATGTACTGGCCGGAGAAATCGCTCAAGCCCGGCGAATCGCGCACCATCGGCTTCGCGTATGGCCTTGGCAGCGTCGCCTCGAACGACAAGCTCGGCCTGACGCTGGGCGGATCGTTCGAGCCGGGCCAGAAGTTCACCGTCACCGCGTACGTCGAGAATCCGCTCGCCGGCCAGACACTGCGCCTGGAATTGCCCGAGGGTTTGAGCCGCGCCGACGGCGAGGAGACGCAGCGCGTGACGCCGGCCGCCAACGCGACCAGCATCGTCACCTGGAAAGTCCTCGTCGAACGCACCGGCGAATTTCGCGTCAAGGTGAACTCGAGCACCGGCCTCAGTCAGAGCAAGACGATCGTCATCGCCCGCGGCGCCGCGCCGACGGGCGGTAAATTGAGCATCGATTTACAGGGGTCATTCGAACCGGGCCAGACGTTCACGGTCCTCGGCAAGGTGACGGAACCGATCGACGGCCAATCGTTGACGCTTCATTTGCCGGCCGGCCTGCAAAAAGTGGACGGAAACGACACGCAGCGCGTCCCCGCCGCCGCCAACGGTTCGAAAGACGCCGTCGTCGTCTGGAAGGTCACGGTGATCGAACCGGGCAAGTATCCGATTCGCGTCTCATCCAGCACCGGCGTCGCACAGACCAAGACCATCACCATCGTGCGCCCCGGCCGTGCCGAAGGAGCGTTTCAAATCCGCTTGACCGGCGATTTCGAACCCGGCAAGACTTTCACCGTGTCCACCAAAGTAGCCGATCCGGCGCCGGAGCAGAAACTGACGCTCGTGCTGCCCGACGGCCTCGAGCGCGTGGACGGCGAGGAAACGCGCGCCGCCGACGCGGAGTTTGCGATTCTCTGGAAGGTGAAGGTACGCGAGCCGGGCAAGTATCTAGTCGGCGTCAAATCGACGACGGGCGTCACACAACGCAAATCGGTCGTCATCGAGCCGCCCGGCGATCCGGAGGGACGCTTCCAATTTGAATTCATCGGCGACATCCGCCCCGGCAAGGAGATCACCGTGAAAGCCGACGTGACCAACCCGGCCGTCGGCCAGACGTTGACGCTCGTGTTGCCGAAGGGCTTGCAACGCGTGCAGGGCGAGCCGACGCTGGCGGTGACGGCTGGCGAACCGAGCGTGACCTGGAAGGTACGTGTCGTCGCAAGCGGCCGCTTGAGCGTTCGCGTCGAATCGTCCACCGGCCTGGCGCGCACGAAGACAATCACGCTCAGTGAAACGACGAACACGCTGTTTGGCCAGTAATTGGCGAGCCGAGCCCCGTAAGGGGCCGGTTGAGTCATGACAAACTCAACCGGCCCCTTACGGGGCCCGGCTCGCCGGAAAATTCACCGCGGCCGCCTAATTGCCCTAGCTTGTCGTTTCGCGCCCAGCAATAATAAGAAAACGCCTCCCACAGCGACCTGGGAAGCAAAAATCGCGTTGACAAGGAAATCAAGTGTCGGCATAACCCGCGCCTCAATTTCGGGGATACTTCGTAGACCGAGACAGGCGCGTCACGCCGCGTGATGCGGGGAACCGTGTAACCCACGGTGCACTCGCGCGGCACGGGGGACGGATCATGAACTCCATCGGCAAGACACTCGTAATCTTGAATTTCATATTCGCCGTCACCGTCGGATTCCTTCTCGCCGTTGACATCGTCCAGCGCAATCAATGGAAGGAATCGCACGATTCCCTCGTCGATAAATCCAGGGTGACCGCCGACAGCGCCAAGTTGAACAAGACGATGTTCGAGAAACTCACGGCGGACCTCAGGGACTTGCAGATCAAAGAAGAACAGGCCCAAGCAAGAAGCAAAGTCCTCAAGGACGAGTACGATGCGAAAACAGCCGATTTGGATGTTCGCCTTGCGGACGCGATCAACGATGCACTTAAAAAGGACGCCCTCGTCAACGAGGCGCGGGCTGCGCAAAAACGCCTCACGGATGAGAACGCCATGATCAACAAGAACGTCATGGAGCGAGAAGGGATCATCGTCGGCAACGAAGCGATGATCGCCAAGCTCCGCACCGAGGCGCGGCAGTTCGAATCGGCGTCGCGCACCGCCAAAATTCAAAACGAGAACCTGCTCGAACAACTTCAAGCGGTCTCAAAGGCGCTCGCCGAGAAAAACGCCGGCGTCGTCAGCGGCGAAGTCGCGGTCATTCGCAATCCCAATGAGCCGAACCCGCCGCTCGTGCAGGTCAACGGCAAGATCGAACGCGTGGACAACGACCTCGTGCAATTGACCGTCGGCACCGATCACGGCGTCAACAAGAATCACACGCTCGACGTCTATCGGCTCAGTCCGGAATCGAAATACCTCGGCATGATCCGCATCGTGGACGCGAACCATCGCGCATCGGTCGGCCGGCTGATCCCGTCCGGCAACGCACAGTTTCGCACGCCGCTCGTCGCCGGCGATCTGGTGACGAGCAAGCTGACGCGATGAGGTTGCGAGCCACGGGGTTCATCCTCGTGGAAACAGACGGCGGCACAACCCACGGGATCAACCCCGTGGCTCACCAAACCAGTGAGTCTTTCCAATGGCGAAGAAAAAAAAAGACGATGACGACGAAACGCCGGAAGAAAGCTCCGACGGCACGGTCCCGGTCAACGACGCGTGGACCGGCATGCTCGCGATATCGTTGTTGGCGCTGATCGCCGCGTCCGCGTTCCTGGGTTTCGACATGTGGCGAATGAGTTCGGACAAAGGCCCGCAACTGTATCAGAGCACGGCCAAGGAACCCAGCGCGCCGGCGCCCGTGCCGAAGCCGCAGCAGCCGAAGGCGGACGACGCGGGCAAGGACAAGGATCAAGTCCCGCAACCGAAGGCAGACGACGCGGGCAAGGACAAGGACAAAGTAGACAAGGGCGCTCGCCGCCGCATCGCGCCGAATACGCCGATCGTCGATGTGACGAGTGCCGTGCCGGTTGACATGCATGGCCCGGTGCGCCGCGAACTGCGAACGGCGTTCGCGATTCGCCGCGATGGATCAAAGTAGTCATCACGCTCCGCGTGATGGAATTGGGCATCGCTCACAATAGGCTGATTCCTTTTGTGAATGACGCCAAACTCCATCACGCGGAGCGTGATGACTACATTGCTACGCCAGTCCCCAGATCCTCCGCAGCAGCCATTCGCAACCAAGTACCGTCACGAATAACAGCATTCCCAAAAGCGCAAACGAATTCCAGATTCCCGGAAGCTGATCGCGCACGGAATCCGACGCCGGCACGCGATTCCAGTCGGGCCAGCGCGTCGTCTTGACGCGCGATTCGCGTTCGACCTGCTTGGCAACCTCATCCAAATATGCCAGCAACGCTTCTTCGCTTGCCGGTTGAAAACGTCCCTCCGACGCCGACGCGATGCGAATGAGCGACTCGTGATCGGCCAGCGGCCGCAACGTTTCCACGGCGTCCGGCACGACCAGGAAACGCACCGAATCCTTGGCCGACACATCCTTGGCGACGCCTTCGACGACGAGCCGATATTCGCCGAGTTCCTTCGCGCCTTGAAACGATCCCGTCCCCTGCGGCGTGATGCGCACCGGCAACTCCTTGTCGCCGTGCATCACTTTCGCGTTGAACGTCGCGCCGCGCATCTCTTCGCCCTTCGGGTTGCGCAAGATCGCGGTGAAGCCGAGCACGTCGGCGGCGTCGGTGGTCAGGCGGCGTTTGTCGAGCGTGATGACGAGCTGGTTGGTGCGATCCTCCTGATTGGCGAGCCAGTAGACGAGCCGCTTCCAGAACGTCTTGAAGCCGCGCGCCGCCGTGTCGTTGTACAGCCACTGGTCCGCCGTCGAATCGCCCGCGAAGACGGCGCTGCGGCCAAGCCCCGCCCGTGTGGCGACGAGGACGGGCTCGCCGTTTCCGCCCTTCAAGAAAACCGTGCTGCCGCTGGCGACAGCGCCGACCGGTGCGACGCCCTTGAGCGGCTCGAATTTCTCGCCCCAAATGTTCGCGTTCGTCTTGGCGTCCGGATCGAGCTGGCAAAACGGCTCCTTCAGTCCGTCCAGCGTCGGCGTCGCCCGCACCATCGTGATCGTGTCCGGTCCGAAGTCTACCTTCTTGCCTTTGAGATCGAAATCCACCGGCAACAGGCTCATGAACGCCGGGTGTTCCTTCCAGCCGCCCCTCACAAACGTCTCCGAACCGCCGAGCATGAGCAAGCCCGCCTTCTTTTCGGTCACCATCTTCTTGACGACTTCGAAAAATTCCGGCTTGCCAAACGAAAAATCGCGCGCCGACACATCGCCGATGACAATGACGTCGTAGGTATTTTGCTCCAGCTTGTACTCCTTGACGGGGTCGCCCTCCGCGCCGGGCCGCACTTCGAGGTAATGCACCTTGAGCCGCTCCTCCGGCGCGAGCGCCTGTCGAATGATCTGTATCGGCTCATAAACGCGCTGTCGATCGACCCAGAGAATGTTGATCGACTCTTGCAAGACGCGTACGTAGGTGACGATTTCGTTGTTCTCTCGATTGGTCTCGTCCGGATGCGGCGTGATCTGGACGGTCACCTTGTATTCGCCCGTATCTTCCGGCGCGGGGATGATTGCCTTGATCCGATGATCCTTCTCGGTCTCGATGCGAAACGGCGGAATCGGGTGAGTTTTTGGCTGCGCATTGCCCTCAACGCCTTGGATTTCGAGGCTGCCGCTGAATTCGGTTTTCTCGAAGCCGGGCGCTTGTGCGAGCACGTCGATGGTCATGGGCGACTTGACGAAGATGCGTTCGGGGCGCACGTCGATTTTGGTGAGGCCGAGGTCTTTCTTGAACTTGGCATTCTTTGGATCGCCGACGCCCAGCGCGTGGATGGGGGCGACGCCGCGCCAGCGCCGCGCTTGTTCGGACGTGGAATAACGCGTGCCGTTGTCGCCGCCGTCGCTGAAGAGAACGATGCCGCGCACGCGTTTTTCGTGGCCGTGCTTGGTCCAGAGTTGTTGCAGCCAAGCGCCGATGTCGGTGCGCTCGCCGTCGGGCTGCGCGTCTTTTTCGAGCGGCTTCAGATCGCGCGCCCCGAGGTACTGGACGACCTCGATTTTTTCCTCCTCCGCGAGTCGCCGTAGTTTGCGTTCGACGCTGTTGGACGTCCAGATGTCGTTCACTTCTTGCCAGCGCGTCGGCTTGCCCTCGCGTTCTGAAACGCCCATGCTCTTGGAATGGTCGCGCACGATCAGGAGCTTGGACGCCTCGACGCCTTCAAGCTGCGTCGTGGCGAACGAGGGCCGCAAGAGGATGGCGAAGGCGCACGCGAGCGCTGCCAGACGCAAGCCAAGGACAATGAGGACACGCCGCCACGTAGCTTGTGTGACGCCGAGGTACGTCCAGATGGTGAGAGCCGTCAATGCGAGCGCAACGCCGAACATGGCCGCGGGGCCGATCGTCGGGATCGACCACGGATAGGCGGGCTCCAGCGCGATGCTCATGTCTGCGAAAATCATGAAACGTCACTCACGCCGCTTGCGGTTTCGCGTTTTCGCGGGCGCCATGTGCGCTAAACCGCAAGCGAGCGATAGAACCGATTCGCCAGCAGATTCTCCAGCGCCAACAAAAACAACAGCGCGATCATCAACCACGGAAACAACTCCACCGGCTCGTCCCAGTCCAAACTATCGGCCAGCGAGCGGCGGCGATCCTGCGCGATCACCGTGTTTTTACCTAATTCCATTTCGATCTCCGCGACGCTCACGCGGCTCAAGTCGCTCTCCTCCGGCGCGAGATTGATGCTGAAGCGATAAAGCGGCGTCGCATCGGAGGATTCGTCCGACACGCCCGAAAGCGTGTAATTGCCGGGTTTCGTCAGCCGATCCGGCGACCAGACGCCCTTGTCGGTCAGGCGAACGTCCTCGGAAAAATCGGCGGCGGAAAGCACATATTTCGGAAACGCTCGCCCGGTCGCGGCGAAGCGCGGCATCTGCCGGCCAAATTGAAAGTTGAGCGGGGCGGTTTCCGCCTCGGCACATAGGTAACGCGCGCACGACATTGTGAGGCCGAAATAGAAGGAAATCATCAGTGATTTGTTGTAGTTGTTCC
Organism: Gemmataceae bacterium; assembly: GCA_036745215.1. Classification (GTDB taxonomy): domain Bacteria; phylum Planctomycetota; class Planctomycetia; order Gemmatales; family Gemmataceae; genus SIAQ01. The sequence continues at coordinate 7,445 of DAIOGM010000237.1, forward strand.
ATTCCGGCGTTCGCTCTTCGATCGGCGTCGTCAAGAGAACGACTTTTCCCGCCGCCTTGCCGACGACGCGTTCGACGATAGCGGGATCGCCCTGATCATAGGCCGCAATGACCTCGACGCCTTTTTTGTGCTGCGTAACTTTCCAGTAACGCGACACCGTGCCGGGTTTGTTGGCCACGTCGTTGTCGCCGTCCTCGAACCACTTGCGGAAAGAAACCATGAACGGATGTCGCATGTCGTTGTGGAAAAGGCTCCAACTCCAGCCCGAAGCGTCAACCGCGTTTTCAATCGTCGCAGGCAATACTTTTTGTGCGGCCTCGATGTTGTAGGCGGCGAGGTCCATTTGCCCGCCGGGAGGAATGACGCAAACGCCGCGGCCTTCCTGCGTGTACTTGGCGAGTTCCAACCAAAGTTGCTCCGGCGGCGACGCGACATTCACCAGAAAAACGGCGTCGTACTTTCGCAGGTCGGGCTTGTCGGCGATCGTCGCTCGCTCTGGCGCGTAATTCAGACTCTCCAGCGTGCGTTGAAAATACTCCAGACGTTTCGGTTCATCCGTCAGCACCAGCACGCGCGGCTTTTCGAGTATGCGGAACGTGACGAAACGTTGATTGTTGCCGGCCCAGGCGTCAACGGTCGTTTGCAACTGAATCGCCGCGTGATGCAAGCCCGGCTTCAATTCGGCGGTGTCGATTTCCAGCGCGAACGTCCGTTCCTTGCCGGCCTCGACTGGGCAGTTCTGCATCACTTCCTTGCCGTTGTCGCCGTATTTGATGACGACTGCGTTGTCCATCTTGACGCCGGTCGCCCGGACGGCGACGTTGATCGGAATCTTGTCGTCGCTGAGAAACGACTGCCGGCCGCCGCCGAGTTCGGCGTTGACGACCGCGAAATCGACCGGCTCGTCGATGCCGACGTCAAAGTAAAGCATCTGCACATCGGTTTCGCGTTTCGCGGCCGAGTCGAAGCGCCAGGACGCCTTGGTTCGATCGGAAAACACGCACACGAAGCGCGGCAGGCGAATGATATCCGCATCCTCCATAGACGCGAATCGCCGCTGCGCCTCGTTGATCGCGTCGTTCACCGGCACGCTTTCCGGCCGAATCGTCAGGCTCTGAATGCGTTGCCGCGCCGTTTCGAGCGACTTGTGCCAATCCTCGCGCGCGAAGCTCGCCGGATCGGCGGCGTCCAGGATCAAGACGCGGCAATCGTCCGGCAGTTGATCGAGCAAATCGAGGGCACGCCGCTTCGCCAGGTCCAGACGCGTTTGTTCGCCCGATTTGTACTCCATGCTCGGCGTCGTGTCGAATACGAGCGCCAGCGCCACCGGTTTCTCGCGGCTGAGCAAGCCGATCGATTCATGAAAGATGCGCGGCCGCGCCAGTGCAAGACAGACGAGCACGATCAAGGCGATGCGCATCAAAAGCAACAACAAATGTTTGAATTGAAGTTTGCGCGTGTTGGCCGGCTTCTTCTGCACCAAAAATTGATACGCGGGAAAGATGAGCGTCTTGGGTTTTTTGCGAATGAGAAAGTGCAACACCACCGGCAAGCCGGCGAGGACGAGCCCGCCCAGGAGAAGGGGGTAGACGAAGGTCATCGCGTTTTCAATGTACCGCGTTTCCTGGCATCGATCAAGCGAGTGACGTCACTTGAATGATGGACGCGTTTGTTGCCTCACTCCGACCTCGAAGCCGACCGCTTCTTCGATTTGGCACGACTCTTCGCAGAAATGGCGTTCACGTTATCCCAGAACTCTTCATGCGGGATGCCTTTACCCGCGGCGATTTG
>DAIOGM010000237.1:9245-11116 GCA_036745215.1 Gemmataceae bacterium
CGATTTGTCTAGAATCGCGCGCAATCTCGGTGAATACGCCATCAAGAGACGCTCAATTTCGTCCTCGTCCTCGACGCCTACGAGCACGGCGACCGGTTTGCCGTTGCGTGTCACAACGACAGGGCCGCCGGCACTGGCGTTCACAAACGCGCTGAATTGCGCTTTGACTTCGGCGATTGTGGCGATTTTCATAGCTTTACCTCTTCCCCGGCAACGATTAGGCGGCTGCCGTCTTTCTCCCCAATGGCCAGTATGTGCACTTCGTGCTCCGCTTCCTTGATTTCGTACAAAACGCGAAAACGGTTGCCTGGCCCGAATCGAATCTCCCATTCGGCGTCGAATGGGGCGGGTTGTCGCATTGGCTTGCGATTCTTGGTTTCTATGTCAGCGTCGTAAAACAACTGCTCTTCGATTTTCGCGCGGATCAACGCGTGGTGCTTGGCGTCAATCGATTGAAGATGTTCCGCAACCGCCGGCGCATAGACCAGCGTATAGGGCCGACGCTTCGCCATGATAGTCATAATTATGACTATCTCCGGGACTGGCGTCAAGGCGTCGCTTTTTCCCCCTTCCGCCCCACGCCAAACTGGTCCCCCACCCAAACCGGCACGCCATCGATCCAGATGATCTCCACGATCTTCTCCGAATGCACCTCGCCGCCGTCTTCGCCCGTCAGCGTGTGTTCGATCTTTTTCGACTTCACGTCGATCACATCCCCTGTGGACGGCCACGCCCAGCGGCCGTCACGGCTGAAGGTGATCCAGCCGGGCTGCTCACCCACCTTGATCGACGCGATCTGCTTGGGCGGCAGCACCGTGTTGTCGAAGACGTGCATGCTGCTGTTGGCCGCGTCGCAGATCCAGACTTCCGTTTCGTCCGGCGTCAGGCCGATGCCATGACTCGGACAGCCGTGGCGCTTGACTTGCTTCGGGGTGCTCGTGAAACCCTTGACCTCGACGCGATGCAGCAGCTTGCCCGATTTTAGATCGCCGATCTCGAAGCCGAGCAGCTCATTGACATTCACATAGACCAGCGAGCGATCGGCGTTAACGGTGAACGGACGAATGCCGTGGCCGAACGGGCCGACGGTTTGAACGATTTTGTGCGTCGTCGTGTCCACCACCGGCAACCGCGGCGAACTGATGCCCGCCAAGTACATGCGCGTGCCGTCGAGGCTGACGACGGTGTTGTGCGCCCGGCTCTTGGTCTCGATGCGCGTGATCAAATCGCCGGTCCTGGCGTCCACGATGTTCCAGTGGTCCTTCTCCATGGTCGGCACATAGAGCGTCTTGCCGTCAGGGGTGATCGACATGCGGTCGCAGCCGTCGGGCAGGGCTTTTTCCCATAGGGTCTTTTCCGTAAGCAGATCAACGCAATAAAGCTTCGTCAACGTTGAAAAATACAGCCGCTTCGTGACGGCGCTGGCGCAGACGCCCTTGATGTTGATCGGCTTGGCTTCCTCGCTCGCCGGCGTCTTGATGCGCTTGACGAACTTGTGGCCGTTGTCGATGTCGAAGACGAGAATGCCGGCGCCGCCGAACTCGAGGTAGTTGCGGATGCCGGGCGTGACCACATAAAGGTAGCGCTTTTGCTTTTTCTCTTGGGCGTGGACCGAGGCGGCCGTGAGAAGCGCACACAAAAATGCGAGCAAGATGCGGCGGTTCATCGAAGTCGATCCTTTGCGGGAAAAGGGTGGGGGGCAATCCCATGATCCTGTCCCGAAAGGAACGAAAAAGCAAGCGCGGAAAACGATGAAACCACAGATGAACACAGATCAACACAGATTAAATGCAGTGTCGCCCAGACGAGGTGATTCCCATCTGTTCTACTAATGATCAGAATCTTTGTTTCCTGCGCAAGTTTTCCAATCT